>NZ_AOSQ01000017.1:0-78962 GCF_000349605.1 Kocuria sp. UCD-OTCP
CATCCGGTATCAACAAACATGGCACACTATTGAGTTCTCAAACAACAGACCAGCAACCAGGCACCACACCCGGAAACCGTGTTGGAATTTTCGGTGCCCTCCGCGTTGGAACTTCGTTCCCCGCCTCAGGCAGCTCGACCATCCTACGCAGTCCGTTCTCGGCGTGTCAACTTGCGTTGTTCCGGGTTCGGACCGACCTGAACGGTCGCTCCCGCATGAACTAGGCAGCACCTCTCGGTCCTGCTGCTCTTTGCGGTGTCGTCGCCCGCCGGCCTCTCGGCCCTGCCTGACGACTCGATGAACACTACACCCCCGCCCAGGGGCCTGCAAGCTCGGCTCCCGGACGGGGGTGGTGGGCGGATCGGGCCCGGATCAGGCCTCCACGGTGACGGCGGCGAGGTGCTTCTTGCCGCGGCGCAGCAGCGCCCATCGGCCGTGCAGGAGCTGGTCGGGCCCGAGCTCGGCGTCCTCACCGACGACCTTCTCGTTGTTGACGTACGCCCCGCCCTCCTTGAGGGTTCGGCGCGCGGCGGACTTCGACTCGGACAGCCCGGTGGCCACGAGGAGGTCGGCGACCTGCAGCGCTCCGGCGGACACGCTCGCGCCGGGCAGCTCCCGGGCGACCGAGTCCAGGGTCTCGGCGTCGAGCTCCGTGAGCTCGCCGCGTCCGAAGACGGCGGCCGAGGCCGCGATCGCCTTCTCGGTCGCCGCCTCCCCGTGCACCAGCGAGTTGACCTCCCAGGCGAGGACCTTCTGGGCCTGCCTCTTGTAGGGCTCCTCCTCGACGGAGCGCGCCAGCTCCTCGATCTCGGCCCGGGTCTTGAAGGTGAAGACCTTGAGCCGGTCGACCACGTCCGCGTCGGCCGTGTTGAGCCAGAACTGGTAGAAGGCGTAGGGCGAGGTGAGCTCCGGGTCCAGCCACACCGCGTTGCCCTCGGACTTGCCGAACTTCGTGCCGTCCGAGTTGGTGATCAGCGGGGTGCCGACGGCGTGCACGGACACGCCCTCGACCTTGCGGATCAGGTCGGTCCCGGAGGTTAGGTTCCCCCACTGGTCGGAGCCCCCGGTCTGCAGGGTGCACCCGTGGTCGCGGTAGAGGTTCAGGTAGTCCAGTCCCTGCAGGATCTGGTAGCTGAACTCGGTGTAGGAGATGCCCTCCTCCGAGTTGAGCCGCTTGGCCACGATGTCCTTCTTGATCATCGTGCCGACCCGGAAGTGCTTGCCGATGTCGCGGAGGAAGTCGATGGCGGAGAGCTGGGAGGTCCAGTCCAGGTTGTTGACCATGACGGCCCGGTTCTCGCCCTCGAAGGAGAGGAAGCGCTCGACCTGGGCGCGCAGCAGGTCCACCCACTGCGCGACGGTCTCCCGGGAGTTCAGGACCCGCTCGGAGCTCTGCCGCGGGTCCCCGATCAGACCGGTGGACCCGCCCACGAGCCCGATCGGGTGGTGACCGGCGAGCTGGAGCCGGCGCATCAGCAGCAGCTGCACCAGGTGCCCGAGGTGCAGGGACGCCGCGGTGGGGTCGAAGCCGCAGTAATAGGTGACCTTCTCCTCGGCGAGCGACCGCTCGAGGGCCGCCTCGTCGGTCGACACGTGCACGAGGCCGCGCCACTGCAGCTCCTGCCACACGTTGGCGAAGGACGGATCGTTGTGCTGGAGGTCCAGGTCTATTGCGTTCGACACGGCTTCCAAGGTACCAGGACGCGGAGGGGGT
Organism: Kocuria sp. UCD-OTCP; assembly: GCF_000349605.1. Classification (NCBI taxonomy): domain Bacteria; kingdom Bacillati; phylum Actinomycetota; class Actinomycetes; order Micrococcales; family Micrococcaceae; genus Kocuria; species Kocuria sp. UCD-OTCP. The sequence continues at coordinate 1,715 of NZ_AOSQ01000017.1, forward strand.
TCCCCTCCGCGTCCTGGTGTCCCCTGCGGCCCGGGGTCAGAACCGGTCGAGGCCGGCCGGCAGCGGCCGGGCGGCGACGACGCGCAGCCGCTGGGTGGGCCGGGTCATGGCCACGTACAGGTTGCCGACCCCGCCGCCGACCTCCTCGACGAGCGCCTGCGGCTCGACGACCACCACCGAGTCGAACTCCAGTCCCTTGGCGTCCCACGCGGAGAGGACCACGACCTGCCGGTCCAGCCGGCGGACCCCGGCACCCACGAGCCCGGGCAGGGCCCCGGCGAGGGCCGTGCCGATCTCCTGCACGCGGTCCTCGGGCACGACCACGGCCACGAGCCCGCCGCTGACCAGGTCGAGCTCGGTGCGCACCTGCTCGAGGACGCCCTCGACCACGTCCGCGGCGCCGACCCGCTGCACGATCGGCGGCTCGCCCTCGCGGACGGCCCGCGGGGCGGAGATGTCCAGGCCGGCGGCCCGGGCGACGTCGACCGCGGCCTCGGCGATCTCGGCGGGGGTGCGGTAGTTGACCGTGAGCTCGTCGAGGACGAACCGCTCCCCCACGAAGGGCTCGAGGGCGTCCTGCCAGCTGCGGGCGGCGGTGGCCGAGCCGGCCTGGGCGATGTCGCCGACCACGGTGAACGACTTCATGGGGCACCGGCGCATGAGCACGCGCCACTGCATCGGCGAGAGCTCCTGTGCCTCGTCGACCACGACGTGCCCGTAGGCCCACGTGCGGTCCGCGGTCGCGGCCTCGGCGGCGGTCATCCGGTGCTGGGTGACCGCGTTGAAGTCCGTGAGCTGGGCCGCGGTCACGATGCCGTCCGCGCCGACGTCCTCGAGGCTCTGGTGCATGTTCGCCAGCGCGTGCTCGGCGTTGTCCGTGGCCTTGCGGTGCTCCCGGTCCGCCTCGGCCCGCCGGCGCACCCCGGCCTCGTCGAGGTCGCCCAGCAGCTCGGCGGCCTCGTCCAGCAGCGGCACGTCGGCCACGGTGAAGGGGGCGTCGGCCGGGCGCAGCAGGGCCTCGACCTGGGCGGCGCTCAGGTGCGGGGCTGCGGACTCGAGGTAGTGCCGCTTGCTGAACAGCTGCGCGACGAGGGTCTGGGGCGACAGCGGCATCCACGCGAGGTTGAGCGCGATCCGCACGTCCCGGGACTGCCGGATGTCCTCCGCGAGGTAGGAGCGGTCCATGACGTTGCCGCTGGTGGTGTTGAGGTGCTCGCCGAGCTGCTCGGTGAGCTCGCGCAGGGCGATCTTCACGAACGTGTTGCGCGCCTCGTTGTGCGGCTTCCCCGTGGCACGGGCCTTGTCCCTGGCACGCTTGACGGTGCGCGGGGTCAGCGTCACGCGGTGGGAGTCGACGCACAGGACCTGGTCCGCCGCCGGGACCTTCTGCCGGTCCCGCACGGCGCGGGCCACGACCTCGGCCATGTCGAGGCCGGACTTGAGCCGGGCGGTCCGGGGGTCGCGCTCGGGGACGGCCGCCACGCCGGGGAACAGCTCGGAGAGGGAGGACATCACGACGCCGGTCTCCCCGAGCGCCGGCAGCACCCGTTCGATGTACCACATGAACGACGACGACGGGCCGACGATCAGCACTCCCGCCTTGCGCAGCCGCTCCCGGTGCTCGTAGAGCAGGTACGCCGCCCGGTGCAGCGCCACGGCGGTCTTGCCGGTGCCGGGCCCGCCCTGCACCACGCGGACGCCGGGCAGCGGGGCGCGGATGATCTTGTCCTGCTCGGCCTGGATGGTCGCGACGATGTCCGACATCCGTCCGGTGCGCTTCTGGTTCAGCGCCGCGAGCAGAGCGCCCTCGCCGTGGAGCACGCCCTCGTCCTCGAGCATGTCCGGGTCGAGGACGTCGTCCTCGAGGGCGGCGACGTCGCGGCCCTCCAGGATGAGGTGGCGGCGGCGCCGGATGCCCATGGGGTTCTGCGCGGTGGCCTGGTAGAAGGCCGCGGCCTCGCGGGCGCGCCAGTCCACCATGAGCCGCTGGTGGTCCGCGGTGGCCAGGCCGATGCGCCCGACGTAGCGGCGGTCGCCGTCCTGGCCGTCCAGGCGGCCGAAGACGAGCCGGTGGTCCACGGCCTCGAGCTGGGCGAGCCGGTCCTCGTAGTGGGAGGCGAACGCGTCACGCTCAGCGCGGTTCTGGTGGTTGCCGAAGGACTCGCTGCGGCGCACGGCCGCGAGCTCGGCGGTCTTCTCGGCCCGCAGCTCGTCGAGCCGGTCGTAGAGCATCGCGACGTACGCGCGTTCGACAGCAAGTTGCTCGGCCGCCATCGTGGCGACGGTCTCTGCCATGGGTGGACACCTCGTTCCGGATCGAACAGACCATCGATTCTACCGGTCCGCGGGCGTTCCGACGGCGATCCGGCGGCGCGGTGCGTCACAGTGCTTCGCCGGGGTGCTTCGCCCCTGGTCAGACCCGGTACAGTGCCCGCACCCGGTGGCCGCCGAGCTGGCTGCGGCCCCGCAGGTCGGTGAGCTCCATGATCAGCCCGAACCCGGCGACGTGCAGCCCGGCCCGGTGCAGCAGCTGCGCCGTGGCCCCGAGGGTGCCGCCGGTCGCGAGGATGTCGTCGAGCACGAGCACGCGGGCCCCGCGCGGGACGTCGTCGGTGTGGATCTCCAGCACCGCCGAGCCGTACTCCAGGACGTACTCCTCGCGGAAGGTCTCCCGGGGGAGCTTCCCGGCCTTGCGCACCGGGATGAGGCCCACGCCCGTCGCGTAGGCCACGGCCCCCGCCATGAGGAAGCCCCGGGCCTCGACGCCGGCCACGTGGTCGAACTGGCCGCGGAAGGCGTCGGCCAGGGCGTCGACGGTCCGCCGGAAGCCGGGACCGTCCGCGAACAGGGGTGTCAGGTCGCGGAAGAGGACCCCCGGCTCCGGGTAGTCGGGGATCTTCACGCACAGGCGCTCGATCATCTGCTCAACGGATTCAGTCACACCGCTCATGCTATCCGTCCGGGTCCCGCGGACTCAGCGGCGCCGGCGCGGGACCGCGGCGCGGTACGGGGACACGGAGGCCTCGCCGGGCAGCCACCAGCGCCAGGGGAACTCGGGGGTCCCGCCGGGTCCGGACACCCCCGTGCGGGGCCCGCGGCCGGCGGCGGGGGCGTCCCCGGGGCCGGGCAGCCGCAGGAAGAAGCCCGGCGCCGCGGCGTCCCCCGCGGTGAGCGGTGCGCCGTCGTGGGTCAGGTCGATGCCCAGGGCCTTGGCGAGGTTGCCGGGGCCACGTGCCAGCGCGGCGTCGGGCACCGGGCCGGAGCGTCCGGCGGCCCGGCGGGCGCGGGCCAGCGGCACGCCCTCGACGACCTCGCCCGCGCGGAGCAGGCACCCGCCGGCGGTGCCCTCGGGGCGGCAGACCAGGTTCACGGCGTGGTGCATGCCGTAGGTGAAGTACACGTAGACGTGGCCCGGCGGACCGAACATCGAGGCGTTGCGCGCCGTCCGCCCGCGCCACGTGTGCGCCCCCGGGTCCGGCAGGTCGGAGCCGTCCGGCCCGCCGTAGGCCTCGACCTCCGTGATCCGCAGGACCACGGAGCCCTCGGCGGTCCGGTGGCCGAACAGGCTCCCGAGCAGCCGGGGGGCCACCTCGGGAGCCGGCCGGGACAGCAGCTCGAGCAGCGCCGGCCCGGTGACGGGCCCGTTCACGCTCATCCTGCGACGATCGGCGCCCGCCGCGAGAACTCCGCGGCCTCGGCCACCTGGCGCTCGAGCTCGCCGATCTGCGCGGCCACGGCCGACGGCGCCGTGCCGCCCTGGGCGCTGCGCGAGGCCAGCGAACCCGCCACGGTGAGCACCTCGCGCACGCCGGGGGTGAGCCGGTCTGAGATGGCGGCGAAGTCCTCGTCGGAGAGGTCCCACAGCTCGATCCCGCGCTGCTCGCAGACGCGCACCGCGTCCCCGGCGACCTCGTGCGCGTCCCGGAAGGGCACGCCCTGGCGCACGAGCCACTCGGCCACGTCCGTGGCGAGGGCGAAGCCCTGCGGGGCGAGCTCGGCCATCCGCCCGGTGTTGAAGTCGAGGGTGGCGATCATCCCCGCGACCGCGGGCAGCAGCACCTCGAGCTGGTCGATCGCGTCGAAGACGGGCTCCTTGTCCTCCTGGAGGTCCCGGTTGTAGGCCAGCGGCAGGCCCTTGAGCGTGGCCAGCAGCCCTGTGAGGTCGCCGATGAGCCGGCCGGCCTTGCCGCGGGCGAGCTCCGCGATGTCCGGGTTCTTCTTCTGCGGCATGATCGAGGACCCGGTGGAGAAGGCGTCGTCGAGGGTGACGAAGGAGAACTCCTTGGTGGCCCATGTGGTGATCTCCTCGGAGATCCGGGACATGTCCACGGCGATCATCGCGGTGACCCAGGAGAACTCGGCGTAGACGTCCCGGGCCGCGGTGCCGTCGATGGAGTTGTGCACGGCGGAGTCGAAGCCCAGCTCGGCGGCGACGGCCCCCGGGTCCAGTCCGAGCGAGGACCCGGCGAGCGCCCCCGAGCCGTACGGGGAGACCGCGGCGCGGGCGTCCCAGTCCACGAGGCGCTGCACGTCCCGCAGCATCGCCCACGCGTGGGCGAGCAGGTGGTGGGACAGGAGCACCGGCTGGGCGTGCTGGAGGTGGGTGCGCCCGGGCATCGGGGCCTCCGGGTGGGCCTTCGCCTGGTCCAGGAGGGCCTGCACGACGTCGAGCACGTTGCGGGCGATGATCGCGGCGTGGTCGCGCAGGTACATCCGCCCGAGGGTGGCGATCTGGTCGTTGCGGGACCGGCCGGCGCGCAGCTTGCCGCCGAGCTCGGGCCCGGCCCGCTCGATGAGGCCCTTCTCGAGGGAGCCGTGGACGTCCTCGTCGGAGGGGGCGGGCGCGTAGGCCCCGGAGCGGACGTCGGCCTCGAGCCGGTCGAGGGCGTCGAGCATGCCCCCGAGCTCGTCGTCGGTCAGCAGCCCCGCGGTGCGCAGGACCCGGGCGTGGGCCCGGGAGCCCGCGATGTCGTAGGGGGCCAGGCGCCAGTCGAAGTGCGTCGACCGGCTCAGCGCCGCGAGGGCGTCGGCCGGTCCCCCGGCGAAGCGCCCGCCCCAGAGCGCGCCCTCGTTGGTGCCGTGCTTGTCCTGCTGCGCCATGTCTCTCCTCGTGGGTTCCGCCGGGGCCGGGGCCGCCGGGGGTCGGGTCGGCCGGGCGTGGGCGGAGGGCCCCACCGCCGGGATGGGGCCCTCCGTCGTCGTGCCCGTTCCTGCTGGGGACGAGCCTACGTGCTCGGGGGCTACTTGCCCTCGGCCGCGATCCGCTGCTCGCGGGACGCCGCGACCTTCGAGGACATGCCGAACAGCTCGATGAACCCGCGGGCCTGGGACTGGTCGAACGCGTCGCCCTCGTCGTAGGTGGCGAGGTTGAAGTCGTACAGGGAGGTGTTCGAGCGGCGGCCGGTGACCGTGGCCTGGCCGGCGTGCAGGGTCATCCGGATGTCGCCGTCCACGTACTTCTGGGTGTCCTGGATGAACGCGTCGAGGGACTGCTTGAGCGGGGAGAACCACTGGCCGTCGTAGACGAGCTCGGTCCAGCGCTGGGTGGCCATCCGCTTGAAGCGGGCCTGCTCGCGCTCGACCGTCACGTTCTCCAGCTCACGGTGCGCGGCGATCAGGGCCATGGCGCCGGGGGCCTCGTAGACCTCGCGGGACTTGATGCCCACGAGCCGGTCCTCGACGATGTCGATCCGGCCCACGCCCTGGGCGCCGGCGCGGCGGTTCATCTCCTGGATTGCCTGCAGCGGGCTGACGGGCTGGCCGTCGAGGGCCACGGGGATGCCGCCCTTGAAGCTGATCACGACCTCGTCGGCCGGCGGCGGGAACGTGGGGTCGTCCGTGTAGTCGTAGACGTCCTTGGTGGGGGCGTTCCAGATGTCCTCGAGGAACCCGGTCTCCACGGCGCGGCCCCAGACGTTCTGGTCGATCGAGAAGGGGTTCTTCTTGGTCGTGGCGATCGGCAGGTGGTGCTTCTCGGCGTAGTTGATGGCCTTGTCGCGGGTGAGGGCGAGGTCGCGGACCGGGGCGATGCACTTGAGCTCGGGGCCCAGCGTCTGGATGCCCACCTCGAAGCGGACCTGGTCGTTGCCCTTGCCCGTGCAGCCGTGGGCCACGGTGGAGGCGCCGAAGCGCTTGGCGGCGGCCACGAGGTGCTTGACGATGACCGGGCGGGACAGCGCGGAGACCACGGGGTAGGCGTCCATGTAGAGGGCGTTCGCCTGCAGCGCCGGCATGCAGTACTCCGCGGCGAACTCGTCGCGGGCGTCGGCCACGTAGGCCTCGACGGCCCCGCAGTCGAGGGCGCGCCGGCGGATGGTCTCGAGGTCCTCGCCGCCCTGCCCCACGTCGACGGCGACGGCGATGACCTCGGCCCCCGTCGCCTCGCCGATCCAGCCGATGGCCACGGAGGTGTCGAGACCCCCGGAGTAGGCCAGCACAACACGCTCGGTCACGGTGTTCTCCTTCGTCGGTGGTTCGGGCGCCACGGCGTGGCCCCGCCTTCTGTGCATGACTATACACGTCGACTTGTATTTATGCATACTCTGCGGACCGTCCCGCGCACTCCCCCGCCGGGCCGCGCCCGCCCTCCGACCTGCGGAGGTGCCGTGCGCCACTCCGCAATTATGAATAGCTAGCAATAGCCCGGCCCTTCCGACATACTGGGGACCGGGTGTGATCCAGACCGACCGACCGCACCCCACCACGGCGGGGGCCACGCGCCCCGGCCGTCCTGCACACCCGGTCCCTACCCCGAGAGGAACCCCATGACGAACGTTCCCGAGCAGACCCTCACCACGCGTCAGGGCCACCCGGTCCACGACAACCAGAACACCCGCACCATCGGCTCGCGCGGGCCCGCGACCCTCGAGAACTACGCGTTCCTCGAGAAGATGAGCCACTTCGACCGCGAGCGCATCCCCGAGCGCGTGGTGCACGCCCGCGGCACCACCGCCTTCGGCTACTTCGAGGCCTACGGCGCCTACGGCGACGAGCCCATCGCGAAGTTCACCCGCGCCAAGGTCTTCGCCGAGGCCGGCAAGCGCACCGACGTGGCCGTGCGGTTCTCCACCGTGGCCGGCGGCCGGGACTCCTCCGAGGTGGCCCGCGACCCGCGCGGCTTCGCCGTGAAGATGTACACGGAGGAGGGCAACTGGGACCTCGTCGGCAACAACCTGGGCGTGTTCTTCATCCGGGACGCCATCAAGTTCCCCGACTTCATCCACTCCCAGAAGCCGGACCCCGTGAACTTCGAGGCCGGCGTGGCCAACCGCGCCTTCGACTTCTTCAGCCAGTCGCCCGAGGCGATGCACATGATCACGATCCTGTTCTCCCCGCGCGGGATCCCGGCGGACTACCGCCACCAGCAGGGCTTCGGCGTGAACACCTACAAGTGGGTCAACGCCGCCGGCGAGTCCCTCCTGGTGAAGTACCACTGGATCCCGAAGCAGGGCGTGAAGTCCCTCACCTCGGCCGACGCCGCGAACATCCAGGCCCAGACCCTCGGCTCGCACACCAAGGACCTCTACGACGCGATCGAGGCCGGCGACTACCCCGAGTGGGAGCTGCAGGTCCAGGTCATGGAGGACCACGACCACCCCGAGCTGGACTTCGACCCGCTGGACGACACCAAGGTGTGGCCGGAGGAGCTGTTCCCGCCGAAGCCGGTCGGGCGCATGGTGCTGAACCGCAACCCGCAGAACTTCTTCGCGGAGAACGAGCAGATCGCCTTCGGCACCGGCGTGCTGGTGGACGGCCTGGAGTTCTCCGACGACAAGATGCTCGTGGGCCGCACCTTCTCCTACTCGGACACCCAGCGCTACCGCGTGGGCCCGAACTACCTGCAGCTGCCGGTCAACGCGCCGAAGGCGCCGGTGGCCACCAACCAGCGCGACGGCCAGATGGCCTACGCCGTGGACCACGCCCCGGGCCAGAACCCGCACGTGAACTACGAGCCGTCCATCATCGGAGGCGTGCAGGAGACTCCGAAGCCCGAGGGGTACCAGCCCGAGGTCGGCCCGGAGATCAGCGCGCGCCTGACCCGCGCCCGGATCGAGCGGACCAACGACTACAAGCAGGCCGGCGAGCGCTTCCAGCTCCAGGAGGAGTGGGAGAAGGAGGAGCTCATCGACAACCTGGTCGGCGCGCTCTCCCAGTGCGACCGCCCGATCCAGGAGCGCATGGTCTGGCACTTCTACATGGTCGAGGACGAGATGGGCCGCCGCGTGGGCGACGGCATCGGCGTCTCCCTCGAGGACGTCAAGGACCTGGGCCCCCTGGCCACCCAGCGTCTCTCCGAGGAGGAGCTGCAGCGCGTGGCCAACCTCGGCAACAACGGCCCGCGCAGCGTGGCGGGTCTCACCATGACCCACTGCGTGCCCAACGAGCACGTGGCCGTGGAGCGCGAGCCCCAGCAGGCGAGCCCCGCGATGATGTCCAGCTGACCCATCCGGGAGGCGCCCCGTCCGGGGCGCCTCCCCCGGTGTCCGTGCGGACCCATCGAGCAGGAGGGGCCGGCCGCGTCCAGCGGCCGGCCCCTTCCGTGTGCGGGCTCAGCCGCGGTGCCCGGCGCCCGCGAGGTCGAGGGAGCGCTTGAGGATCTTGCCGGTCGGGCCCTTCGGCAGCTCGTCGACCACCTTGTAGTAGCGCGGGTGCTTGTACTTGGCCACGCGCTCGCGGACGAAGGCGTCCAGCTCGTCGACCTTCGCGTCCCGCTCCGCCTCGGGCACGTCGCGGAAGGCGACGACGGCGGCGACCTCCTCGCCCATCGCCTCGTCCGGCACCCCGACCACCGCGGCCTCGGCGATGCCGGGGAACTGGTAGATCACTTCCTCGACCTCGCGGGGGTAGACGTTGTAGCCGCCGCGCAGGACCATGTCCTTCTTGCGGTCCACGATGTAGTAGAAGCCGTCCTCGTCCACCCGGGCGAGGTCCCCCGTGGCGAACCAGCCGTCACGGATCGCGGCCTCGGTGGCCTCGGGGTTGCGCCAGTAGCCGGCCATCACGTACTCCCCGGCCACCACGAGCTCGCCGATCTCCCCGACGGGGACCTCCGCGCCGAGGTCGTCCACGACCTTCAGCTGCGCGCCCCGCACCACCGTGCCGATCGAGCCCGGGCGGCGTCCCCGGTCCTTCTGGTTGAAGCACACCACCGGGGAGGTCTCGGACAGGCCGTAGCCCTCGTAGATGGGGGCGCCGAAGACCTCCTCGAAGCGCTCCAGGACCTCGACCGGCAGCGGGGACCCGCCCGAGACCCCGGCCCGCAGGTGCGGCAGCTCGACCGTCCCGCCGTCCGCGGCGGCGAGCAGCGCCACGTACATGCTCGGCACCCCGGCGAAGACCGTGACCTCGTCCCGGGCCAGGATCTCCAGCGCCTTGGCCGGGTCGAAGCGCGGCAGCAGCGTGACGGTCGCCCCCGCGTGGACGACGCCGTTGAGCGCCACGGTCTGGCCGAAGACGTGGAAGAACGGCAGGGCCCCGAACATGACGTCCCCGGGCGCCAGGTCGAAGAGGCCCGCGGACAGCGCCGCGTTGGCCCGGAGGTTGTGGTGCGTCAGGACGGCGCCCTTGGGCCGGCCCGTGGTCCCGGAGGTGTAGAGCAGGACGGCGGGCTCGTCGTCGTCGCGCTCGGCGACCCCGGGCCGCGGCGGGACGTCCGCGAGCGCCTGCAGCGTGCCGGCGGCCGAGACCTCGACCACCCGGACGTCCCGGTCCAGGTCCGCGACCGCGGCGCGGGTCGCCTCGGCCATCGCCTCCCAGACGAGCACCAGGGACACCTCGGCGTTGTCGAAGTGGTACGCCAGCTCCCGGGGGCTGAGGAGGGGGTTGAGGGGCACGACCACCCCGCCCGCGCGCAGGATCCCGTAGTAGGCGATCGGCATGTGGGGGACGTTGGGCAGGATCAGGGCCACCCGGTCGCCCTGTCCGACGCCGGCCGCGGCGAGCACCGACGCGACCCGCGCGGACAGGTCGTCGAGGGCCCCGTAGGTCAGGACCTTGTCGTCGAGGACCACCGCCCGGGACTCCGGGGAGGCCGCGGCCGTGTCGGTGAGCAGGGTGGCGAGATTCGTCATGGGGGAACTCCGGATCCCCGGTGCACGGGCACCGGCGCGAGGAACGGGCACGAGGTGAGCTGTGTCACACGAGCGTGCCAGTCGGTTACTGCAACGTCAAGACCCGGGTACTTGGGGGTGGCGCGTGTCGCGGTCCCCACCCCCGATAAACTGGCCGGCAGGAGCTGCATCCGACCGACCTCGAAGGACCACCCGTGACCGAGAACCCCCAGCCGACCGACCAGCCGCAGGACCCGGCGGCCCCCCAGCTGACCGAGGAGGAGATGGCGTACGTGCTCTCCCTGTTCGAGATGGCCCGGACGGGGGACACGGAGAACCTCCTGCCGGCCGTGCGCGCCGGCGTCCCGGTGAACCTCACCAACGGCAAGGGCGACACCCTGCTGGTCCTCGCGGCCTACCACCAGCGCGAGGAGACCGTCGCGGCGCTGCTCGAGGCCGGGGCGGACCCGGACCGGGTCAACGACAACGGTCAGACGGCGCTGATGAGCGCGGTCTTCCGGGGCAACGAGACGATCGTGCGGACGCTGCTCGCGGCCGGGGCCTCGCAGACGGCCGGCGCCCACTCCGCCCTGGACTTCGCCCGGGTCTTCGAGCGCACGGAGCTCGTCCCCGTCCTGGAGGAGTACGCGGCCCGCTGAGCGCGCGGCGCACGGCCGGCACGGGGCGGCGCCGGGACCTCTACTCGGCGAGCTCCAGGAAGCGGCGGGCCACGGCGTGGCCGCCGTCCGCCGCCCGGCACACCACCATGATGGTGTCGTCGCCGGCGATGGTGCCGAGGACGGCGGGGAGCACGGACGTGTCGATGGCGGAGGCGAAGTACTGGGCGGCCCCCGGCGGGGTCCGCAGGACCACGAGGTTCGCGCTCGCCTCGGCGGTGACCAGCAGCTCGCGGCACAGGCTGGCCAGGCGCGCGTCGAGCACCTCCTGGGTGATCCCGGAGGCGGGCGAGCGGTCGGCCCCGGCCTGCGGGACGGCGTAGACGAGGGCGCCGGAGCCCTCGCGCACCCGGACGGCCCCGAGCTCCACGAGGTCGCGGGAGAGCGTGGCCTGGGTGACCTGCACGCCGTCCTCGGCCAGCCGGGCGGCCAGCTCGGCCTGCGAGTGGATCGCCCCTCCGGTCACGAGGGCCACGATCCGGGCCTGCCGGGCGGTCTTGGTGGCGGGGATGCTCATGCGGGGACGGCGGAGGCGTCGGCGGCACCCAGGTCGTAGCGCCCGGAGCGCGCCATGAGCCAGACGAGCAGGGCCTTCTGGGCGTGCAGGCGGTTCTCCGCCTCGTCCCACACCACGGACTGCGGGCCGTCGATGACCTCGGCCGCGACCTCGGAGCCGCGGAAGGCGGGCAGGCAGTGCAGGAACAGCGCCCCGGGCGCGGCCTGGGCCATCGCCGCGGCGTCCACGGAGTACGCCCGGAAGACCTCCGCCCGCGCCTCGGTCTCCGCCTCCTGGCCCATGGACACCCAGGTGTCGGTGCAGACCACGTCCGCCCCGGCGAGCGCCTCGGCCGGGTCGGTGGTCACGCGCACGGACCCTCCCGTCTGCTCCGCGCGCTCCTCGGCGGCCCGCACCACCGCCGGGTCCGGGAGGTGGCTCGCCGGGCCGGCCACGCGCACGTGCATGCCGGCGGTGGCCCCGCCCAGCAGGTAGGAGTGGGCCATGTTGTTGGCGGCGTCCCCGAGGTAGGCGAAGGTGAGCCCGGCGAGACCGCCCCGGTGCTCCCGGACGGTGAGCAGGTCCGCGAGGATCTGGCAGGGGTGGTAGTCGTCGGAGAGCCCGTTGACGACGGGCACGGTGGCGGCCGCGGCCATCTCCTCCAGCCCGGACTGGGCGTAGGTGCGCCACACGATGGTCGAGGCCATGCGGGAGAAGACGCGCGCGGTGTCGGCCACGCTCTCCTTGCCCAGCTGCGACTCGCCCGGGTTGATCATCAGCGGGTTGCCGCCGAGATCGGCGATCCCGGCGGAGAAGGAGACCCGGGTGCGGGTCGACGTCTTGTCGAAGATCACGGCCACGGTCTGGGGCCCCGCGTAGGGCCGGTGGGCCCAGCGGTCGGCCTTGAGGCGGGCGGCGAGCTCGAGCACCTCGGTCTGCTCCTGCTGGGAGAGGTCGGTGTCGACGAGGAAGTGGCGGGGGGTCATGGACGGGTTCATGCTTCTTTCGGCGGGGAGTCGGGCGAGGTCGCGGCGGGGGCCGTGACCGCGGCGGCGGCGGTGCGCAGGATCTCGGGGAGCGCCTCGAGGAAGGTGCGCGCCTGCTCGGGGGTCAGGATCAGGGGCGGGGCCAGGCGCAGGGTCCCGGGGCCGGTCGCGTTGACGATGAATCCGGCGTCCCGGGCGGCCTCGACCACGGCGGGGCCGAACGGGGCGGTGGCCCCCTCGGGGACCTCGAGGTCGGCGCCGATCAGCAGTCCGTGCTGGCGCACGTCGCCGATCCCGGGGACCGCGCGCAGCCCCTCGCCGAGCACGGCGCCCACGGTGCGCGCGTGCTCCAGCAGGCCGTCCTCCTCGATGACGGTGACGGTGGCGAGGCCCGCGGCGGTGGCCGGCGGGTTGCCGCCGAACGTGGTGCCGTGCTGGCCGGCCCCGAGCAGCGCGGAGACCTCCGGGCCGACGGTCAGCATCGCGCCGATCGGGAAGCCGCCGCCGAGGCCCTTGGCCAGGGTGATCGCGTCCGGCAGGTCGTCGCCGGTGAGCTCGGCGGAGGAGGCGAACCAGCGGCCGGTGCGGCCCATCCCGGTCTGCACCTCGTCCACGACCAGCAGCGCACCGTGCCGGCGGGTCAGTTCCCGGGCGGCCCGGAGGTAGCCCTCGGGCAGCTCGCGCACGCCGGCCTCGCCCTGCACGGGTTCCACGATCAGCGCCGCGACCGTCCCGTCGAGGTGCTCCTCGAGGGCCTCGACGGTCGCCGGGATGTGCCGGACCCCGCCCGGGAGGGGCTCGAAGGGCGCCCGGTAGGCCTCCTTGGCGGTCAGGGCGAGGGCGCCCATGGTGCGGCCGTGGAAGGCGGACTCGAGGGCGAGGACGGTGCCGCGGGGCCGGCCGTCCGGGCCGGGGTGCTCGTGGCCGTGGCGGCGGGCGAGCTTGAACGCGGCCTCGTTGGCCTCGGTGCCGGAGTTCGCGAAGAAGACGTGGGAGCCCGCGGGCGCGCCGGCCAGGGACAGCAGCTTCCCGGCGAGGGCGATCTGCTGGGGGGAGGTGAAGAAGTTGGAGACGTGCCCGAGGGTGGCGAGCTGGCGGGAGACGATCTCCACCCAGCGCGGGTGGGCGTGGCCGAGGGCGTTGACGGCGATGCCCGCGAGCAGGTCGAGGTAGTCCCGGCCGTCGGCGTCGGTGACCACGGCGCCCTTGCCGTGGGTGAGCACGAGGGACGGGCTGCCGAAGACGCCGAGCAGCGAGTCGGCGTACTCGCCGAGCAGGGCGGTCTGGGCCGAGTAGCGGGAGGCGGTGTGCTGGGCGGTCATGACGATGCTCCGTGGTCGGGGACGAGCTGGGTACCGATGCCGGTGTCGGTGAAGATCTCGAGCAGGCACGTGTGCGGGCTGCGCCCGTCGACGATGGACGCCCGGCGCGCCCCGCCCTCCACGGCCCGCAGGGCCGCCTCCATCTTGGGGATCATCCCGGCCTGCAGGCTCGGGAGCATCGCGCGCAGCTCCGAGGCGGAGAGGGACGCGATCAGGGAGCCCTTGTCGGGCCAGTTCGCGTAGAGCCCCTCGACGTCGGTGAGGGCCACGAACTTCTCGGCGCGCAGGGCCACCGCCACGGCGGCGGCGGCGGTGTCCGCGTTGACGTTGAGGATCTCCCCCGTGGGGCGGCCGTGCGCGTCGACCTCCGGCGCCACGGAGGAGATGACGGGGATCCGCCCGGCCTCGAGGAGCTGGGTGACGGGCTCGGGGTTGACGCCGACGACCTCGCCCACGTGGCCGAGGTCCACCTCCTCGCCGTCCACCACGGTGCCCCGGCGGACCGCGCGGAACAGCTCGGCGTCCTCCCCCGAGAGCCCGACGGCGTACGGGCCGGTGGCGTTGAGCAGGGAGACGAGCTCCCGCTGGACCTGCCCGGTCAGCACCATGCGTATGGCGTCCACGGCCTCCTTGGAGGTGACGCGCAGCCCGCCGCGGAACTCGGACTCGATGCCCAGCCGCTCCAGCATGCGGTTGATCTGGGGCCCTCCGCCGTGCACCACGACCGGCTTGATCCCGACGTGGCGCAGGAACACCATGTCCTCCGCGAAGGCCTGCCGCAGCGGCTCGGACACCATGGCGTTGCCGCCGTACTTGAAGACCATCACGGACCCGGAGTAGCGCTGGATCCAGGGCAGGGCCTCCATCAGGGTGCCCGCCTTCAGCTGGGCGGTCTCGTAGCGGGTCGGGTCACTCGGGTCGGTCATGGTTCTCCTGCGCCGTGGGTCGGTGCTGTGCTGGTGGGCGGGCTGGTCAGCTGGAGTAGGCGCTGTTCTCCTCGACGTAGTCGTGGGTCAGGTCGTTGGTCCAGACGGTGGCGTCGGCGTCCCCGGCCTTGAGGTCGACCAGGACGGTGACCCTGCGGTCGGCGGCCAGGTCCACGCCCTCGCGCGGGTCCCCGATCATGCCGTTGCGGCAGACCACGACACCGTTGATGGCGACGTCGAGCCGGTCGGGGTCGAACGCGGCGTCGGTGGTGCCGACCGCGGACAGGACGCGGCCCCAGTTGGGGTCGTTGCCGTAGATCGCGGCCTTGAAGAGGTTGGAGCGGGCCACGGAGCGGCTCACGTCCTCCGCCTGCCGCTCGGTCGCGGCGTTGACGGTGGTGATCTCGATGTCGTGGGACGCGCCCTCGGCGTCCGTGATGAGCTGCTGGGCCAGCGAGTGGCACACCGCGGTCACGGCCTGGCTGAACTCGAACTCGTCCGGCGTGATCCCGGAGGCGCCCGAGCCGAGCAGCACCACGGTGTCGTTGGTGGACATGCAGCCGTCGGAGTCGGTGCGGTTGAACGTGACCTTCACCGCGTCCTCGAGCGCCCACTGCAGGGCGTCGGAGGAGAGCTCCGCGTCGGTCGTGAGCACCACGAGCATCGTGGCCAGCCCCGGGGCGAGCATGCCCGCGCCCTTGGCCATGCCGCCGACCGTCCACCCGTCGCGGACGTAGGCGGCCTGCTTGGAGACGGAGTCGGTGGTCATGATGGCCCGGGCCGCGGCGGCCCCGGCGGCGTCGTCGTCCCCGAGGGCCTCGACGACCCCGGGGAGGCCGCGCTCCATGACGTCCATGGGCAGCTGGATGCCGATCAGCCCGGTGGAGCACACCACCACGTCCCCGGCCCCGACCCCGAGCGCCTCGCCGACGAGCTCGGCGGTCCGGTGGGAGGCCTGGAAGCCCTGCGGTCCGGTGCAGGCGTTGGCGCCGCCGGAGTTGAGGACCACGGCGGCGGCCCGGCCGTCCGCGGTCGCGGCCTTGGACCACTGGACGGGCGCGGCGGTGATCCGGTTGGTCGTGTACACGGCCCCCACGTGGTGCTGGGGCCCGTCGTTGACGACGAGGGCGAGGTCCGGTCCGCCGGAGTCCTTGAAGCCGGCCTCGGTGCCGGCGGCGCGGAAGCCCTGGGCGGCGGCCACGCCGCGGGCGGTGTCGACCTGCAGGGTGCCGGCGGGCTGCTGGGAGGGGTACGTTCTCACGGTGCGACTCCTTGGAGTGTCAGGCCGGTGTCCTCCGGCAGGCCGAGGGCGAGGTTCATGGACTGGACGGCACCGCCGGCGGTGCCCTTGACGAGGTTGTCGATCACGCACGTGACGATGACCCGCCCCGCCCGGGCGTCGTGGGCGAGCTGGAGCTGGGCGTGGTTGGAGCCGGCCACCGACTTCGTCGAGGGCCACCGCCCCTCGGGCAGGACGGTGACGAACGGCTCGGCCGCGTAGGCGGTCTCCCAGGCCTCCCGCAGCTGCGCGGCGGTCACGCCCTCGGGGACCCGCGCGGTGGCGGTGGTGAGGATGCCCCGCGGCATGGGGGCGAGCGTCGGGGTGAAGGAGATCCGCACGCGGCGCCCGGCGGCCTTCGAGAGGCCCTGCTCGATCTCGGGGGTGTGCCGGTGGGCGCCGCCCACCCCGTACGGGCTCATCGAGCCCATGACCTCCGAGCCCAGCAGGTGCGCCTTGACGGCCTTGCCGGCGCCGGAGGTGCCCGAGGCCGCGACGATCACGACGTCCTCCGGCTCCAGGAGACCGGCCGCGAAGCCGGGGCCCAGGGCGAGCAGGGCACTGGTCGGGTAGCACCCCGGCACCGCGATGCGGGTGGCGCCGCGGAGCTGCTCGCGCTGGCGGGTGCCCTCGGCGTCCACGACGAGCTCCGGCAGCCCGTACGGCCAGGTCCCGGCGTGCGGGGACCCGTAGAACTGGTCCCACTCCTCGGCGGAGTCGAGCCGGTGGTCGGCGCCGGCGTCGATCACCACGGTCTCCGCCGGCAGCTGCGCGGCGATCGCGGCCGAGGCGCCGTGCGGCAGGGCGAGGAAGACGACGTCGTGGCCGGCGAGGTTCTCCACCGTGGTGTCGACGAGCACCCGGTCGGCGAGGGAGTGCAGGTGCGGCTGCAGCTCCCCCAGCCGCTGGCCCGCGTTGGAATGGGCCCCCACGGCCCCGATCTCGATCTGCGGGTGACCGGCGAGGATCCTCAGGACCTCGCCACCGGCGTAGCCGGATGCCCCCGACACTGCTGCGCTGAACGTCATAGAACCCACTCTAGCTCAAAGTTATGCATGGCCTTCAATATTTATGCACGCTACGGGGGGAGGACCGGCGGAGCGGGGCGCGGGTGCGCCTCGTCGGAGCACGTCAGGATCCCCCCACTCGGATCGACCACGGCCGCTCTCGCGCTCCCCCCGGGAACGGCTCTGCCCCCGAATCTACGCTTCCCGTCTGCAAATCTCGATGATTACGGAGGCTTTCCCGTGCCCCCTCTTGTGCACACGCTACCCCTGGGCGACCCCTGCGGGGAGGGCGCGGCGGGACTCCGTGCCTACCATGGCAGGGTTCCCGTCCGCGATCTCCAGGAGGTACCCGTCATGGTCCGTTGCGTCATGGTCGAGCGAGCCGGAGGCCCCGAGGTCCTGACCCTCGGCGAGCGTCCGGACCTCGAACCCGGCCCGCATCAGCTGCTCGTCGAGACCCGCGCGGCGGGGGTGAACTTCATCGAGGTGTACCAGCGCGAGGGCGTCTATCCCGTGGAGCACCCCTTCACCCCGGGCTCCGAGGGCATGGGCGTGGTGACGGGCGTGGGCTCCGAGGTGCGCCACTTCGCCCTGGGCGACCGGATCACCACCTCGCAGGCGTCCCGGACCTACGCCGACGCCTTCCTCGTGGACGCCGACAAGGCCCTGCGCGTGCCCTCCGGCGTGTCCGACGAGGTCGCCGCGGCCGTCCCGCTGCAGGGTCTCACCGCGCACTACCTGGTCCGCTCGACGTACCCGGTCCAGGAGGGCGACGTCGCCGTCGTCACCGCGGGCGCGGGCGGGGTCGGAGGTCTCGCCGTGCAGCTGCTGAAGTCGCTCGGGGCCACGGTGGTCGCCCTGGTGGGCACGCAGGCCAAGGCGGAGACCGCGCGCTCCCTGGGGGCCGACTTCGCCCTGGTGGGCTACGAGGGCTTCGCCGAGCACGTCCGGGAGGTCACCGGCGGCCGCGGCGCCGACGTCGTCTACGACTCGGTGGGCAAGGACACCTTCGACGAGTCGCTCCGGGCGCTGCGCCGGCGCGGGATGCTGGTGCTCTTCGGCGGCTCCTCCGGCCAGGTGCCCCCGCTCGACCCGCAGCGGCTCGCCCAGCACGGCTCCCTGTTCCTCACCCGCCCCACCCTCAACGACTACCTGCTCGACGAGAAGGAGCGCAACTGGCGCGCGGGCGAGCTGTTCGACGCGGTGCTCGACGGGTCGCTGACCCTCCGCGTCGCCGAGACGTTCCCGCTCGACCGGGCACGGCAGGCCCACGAGCTGCTCCAGTCCCGCGCCGCCCAGGGCAAGCTGCTGCTGGTCCCGTGAGCGCCGCACCGATGCACCGCTTCCTCGGCGCCGACGGCGCACGGGACCCCTACACGCCGTTCGTGGGGTGCTGCGCGGCCACCGTGGAGCACTACGACCTGGACCTCGACTACGACGTCGAGGACAACGGCCTCGAGGCGCGCGCCATCCTGTCCTGCCGCGCGCTGCACGACACGGACCGGATCGAGCTGGACCTCACCGAGCTCGCCGTGACCGACGTCAGGTTCGGCACCGGCGGACTCGGCGGTCTGCTCGGCGGCCGCCGCGTCCGCGCCGACCACCGCGGGAGCCGCCTCGTGCTGACCCTGCCGCGCGTCGTCGCCGCCGGGGAGGCGTTCACGCTCACCGTGGCCTACGAGGGGTACCCCGAGTCCCTGGACGGGCCCTGGGGCGAGATCGGCTGGGCCGAGCTCGACGACGGCGTGCTCGTCGCCGGGCAGCCCACCGGTTCGTCCACCTGGTTCCCGTGCGTGGACCACCCCTCCCACAAGGCCACCTACCGGGTCGCCGTGCACGCGGACGCCGACTACGAGGTGGTGGTCCACGGCGAGCTGGAGTCCGTGGTGGAGCGCGACGGCGAGCGCCACTGGGTGTACACGTCCCGGGTGCCGCTGCCGCCCTACCTGGCCACCGTGCAGATCGGCCCGTACGAGCGGCACGAGCTCTCGGGCTCGCGCGTCCCCCAGTACCTGGTGTGCTCCAGGAAGCGGCGCAAGAAGGCGGAGAAGACCTTCGCGGAGCAGGGCCGGATGATCGAGGTGTTCAACGACTGGTTCGGCCCCTACCCCTTCCCGAGCTACACCGTGGTGGTCGTCGACGAGTCGCTGGAGGACCCGTTCGAGTGCTACGCGTGCTCCGTGTTCGGCAAGAACCAGCTGGGCACGGACTGGGAGGAGCAGCGGCTCGTGGCGCACGAGCTGGCCCACCAGTGGTTCGGCAACAGCCTGGTCCTCTCCGCGTGGCAGGACATCTGGCTCAACGAGGGGTTCGCGTCCTACGCGGAGTGGATCTGGTCCGAGGCCTCCGGCGACCGGCCGGCCCGCTGGCACGCGGAGAAGGCCCACCGGACCCTGTCCAAGATGCGCCAGGACCTCGTCATCGGGGACCCCGGGCAGGTGCGGCTCTTCGACGACGTGGTGTACGTCCGGGGCGCCCTCACCGTCCACGCGATCCGGGAGACCGTGGGCGAGGACGCCTTCCGCACGCTGCTGCGCGGCTGGGCCACCGCCAACCGGGACGGGTGGGTGAGCACGGCGGGCTTCCGGGAGCACCTGCGGGGCTTCGTGCCCCGGGACCGGTGGGCGGAGGTCGACGGCCTGCTCGACACGTGGCTGCTCCGCCGGGAGCTGCCCGCCCTGCCCTGACCCGCGCCGGCCCCCCGGCACCGACGGGAACGGGCCCCCGCNCGACCTCGCGATGCTCGCCCAGGAGGTCGAGGAGACGATCCGGGCGCTGGGCGCCGCGGAGATCGAGGCGCACGAGGTGGGGCTCGCGAAAATGGCTTCGAAAAAGACCCCGCCCCCGGCCGCGGCGAGACCGGCGAGCAGCAGCAGGGCCGCCTGGACGCGCTGCCACGCGATGGTGCCCGCGGTGACGCCGTCCCCGAACTCGCCCGCCTCGGCGGTCTCGACCACCTGGAGGGTGCCGTCCTCGACGGCGAGCAGCGCGTCGGCCTCCTGGTGGAAGTCGTCCTCGCCGGAGCCCGTCTGCGTGCCGCGGAAGACGATCTCCTCCCCCGCCTCCGGGACGCGCGGGTCGGCGAGGCCCGAGTCGAAGGGCTGCTCGGTGACCGCCTCGTCCGCGGGCAGCACCCCGCGGTAGATGGGGTTCCAGGTCTTGGTCTGCAGATCGTTGGTGAGGTCCTGGTACTGCCCGGAGATCACCCACGACCGGTCCGCGTAGCCGGCCAGCCTGCGGGAGTCGTCCCAGGCGAGGGCCGCGCTCACCGCGAGGACCAGGCCCAGGAGCAGCCCCAGCAGGCCCACGGCCGTCGGCTTCCAGGCGATCGACCGGCGGGCGCGCCCGTCCTGCACGTCCTGCTCGTCGTCGAAGGCGAAGAACGGCTCCTGGCGGTCGGTGGTCTCCTCGGTCATGCTGCGCTCCTGGAACGGGGTCGGGGAAGGGGGGGTCGGTCGCGAACGCCGGGGTCGCGGCCGGGGACCCGGTGCCACAGTACCGAAGTCGACGGCGCACTCCCTGGCGTTCGCGAGTGTTACCGCCCGGGCGGGGCGGGGACGACGGACGGCCCGCTCCCCGGAGGGGGCGGGCCGTCCGGGCGGGACCGCTCAGCCGCGGAGCACGGCGCCGTGGCGCTCGGCGGCGACGGCGACGGCCGCCTCGCGGGCGGCGGAGGCCTCGTCCGCGGTCAGCGTGCGGTCCGGGGCCCGGAAGCGCAGCGCGAAGGCGACCGACTTCCGGCCCTCCTCGATGCCGGGTCCCTGGTAGACGTCGAAGACGCGGACGTCCTCAAGCAGCTCCCCGGCGCCCTCCTCGAGCGCGGCCCGCAGCTCGGCGGCCGGCACGGAAGCGTCCACCACGAGCGCGACGTCCTGCGTGGCGGCCGGGTAGCCGGAGATCGGGCGCGCCTGGACGACCCCGGACTCGGCCGCGGTGAGCGAGCTGAGGTTCAGCTCCATCGCCACGGTCCGCTCGGGGAGGTCCTGCGCGGCGACGAGCTGCGGGTGCAGCTCGCCCGCGTAGCCCAGCGGGGTGCCGTCGGCGGTGGCGAGCACCGCGGTGCGGCCCGGGTGGAACGCCTGGTGGGTGCCCTGGCGGACGGTCAGCTCGACCCCCAGCACCTCGGCGGCCAGCCGGGCGGCGTCGAGGGCGTCCTGCCAGTCGAACGCGCGCGGCGCGGTCCACGGCCCCTCGGCCGCGTCCTTGCCGGCGAGGACCGCGGCGAGGTGGCGCGGCTGGGCGGGCAGGCCGGCCTCGAGCTCCTCGAGCACCGCCGGGTCCGGGCGCGCCCCCAGCGGCGGGATGCTCGCGCTGCCGAGCTGCTCACCGGGGCGGAAGACACGCCCGACCTCGTAGAGCGCCAGGTCGCGGAAGCCGCGGGAGGTGTTGCGCCGCAGCACCTCGAGCAGGCCCGGGAGCAGGGACACGCGCAGCATCCCCTGGGCCTCGCTGATCGGGTTGGCCAGCTTCACCGACGGCACGGGCACCCCGGGCTCGGGGGCACCCCACAGCTCGTTGTCCGCCTGCGCGACGAACGGGTAGGCGAGCACCTCGGTCAGCCCGGCGGCCGCGAGCGCGTCGGCCACCCGCTTGCGGGCCTGTTGCTCAGCGGTCAGGCCGCGCCCGGGGGGCGCCACGGGCAGCCGCGAGGGGATCGCGTCGTAGCCCACGAGGCGGGCGATCTCCTCGACCAGGTCCTCCTTCTCGACCAGGTCGGGCCGCCACGACGGGGGCACGACGCGCCATCCGTCGTCGGTGGCCTCGACCTGCGCGCCGAGCTCGGTGAGGGTCGCGACGACCTGCTCCGCCGTGTACTCCACGCCCGTGCGGCGGCTCGGGTGGTCCCAGGGCAGCTCGATGGGCGCGGGGGCGGTGGTGGCGTCCACGTCGGTGACCCCGGGCCCGGCCGTGCCGCCGGCCAGCTCCACGAGCAGCTCCACGGCGCGCTGGGCGGCCACCGGGGCGATCTGCGGGTCCACGCCGCGCTCGAAGCGCTTGGACGCCTCGGAGGGCAGCCGGTGCCGGCGGGTGGTGCGGGCGATCGAGACCTCGTCGAAGCGGGCCGCCTCCACGAGGACGTCGACGGTGGCGTCCGAGACCTCGGTGGCCGCCCCGCCCATGACCCCGGCCAGGCCGATGGGCCCGGACCCGTCGGTGATGAGCAGGTCCTCGGGGTCCAGGGTGCGCCGCTTGCCGTCCAGGGTGGTCAGGGTCTCGCCCGGCGCCGCCCGGCGGACCCCGATGCCGCCGGTCAGCGTCCCGAGGTCGTAGAAGTGCAGCGGCTGGCCGAGCTCGAGCATCACGTAGTTGGAGACGTCCACCGGCAGGGAGATCGAGCGGATCCCCGCCAGGCGCAGCCGCGCCGACATCCACGGGGGTGTGGGGGCGCTCGCGTCGATGCCGGTCACCGTGCGGGCGACGAAGCGGGTGCACCCGGGGTTGCCGTGGATCGGGGCGTCGTCCTCGACGGCCACGGGGAAGCCGTCCGCGGTGGGGGCGGGCACCCGGGGCGCCACGGTCCCGGTCGGGTCGGTGAAGGGCTCGTGCACGGCGTGGCAGTACTCGCGGGCCACGCCGCGGATCGAGAACGCGTAGCCGCGGTCCGGGGTCACGTTGATCTCGGCGGCCTCGTCGTGGAGGCCGAGCAGCTCGAGGGCGTCCGTGCCGAGCTCCGGGTCCAGGCCGAGGGTCGAGAGCACCAGGATGCCGTCGTGGTCCTCGCCGATGCCGAGCTCCCGGACGGAGGCGATCATCCCGGCGGAGGTGTGGCCGTAGGTCCTGCGCGCCGAGATCCTGAAGTCCCCGGGCAGGACGGCGCCGGGCAGGGTCACGACGACCTTGTCCCCGACCTCGAAGTTGTGGGCCCCGCAGATCACGCCCTGCACGCCGGAGGGGTCGATGCCCTCGCCGGTCAGGGTCTGCTCCTGGCCCTCGGGGACCACGCGGACGGTGCACCAGTTGACGGTCTTGCCGTTGGAGTGGGTCTCCGGCTCCTTGGACAGCACCTGGCCGACCACGACCGGGCCCTTCAGGTGGTCCGCGGGACGGTGCACGTCCTCCTCCTCGAGGCCCACCGTCACCAGGGCGGCCAGGACGTCCTCGGCGGTCGCGTCCGCCGGGACGGGGGCATGCTCGCGCAGCCATGACAAAGGAACTCGCATGTCTTAGATCTCCATCCCGAAGTGCTCGCTGAAGCGGACGTCGCCCTCGACCATGTCGCGCATGTCGGGGACGTTGTTGCGGAACATCAGGGTCCGCTCGATGCCCATGCCGAACGCGAAGCCCGAGTACACCTCGGGGTCGATGCCGGCCGCGCGCAGCACGTTCGGGTGGACCATGCCGCAGCCGCCCCACTCGATCCACTGCGGCCCGCCCTTGGCGTTCGGGTGCCACACGTCCAGCTCGGCGGACGGCTCGGTGAAGGGGAAGTAGTTGGGCCGCAGCCGGATCTTCGCCTCCGGGCCGAACATCTGCCGGGCGAAGTGCTCGAGCGTGCCCTTGAGGTCGGCCATCGACAGCCCCTTGTCCACGGCCAGACCCTCGACCTGGTGGAAGACCGGGGTGTGCGTGGCGTCGAGCTCGTCGGTGCGGTAGGTGCGCCCCGGGACGACGACGTAGACCGGCAGCTCGCGGCTGAGCAGCGTGCGCATCTGCACCGGCGAGGTGTGCGTGCGCAGCACGAGGTGCGCCTCGGGCGGGTCCACGAAGAAGGTGTCCTGCAGCTCCCGGGCGGGGTGGTCGGGCTTGAAGTTGAGGGAGTCGAAGTTGTACCACTCGGACTCGACCTCGGGGCCGTCGGCGACCTCCCAGCCCATGGCCACGAACGTCTCGCCGACGCGCTCCATGAGGTGGGTCAGCGGGTGCCGCCCGCCCAGGCGCCGGCGCCGGCCGGCGGCGGTGACGTCCACGGCCTCCTCGACGAGGATCCGGGCGTCCCGCTCCTCCTCCAGCACCGTGGTGCGGGCGGCGACCGCCTGGTTGACGCGGCCGCGGGCCTGGCCGACCAGCTTGCCGGCCGCGGACTTCTGCGACTTGTCCAGGGAACCGATCTGCCGGTTGGCCAGCGCCAGCGGGGAGCGGTCCCCCGCGTGGGCGAGCCGGACCTCCTTGAGCTCGTCGAGGTCCTGGGCGTTTCCGACGGCGGCCAGGGCCGCCTCCACGGCCGCGGCGACCGCGGCCTCGTCGGTCGGGTCGACCGCGCCGCTCGGGGCGGTCTCGGGTGGCAGTTCAGACATCAGCTGGCGACTTCTTCGGCTCGGGGACGGGGTCGTCCGCGCACGCCGTCCCACGGTCCGTGGGACATGGAGCACGGGAAAGCCCGGATCGGCACGGATCGCGGGCGTGTTCCAGTCTATGGCACGGGCCGCAGGGTCCGCCCACCGCTTCTCCGGCACGTCGACGACCCGGTGGTACCGGAGCGCGGCGCGGTCCGGCGCGGAGGAGTGCCGGCGCTGCCCCGCTGCTTCCGTGCCCGGGTGATCGCAGGCGTGGCGATCGTCGGCCCGGACGGGGTGCGCCGAGCGGATCTAGGCTGGTGCCATGACACCCGAACCGAGCCGGGCGGCGCGCCTGCGGCAGGTGTGGAACATGGCGAACCTGTCCACCCCGCTGGGGCTGCTGGTCGCCGCGGCCTCCCGGACGAAGCTGGTCCGCGGCCCGGAGGGGCTGATCCTGGGCTTCGGCTACCGGCCCCGGCTGCCCCGGGCCGGGGCGTTCACCGTGGGCAACGTGGTCCTGTTCCGCGCCGGGATCGACGACGTCGCGGCCCGCCCCCGGCTCGTGGCCCACGAGTCCCGCCACGCGACCCAGTGGGCGCAGTGGCTGGGCCTGCCCTTCCTGCCGGCCTACCTCCTGGCCGCGGGGTGGTCGGTGCTGCGCTGCGGGCACCCGGCGCACCGCAACCCCTTCGAGATCGGGGCCGGTCTCGCCGACGGCGGCTACGCCCCCGCCCCCCGCCACCACGGCTGACCGGCGCGCCGCCACCTGACCCGCTCCGGCCGGCACGGACCGGGTCAGCCCCGCAGGTGGTCCAGCAGGGCGTGCACGATCGGCAGGTCGGCCGGGATCCAGGGGAGCTCGAGCGCGGCGGCGGGGTCGGCGAGCGGGAGCCACCGCACGGCCAGGTGGTCCTCCCCCAGCACGGGCCGGGGGTCGCCGCCGGCGGCCACGGCCGTCCAGACCCGCATCGCCGCGGTGTCCTTGAGCGGCCAGCCCTGGGCGTGCGGTCCGCGCACCTCCGCGAGCAGCCGGACGTCCACGCCGAGCTCCTCGGCGCACTCCCGCACCAGGGCCTGCTCGCAGCTCTCGTCCGGCTCCTGTTTGCCGCCGGGGAACTCCCACAGGCCCCGCAGGGCCTCGGGGTAGGCCCGCTGCGCGGCGAGGAAGGCCGTGGGGCGGCGGGCGTCGTCGAGGAGGGCGGCGCCGACCACCTGGGTGCGGTACGCGGCGGGCAACGGAGCGGTCACGGGCTCAGTGCCCGTCCCCGGCGCCGGGGCGCCGCTGGGCCCGGGCCGAGGCGTAGAGGCACACGGTGGCGGCGGTGCCGACGTTGAGGGACTCCGCCCGGCCGTGCACCGGCACGGCGACGCGGTGGTCGGCCAGCGCCTTCTCCTCCTCCGACAGTCCCCGGGCCTCGTTGCCGAAGAGCCACACGGTGGGGCGCGCCAGGTCGTAGGGGGTGTCGACCCCGTCCGCGCCGGCGGCCCGGGCGGCGGAGGCGTCCTGGAGGCGGTCGAGGTCGACGTCCCCGTGGCCGTCGGCGGCCAGCACGCCGCACCCGGCGGCGCGGGCGGCCCCGAGCAGCGCGGGCAGGTCGGCGCCCACGACGACGGGCAGGTGGAAGAGGGAGCCGGCGGTCGAGCGCACGGTCTTGGGGTTGTAGACGTCCACGCTGCCGGCGGTGAGCACCACCGCGTCCGCGCCGGCGGCGTCCGCCGCGCGCAGCACGGTGCCGGCGTTGCCGGGGTCCTGGACCCGGGCCAGCACGGCCACGAGCCGCGGCCGGGCGGCGAGCACGGCCCCGAGGTCCGCGTCGAGGGGGCGGCACACGACGACGACGCCCTGCGGGGTCACCGCGTCGCTCATCGCGGCGAGGACCTCCCGCGTCACGAGGCGCACGAACACGGAGCGGTCCTCGGCCACGCGCTCGAGGAGCGCGGCGATGTCCGGGTGGCGGCCCAGGGCGTCCTCGGTGACGTAGACGGCGTCCACGCACGGGGACTCCGGATGCCGGGCGAGGGCCTCGCGGGCGTTCTGCGGGCCCTCGGCGAGGAACAGCCCGCGCTTGGAACGCGCGGAGCGCCCGGCCAGTCCCGCGACGTCCCTGACCCGATCGGCTCGGGGGTTGGACATCGGCTGGGCGGCCAGGCGCTCCGTGAGGTTCACTGCTCCGACTGTGCTCAGGCGGCGGCTTCGCGCGGCGCGGAGGTGTCCTCCGGCAGGGCGTTCTTCGCGATCTCGACCAGACCGGCGAACGCCTGCTGGTCGTTCACGGCCAGCTCGGCGAGCATCCGGCGGTCGACCTCCACCTCGGCGGCCTTGAGGCCCTGGATGAAGCGGTTGTAGGTCAGGCCGTTGGCGCGGGCCGCGGCGTTGATGCGCTGGATCCACAGCCGGCGGAAGTCGCCCTTGCGCTTCCGGCGGTCGTTGTAGCTGTAGACGAACGAGTGGGTGACCTGCTCCTTCGCCTTGCGGTACAGGCGCGAGCGCTGGCCGCGGTAGCCGGAGGCCTGCTCGAGGATTTCCCGGCGCTTCTTGTGGGCGTTGACCGCCCGCTTCACACGTGCCACGTGTGTACTCCTTCACTTCGGTCCCGGCCGCGCGGCCGGGAGGTCAAATCTGTGCGGGGCGGGGAGTCGGACTCCCCGGGGGATGCGGTGGGGACTACTTGCCCAGCATCTTCTTGATGACCTTGGCGTCGCCGGGGGCCACGATCTGGTCGGAGGCCAGGCGGCGGGTCAGCCGCGAGGACTTGTGCTCCAGGTAGTGGCGGCGGTTGGCCTGCTGGCGCTTCACCTTGCCGGTACCGGTGAGCTTGAAGCGCTTCTTCGCCCCGCTGTGGGTCTTCATCTTCGGCATGTGGCCGCTCTCCTTGCGTTTCTTCCGGTGGTGGCCACCGGAGGGCACGGCGACGTCCGCCGCACCTCCACGGTGCCCCTGGGCGCAACCGGGACCGGCTGCGCGCCGCGGGGCGCTGTCAGTTCTGCTCCGCTCGCGCGGAAGGTCGTGCGCCGCTCAGGCCTGGGGCCCGGGCTTGGCGCCCGGCTTGGGACCGGGCCGGGGAGCCTTCGGCGCCGCGGCCGGGGCCGTGGGCGCCGGGGCCTTCGGGGCCGGCGGCTTCGGGGCGGCCTTCGGCGCCGGGGCCTCGACGACCTCGGGCGCCTCCGCGACCTCGGGCTCCGGGGCCTCGACGGCCTCGGGCGCCTCCGGCTCGGCGACCTCGGGCTCGGGGGCGGCGGCCTGCGCCGTCTCCGGGACCTCGGGCTCCGGGGCCGGCTGCTGCACCGGTTCCTCGGCCTGCCCGGCCCGTTCGCGCAGCTCGGCCGGGAACGCGTCCCCGATCGACTGGGTCACGGGCGCCGCGGAGGACGTGTCGATCTTGTCCTTCGCCTTGCGCTCGTTCTCGGCCTTCGCCTCGTCGCGCTGCTTCTGGCGGCGCGCCTCGGCCTTGGCCTCGGCCTTGTTCTTCAGCGGGCCCACGACCATCACCATGTTGCGGCCGTCGACCCGGGGGCTCGACTCGACCGCGCCGACCTCCGCGACGTCGTTCGCGAAGCGCTCGAGCAGGCGGACGCCCATCTCGGGGCGCTGCTGCTCGCGGCCGCGGAACTGGATCATGGCCTTGACCTTGTCGCCGGCCCCGAGGAACCGCTTGGCGTGGCCGACCTTGGTCTCGTAGTCGTGGGTGTCGATCTTGAGCCGGAACCGGACCTCCTTGAGGACCGTGTTCGTCTGGTTCTTGCGCGACTCCCGGGCCTTGACCGCGGCCTCGTACTTGTACTTGCCGAAGTCCATGAGCTTGGCCACCGGCGGCTTGGCGTTGGGCGCCACCTCGACCAGATCGAGATCCGATTCGCGGGCCAGCCTCAGTGCGTCCTCGACGCGGACGATGCCGACCTGCTCGCCTGCGGGTCCGACGAGACGGACTTCGGGGACTCGGATTCTGTCATTGATACGTGGATCGCTAATGCCGTGCTCCTGATGTTCTGCGTGGTCGCCCGGAGGTTTCCGGGGACCTCATGGTTCGGTCCGGTCCGCAACGACAAAAAGCCCCCGCTGCGGTCGGCAAGCGGAGGCTCATCGGTGCGCCACCCGGGGGTGGCGCGCTGCGTGACGGAGCGGACGCGGGAACTCCCGGCCGTGCCGTCGTGCGGACGATGTCGTCGCGGACCCGGCGGCCGTGATCAGGTCGTCCGAGCGGATCGGGGACCGTGGCCGGCGCGGGTGGGAGTCTCCTCCACTTGCACACTGCCGACCAGTCTAGCCCATGGGCCGCCGGTTCGGGAAACGGCGGGCGTGCGCGCTGTCACTCGTCCTCGGTGCTGTGCAGGGCCCGGCGGGCCGAGAGCAGCTCCGTCTCCGGGCGGGCGGCGACGAAGCGCTCGACGTCGTCGAGGACCTCGACGAGGCGGGCGGCGTCGGCCGCGACCACGGCGGTGCCCACCAGGGCCCGGCGGTGGAGCTCCAGGTGGCCGACCTCGGCCGCGGTCACGGGGAACCTGCGGCGCAGCTCCGCGACGAGGGGCCGCACCACGGAGCGCTTGCCCTTGAGGGAGTGCACGTCCCCCAGGAGCACGTCGAACTCGATCCACCCGATCCACACGGCGTCCCCGCCTCCTCCCTGCCGTCCCCCGGCCTCCCCAGCAGGATAGTGCCGGCGGGGCCGGGACGGTCCGGGCGGCGGACAGCGGTGTGGCAGAGTTGGGACATGACTTCCGAGAACACCTTCCGCTTCGACGACGACGCCGCACGGTCCGGCCAGGAGATCCCGCAGGAGACGGTCAGCGCCGTCGACGAGCAGATGCGCGACATCGCGGAGGTCCCCGCCATCGAGGTCATCACGACCGCGGCCGTGCACCTCATGAGCGCCGCCGCCGTGAAGTGCGGTCTCGCCGCCGGCGAGGACGCGGAGGAGCTCAAGGACCTCGACGAGGCGCGCAAGCTCATCACCGCGCTGGCCGGCTTCGTCACCGCCGCGGCCCCGGAGATCGGCTCGCAGCACGCCGCTCCGCTGCGCGACGGCCTGCGCACCCTGCAGCTCGCGTTCCGGGAGGCCTCGCGCTACCCGGACGCCCCCGGCCAGGGACCCGGCGAGCGGTTCACGGGTCCCGTCACCTGAGGACCGTCACCCCGCGTGCCGCGGGCTGATCCGGGTTCCCCGGGTCAGCCCGCCGTCGTGAGACGCAGCTGCATCGAGTCCACGTCCTCCGCGAGGGCCGGCTCGACGCTCAGCCGGGCCTGGAAGCGGGCGACGACGTCGTCCAGCTGCGCCCGGTCGAGCCCGGCGCGCAGGGACAGCACCACGGCCAGCTCGGGGCCCGCCCCGCCGCCCCGGACGACCACCCCGTCCGCGGCGCGCACGGCCACCCCGTCGCCGGGGGCCGTCCCCACGCCGAGCACCCCGGGCAGGTCCTCGGCGCAGCGCCGCACGGCCGCCCCGACCGCCGGGCTGCGGTAGGAGGGCGTCCAGGTCCTGCCCTGGGCCAGCGCCCAGAGGGCCGGGCGGCGCACGACGAACGGGAGCTCCGTGCCCGGGTCGAGCACGAGCAGCTGGGTGCCGTCCTTGACCGCGGCCACGGCCGCCCGGCGGACGTCCGTGGCCACCGGCCGCGCCCGGTCGTGCCAGTGCGCGAGCGCCGCGGTGGACGTGAAGACCGGCAGCACCTGCCGGCCGTCCGCCGCCCGCAGGGACACGAGGGCCATGTCGGCCTCCTTGTCGGCCACCAGACCGGCCTCGGTCACGGTCGAGGCCGAGACCTCGGCCACGACGGGCACGAACACCCGGGTCCCGGCCAGCGCGGCGACCACCGCGGACTCGTCCCCCCTCCCCGCGCGCAGGTCCTCGAGGGCCTGCAGCACGGCCGGGGCGGCGGCGCCGTCGTCGTCGGGGAAGCGGTGGGTGTGGCTGGTGCCCTCCCCCAGGTCGCGCCCGGCCCAGGCCTGGCCGCCGGTGTCCTCCGTGCCGCCCGCGCCCGCGAGCTGGGCGGCGATGTGCGCCGGCAGGGGCCGCTCGGTCACCGCGCTCCCGGCCGGCCCGCCACGTCGAGGGCCTCCTCGAGGGTGAAGCGGCCCGCGTAGAGGGCCTTGCCCACGATCGCGCCCTCGACGCCGGAGGGCACCAGGGTGCGCAGGGCGGCGAGGTCCTCGAGGGAGGAGATCCCCCCGGAGGCGACCACGGGCTTGTCGGTGCGGGTCGCGACCTCCTGCAGCAGCTCCAGGTTGGGGCCCTTGAGGGTGCCGTCCTTGGTGACGTCGGTGACCACGTAGCGGGCGCAGCCGTGCTCCTCGAGGCGGTCCAGGACCTCCCAGAGGTCCCCGCCCTCCTCGGTCCAGCCGCGGGCGGCGAGCACGGTGCCCCGCACGTCGAGGCCCACCGCGATGACGTCGCCGTGCTCGGCGATGACCTTCTGCGTCCACTCGGGGTTCTCGAGGGCCGCGGTGCCCAGGTTGATCCGCGCGGGGTCCAGGGACAGCGCCCGCTCCAGCGAGGCGTCGTCGCGGATGCCGCCGGACATCTCGACCTTCAGCTCCAGCTCGGCGGCCACGCGGCGGAGGACGTCGATGTTGTCGCCGCGGCCGAAGGCGGCGTCGAGGTCCACGAGATGGATCCACTCGGCGCCGGCCTCCTGCCACGCGAGGGCGGCCTCGAGCGGGTCGCCGTAGCCGGTCTCGGAGCCGGCCTCGCCCTGGACCAGGCGCACGGCCTGGCCGTCCGCGACGTCGACGGCGGGCAGCAGCTGGAGGCGGGGGGTCTCGCTCAGGGACATGGGTTCTCTTCTCTCGGTGCTCGGGTGCGGGTGTGCGGGCGTTCGGGGTGGGCCCGGGGCTCAGCGGCCCTGGAACCAGGCGTACCAGCCGTAGCCGACGAGGGCCGCCGCGACGGCGGCCAGGAGGACGACCGTCCACAGCGGCTTGCGCTGCTGGTGGAACGAGATGGCGCCGCCGGCGACGAACGCCCCGAGCACCATGACGACGACGGCCGCGCTCACGCGGCGCCGTCCTGGCTCTCCAGGGTCGGCCGGCCGGCCAGGGTGTCCCCGCCGAGGGGGTCGCCGGCCTTGAGGTGGTCGAGGCGTCCCGTGCGAGGCAGGGTGCCGAGCCAGTTGCGCAGCAGCTGGATGCCCGCCTCGGAGGACTTCTCGGGGTGGAACTGCGTGGCGCACAGGGCCCCGTTCTCCACAGCGGCGATGAAGCGCCCGCCGTGGTCGGACCAGGTGACCTGCGGCGGCCGCATCTTCTGGATGCTCTGCGGGAAGTCCCACTCCTGCACCCCGTAGGAGTGCACGAAGTAGAAGCGCTGGTCCTCGATGCCCCGGAACAGGACGCTGCCCTCGGGCGGGTCGACCGTGTTCCAGCCCATGTGCGGGACGACG
The DNA here is from genome assembly GCF_000349605.1 of Kocuria sp. UCD-OTCP. Taxonomy (NCBI): domain Bacteria; kingdom Bacillati; phylum Actinomycetota; class Actinomycetes; order Micrococcales; family Micrococcaceae; genus Kocuria; species Kocuria sp. UCD-OTCP. The sequence goes on from NZ_AOSQ01000017.1 coordinate 33,048, forward strand.
TCGGCCTTCAGCCGTTCGACGACGCCGGGCCACTCGCCCATGCCCTCGGTCTCCTGGCCGTGCTCCACCCCGGAGTCGAAGAGGACCTGCAGGCCCACGCAGATGCCCAGCACGGGCCGTCCGCCGGCGAGGCGGCGGCCGATCAGGCGCAGCGCGTCCACGGAGCGCAGGCCGTCCATGACGGCGGCGAACGCGCCGACGCCGGGGACCACGAGGCCGTCGGCGTCGAGCACCGCCTCGGGGTCGGCGCTGAGCACCACGTCCGCGCCGGCGGCCTCGAGGGCGCGCACGGCCGAGCGCACGTTGCCGGCGCCGTAGTCGAGGACCGTGACGGTGGGCCGGGCGGCGCCGTCGGTCGCGGCGGTGCCGTCGGCGCTCACAGGGCCCCCTTCGTGGACGGGATGCCGCGGACCCGGGGATCGGGCTCCACGGCCTGGCGCAGCGCGCGGGCCAGGGCCTTGAACTGGGCCTCGGCGATGTGGTGCGGGTCCCGGCCGGCCAGCAGCGTGACGTGCAGGCAGATCCCGGCGTGGTGGGCCAGGGACTCGAAGACGTGCTGGACCATGGAGCCGGTGAAGTGCCCGCCGATGAGGTGGTACTGCTGGCCCTCCGGCTCGCCGGTGTGCACCGCGTAGGGCCGGCCGGAGATGTCGACCACGGCGTTGGCCAGGGCCTCGTCCAGCGGGACGGTGGCCTCGCCGAACCGGCGGATCCCGGCCTTCTCGCCCAGCGCCTGGCGCAGGGCGTCCCCGAGGACGATCGCGGTGTCCTCGACGGTGTGGTGGACGTCGATGTGGGTGTCCCCGGTCGCCCGGATCCGCATGTCGATCAGGGAGTGCTTCGACAGCGCGGTGAGCATGTGGTCGTAGAAGGGCACCGAGGTGTCGATGTCGTTCTCGCCGGTGCCGTCGAGGTCGATCTCGACGGACACCGTGGACTCGCTCGTGCGCCGCTCCAGGGCGGCGCGGCGGGGCGCACGGGTGCCGGTGGTGGTCTGGTCGCTCATTCGGTGGGAACTCCTCGCGGGCGCGGCACGGCCGTCGGTGGGCCGCGGATGGTCCGGGCCGGGACGCACGGCGGCGCCCCGGGCCCGGTGGTGGTGGTCTGCCTCCATGCTATCCGGGTCGGGAGGACCCGGCCCCGGGGCCCCTCAGCCGGCGGAGACGATCCGCTCCATGCTGGTCAGGAACGCGGTGGTCTCCTCCTCGGTGCCGGCGGTGACGCGCAGGTGGCCGGGGATCCCGACGTCCCGCACGAGCACCCCGTCCTCGAGCAGCTCCCCCCACACGGCCCGGGAGTCCTCCATGCCGCCGAAGAACACGAAGTTGGAGTCCGACTCGGCCGGCTCCAGCCCGATCCGCTTGAGCTCGTCGACGATCCGGTCGCGCTGGACCTTGATGTCCTCCACGTTGGCCAGCAGCGACTCCGAGTGGCGCAGGGCCGCCAGGGCCGTGGCCTGGGTGACGGCGGAGAGGTGGTACGGCAGCCGGACCAGGCGCACGGCGTCGGCGACCTCCGGCGCCGCCGCGAAGTAGCCGAGGCGGGCGCCGGCGAGCGCGAACGCCTTGCTCATGGTGCGGGAGACGATCAGCCGGGGCCGGCCCTCGAGCAGCGTGAGCGCGGTGGGGGTGCCGCCGTGGGAGAACTCCGCGTACGCCTCGTCGACCACCACGACGGTGCGGAACTCCTCCCCCGCCTCGTACACGGCGGTGACCACGTCCGAGCCCAGCGCGGTGCCGGTCGGGTTGTTGGGCGAGCAGAGGAAGACCACGTCGGGGCGGTGCCGGCGCACCTGCTCGGCCGCGGACTCCGCGGACAGGCCGAAGTCCGCCGCCCGCTCCCCGGCGACGAAGCCGGTGTGCGTGCCGGAGGCCAGCAGCGGGTACATCGAGTAGGTGGGGACGAAGCTGAGCAGGGTGCGGCCCGGGCCGCCGAAGGCCTGCAGGATCTGCTGCAGGATCTCGTTGGACCCGTTGGCCGCCCACAGGTTCCCGGGCCCGAGCCCGTGGCCGAGGTACGCGGCGAGCTCCTCGCGCAGGGCGGTGAACTCGCGGTCCGGGTACCGGTTGAGGGTCCAGGCCGCCTCGGTGACCTCCCGGACGATCGCCGCGTGCACGTCCGCCGGGACCGGATGGGTGTTCTCGTTGGTGTTGAGCGCCACGGCGACGTCGAGCTGCGGGGCGCCGTACGGCGTCTTGCCGCGCAGGTCGTCGCGGAGCGGGAGGGCGTTGAGTCGGTCCAGGTTCTGCGTCACCCGGACAGTTTAGTGCTCCGCCCGGGGCGTACAGATCGGGGCGTACAGATCGGGGTGCACAGAGCGGGGCGTGCTGATCGGGCGGGCGGCTCAGGCGGCCGGGACCTCGAGGAGCTGGCCGGCCACGAGCACGGAGCTGTCCAGGTCGTTGAGCTCCACGATCTCGTCCATGACCTCCCGCGGGTCCCGGTCCGGGTCGGCCACCACGGCGAGCTCCCACAGGCTCTGCCCGGGGAACACGGTGGTCTGCTCGGTCCCGGAGCCCGGGACGGGTGCGCTCGTGGCCGTGGCCGTCGAGGGGACGAGGAAGATCACGGCGAGCACCACCAGGGCGGCGGAGCCGGCCAGGACGGGCAGCCCCAGGAACACCAGGCGGCCGCGGCGGGTCAGGGTCAGCGGGGTGCGGGACGCGGAGCGGGCGGGACGGGCCCGCCGGAGCGCACGGCCGAGCCCCCGGGCGGATCCTGCGGACTCGCGGCGGCGGGCGACGACGGGGGTGAGGGTGGCACTGGCACTCATGACATGAACTCCTTGACGTTCCCGCACGGAGCGGGCGATCTCGAACACCGGTCCGGTCGACGACCCTCGCGGGCCTCCATTCGATCGAACATACTTTCGAATACCGATGACCCATGTCTAGCACGTGTCTGCGAATGCTGTCGACAGCGGGTCGTACATATGTTTGAACACACACGGCGTGTCGCCTAGGCTGAGGACAGGTCCGGGCCCCCGGCCGGCGCGCGCTGCGGACCCTCTGCGCCTGCCGACCGGGACCCATCGAACCACCCGGGTCCGACATCGGAACCGGGACCGCGCAGACCGGCTGCGGCACCTGCAGCCGGACGGGAAAGGACGACGCTCCCATGGCCCAGCCCCCCACCCCCGAGGAGCCCCGCGCCCGGGGCGCCCGCCCCGGGGCACGCTCGCGCAGCCGCGGGCTCACCGTGCGCCAGCGCACCATCCTCGAGGCCATCCAGCGCTCCATCGCCGAGCACGGCTATCCGCCGTCCATGCGGGAGATCGGGGACCTCGTGGGCCTGGCCTCGCTCTCCAGCGTCACCCACCAGCTCGCCCAGCTCGAGAAGCTGGGCTATCTGCGCCGCGACCCCAAGCGCCCGCGGGCCATGGAGGTGCTCACTCCCCTGCAGCTGCGCGGGACCGCCGGGGCGGAGTCCGCCGAGCCGTCGGAGGAGGCCCCGGCGGCACCGGCGGGCCGGACCGCTCGTCCCGCCGCCCAGAACGCCGTGGCCGAGCTGTCCACCTCGGCGGACGTGACGATGGTCCCCCTGGTGGGCCACATCGCCGCCGGCGGGCCGATCACGGCCGAGCAGTCCGTGGAGGACGTCCTCGCGCTGCCCCGCCAGCTGGTCGGGCACGGCGAGCTGTTCATGCTGCGCGTCAAGGGCGACTCGATGATCGACGCCGCGATCTGCGACGGCGACTGGGTGGTGGTGCGCCGGCAGAGCGCCGCCGACAACGGGGACATCGTGGCCGCCCTGCTCGACGACGAGGCCACGGTCAAGACCTTCCGCCAGCGGGACGGCCACACCTGGCTGCTGCCGCAGAACACGCGCTACGAGCCGATCCTCGGCGACCACGCCACCGTGATGGGCAAGGTCGTCTCGGTGCTGCGCAGCCTCTGAGCCGCCGCACGCCCCGGCACCCGGGCCCTCCGCCGCCGGTGGGGGGCCCGTTGCCGTCCGGGCCGGCCGCCGTCCGGACACCCTGTTGTTCGGACACCCTGCTGTCCGGACCCCGTGCGGGCCCGGCGCGGTCCGGGCAGACCCCCCGGGCGGCAGCGGGACGTGCTCAGCCCACGGAGAGCCGCTGCAGGGCGCCGAGCACCACCTGGCGGTCCGTGGTGGTCCACAGCGGCGGCAGGGACCCGCGGAGGAAGCCGCCGTAGCGGGCGGTCGCGATCCGGGAGTCCAGGATCGCCACGACGCCCCGGTCCCCGCCCGCGCGGATGAGCCGCCCGGCCCCCTGGGCGAGCCGCACGGCCGCGTGCGTCGCGGACACGGACATGAACCCGTTGCCGCCGGCCCGTTCCGCGGCGCGGCTGCGGGCGCTCGCCAGCGGGTCGTCCGGGCGCGGGAAGGGGATCCGGTCGATCATCACGAGCCGGCACGAGGCCCCCGGGACGTCGACGCCCTGCCACAGGCTCATCGTGCCGAACAGGCTCGTGGCCGGGTCGTCGGTGAACTCCTGGACGAGTCCCGCGAGCGAGGACTCCCCCTGGCACAGGATCGGCAGGTCGGTGCGCCCGCGCAGCGCCTCGGCCGCCTCCTCCGCCGCCCGGCGGGAGGAGAAGAGCCCGAGGGCCCCGCCCCTGGAGGCCTCCAGCAGGGCCAGCATCTCGTCCAGCTGGGCCTCCGTGAGCCGGCGGCCGGGCTTCTCCAGGTGCTTGGCGAGGTAGAGGATGCCCTGCTTCGGGTAGTCGAACGGGCTGCCGACGTCCACGCCCTCCCAGCGCGGGGCGCCCTCGCCCCGCAGGCCGAGGGCGCCGGCGGCGGAGTCGAAGGACGAGCCGACGGACAGGGTGGCGGAGGTGAGGACCACGGTGCGCCCGTCGAAGAGCCCCTCCCGCAGGGTGCCGGCCACGCTGAGCGGGGCCACGTGCAGGGTCGCCGGGTCGGTGTCCTCCGCGGGCACGTAGCCGCGGCCCGGCTCCCAGCCGCCCTGGCGCGAGATCCACAGCACCTCGCGGTGCTCCTCGGCGGCGAGGATCCGCTCGGCCAGGTCGAGGACGTCGCTCACCCGGGAGCGGGCCATCTGCCGGCCGGCGTCCCCGTCCTTCTCCCCGGGACCGGCCTTGGACTCGGTCATCACGGTGCGGGCGGCGTCCCGGATCTGGGCCACGGCCGCCGCCTGGGCGTCCCCGAGGCCGCGGTGCAGCAGCTCGGCGGGAGCGCCCATCAGGGCGGCCTCGAGGTTGGCGGCCCCGGCGGTGAGCGAGTCGGGGCTCGCGGAGGTGTGCTTGCGCGCGGACGCGGCGGCCGAGCGGACCATCGCCGCGGAGAGCTGTCCGGTGACGGCGCCCGTCACCCGGTCCTGGAGCTCGTGGGCCTCGTCGATGACCACGACGTCGTGCTCGGGCAGCACCGTGATGCCCTCGAACGCGTTGATCGCGAGCAGGGCGTGGTTGGTGATGACGATGTCGGCCTCACCGGCCCGCTGCTTGGCGAGCTCCGCGAAGCAGTCCTCGACCAGGGGACAGCTGCGGCCCAGGCACTCCTTCGCCGTGACCGACACCTGGCGCCAGGCGCGGTCGCTGACCCCGGGGAGCACCTCGTCCCGGTCGCCGGTCCCGGTCTCGCGGGCCCACTCGCGCAGGCGCTGGACCTCCTGCCCCAGCCGCCCGGGGTTCTCGGCGGCCTCGGGCTGCGGCGGGCCGGGGTGCGGGGCGGCGTCGGGCAGCGCGAAGAGCGCGCCGGGCTCGTCGTCGGACGGGTAGCCGCCCTCGATCTTGTGCAGGCACGCGTAGTTGCTGCGGCCCTTGAGCAGGGCCACGTCCACGTCCCGCTCGAGCTCGCCCTCGAGGGCGGCCAGCAGGCGCGGCACGTCCCGGCCGACGATCTGCGACTGCAGCGCGAGCGTCGCGGTGGCCACGACCACCGGCTTGTCCGCGCGCTGGGCGTGCTCCACGAGCGGGGCCAGGTACGCGAGGGACTTGCCGGTGCCGGTCCCCGCCTGGACCAGCAGGTGCCGGCCCCGGTCCAGGGCCTCGGCCACCTTGGCGGTCATCAGCCGCTGCCCGTCCCGGACCTGCCCGCCCATCGCGGTCACGGCGGTGTCCAGCAGGGCCAGGGAGTCCTTGGCCCCGGGCAGGGTCTCCGGGCGCACGCCCGAGACGTCGTGCCCGGACTCGTCCACGAATGCGGCGGCCACGCGCTCAGGCGCTCTCGGCGCCGAAGCCGGGAGCGCGCTCGGGGGCGAACTCCGCGAGCTCGGCCGCGAGGTCCTCGCGGACCTTCACGAGCAGGTGGGTGCCCTCGGGCAGGTGCTCGGTGCGCAGGATCTCCGCGTCCCAGTCGTGCAGCCGGCTGACCACGTCCCCGCGCTGGTAGGGGACGAGCAGGTCCAGCACCGTCTCGGGCCGCGGGATGGACTCGCTGATCCGCTGCCGCAGCTCCTCGATGCCCTCCCCGGTGCGGGCCGAGACCACCACCACGTTGCGCTCGCGCTGCTTGATCCGCTCGACCACGAACGGGTCGGCGGCGTCCACCTTGTTCAGGGCGATGATCTCGGGGATGTTCTGCGCGTCGATGTCCGTGAAGACCTGGCGCACCGCGCGGATCTGGCCCTCCGGGTCCGGGTGGGAGGCGTCCACCACGTGCAGGATGAGGTCGGAGTCGGCGACCTCCTCCAGGGTGGAGCGGAACGCCTCGACGAGCTGCGTGGGCAGCGACCGGACGAAGCCGACCGTGTCCGAGAGCGTGTAGCCGATGCCGTCCGGTGTCTGCGCGCGGCGGACCGTGGGGTCCAGGGTGGCGAACAGGGCGTTCTCCACGAGCACGCCCGCGTCCGTGAGCCGGTTCAGCAGCGAGGACTTGCCCGCGTTGGTGTAGCCGGCGATCGCCACCGAGGGCACGGAGTGGCGGCGGCGGTTGAGCCGCTTGGTCTCGCGCGCCGGCTTCATCGCGGCGATCTCACGCCGCAGCTTGGCCATGCGGGTGCGGATGCGCCGGCGGTCCAGCTCGATCTTGGTCTCACCGGGGCCGCGGGAGCCGATGCCCTCACCGGCGGCGGCGCGACCGCCGGCCTGGCGGGACAGGGACTCGCCCCAGCCGCGCAGGCGCGGGAGCAGGTACTCGAGCTGGGCGAGCTCGACCTGGGCCTTGCCCTCCTTGGACTTGGCGTGCTGGGCGAAGATGTCGAGGATCAGACCCGTGCGGTCGATGACCTTGACCTTCACGACGTCCTCCAGCCCGCGCCGCTGGGAGGGGGCGAGCTCGGAGTCGACGACGACGGTGTCCGCGCCGGTCGCGGCGACGATGTCCCGCAGCTCCTTGGCCTTGCCCGAGCCCAGGTACGTGGCCGGGTCCGGCTTGAGCCGGCGCTGGACGATGCCGTCCAGCACCTCGGAGCCCGCGGTCTCGGCGAGCGCGGCCAGTTCGCGCAGGGAGTTCTCGGCCTCCGCGAGCGTGCCCTCCGTCCACAGCCCGGCCAGCACCACGCGCTCCAGGCGCAGCTGGCGGTACTCGAGCTCGGTGACGTCCTCGAGCTCGGTGGACAGGCCCGCGACGCGGCGCAGCGCGCGGCGCTCCTCGAGGTCCTGCTGGTCGCCGTCGTGGACGGTGTGCCCGTCCTCGGCGTCGGCCAGCTCCCGGGCCCGGCCGGAGAACCGGCCCGGCGCGGTGGAGTCGTCCTCGGGGGCGGTGTCCTGCCCGGCGGCCTGCTCCCGGGCACGGGCCCGGGACAGCACGCGCTCGACGACGTCCTCCAGGTCCTGCCGGCTCAGGCCGTTCTCGGGCTCCGCGGCGTCGCGGGGCTCGGCAGGGGTTTCACGGGGGTGGGTCATGGTTCCTTTCGGACGGGATGCTGATCAGTACATTCTAGTGGCGGAGCCGGACATCCCGGCGTCGGAGCCGGGCGTCCCGGCGGGGTCCGCGCCGGTTCCCGGTGCGTGCGGGGCGGGCGCTGTCGGTAGCATGGGGCGCTATGGCACCGCCTCCCGACTCCCCCGATCCCGTGGCCGGCCCGGCGACCCCCAACCCGGGGACCGAGCACTACTTCTCCGAGGACCCCTCGGTCCCCGAGGTGCGGCGGTCCGTGGCCGTGCGGCTGCGGGGGCGGGAGGTCTCGCTGCAGACCTCCAACGGGGTGTTCAGTCCGCGGGGTCTCGACAAGGGAACGTCCGTGCTGCTGGAAAATGTTCCCGACCCCGCCGGGGCGGAGCTCCTGGACATCGGTTGCGGGTGGGGCCCGATCGCGCTGAGCCTGGCCGGGGCCGCCCCGGGGGCCCGGGTCACGGCCGTGGACGTCAACGAGCGCTCGCTCGGGCTCACCCGGGACAACGCGGCGGCCCTGGGCCTGACCGGCGTGGAGGCGCTGCTGCCGGAGCAGGTGCCCGCGGAGCGGCGCTTCGACACCATCTGGTCCAATCCGCCCATCCGGATCGGCAAGCAGCAGCTGCACGAGCTGCTCCTCCAGTGGCTGCCGCGGCTGGCCGAGGGCGGCACGGCGTGGCTGGTGGTGCAGAAGAACCTCGGGGCGGACTCGCTGCAGAAGTGGCTCGGCACCGCGCTGGGCGCCGCCTTCCGGGTCTCCCGGCACACGACCGACAAGGGGTTCCGGGTCCTGCTCGTCGAACGGCGGGACTGAGCGACCGGCACCGGGCCGCCCCACAAACCTCAGGCCTCAGGCCTCAGACGAAGGTGCCGTCGGCCACCAGCACGGCCGGTCCGGCCAGCACCACGTGCTCGGCGCCGTCGGGCGCGGGGACGAACGTCACGGAGACGATGCCGCCGGGCACCTGCACGAGCCACTGGTCGGGGGCCGTGGCGCCGCCCCAGAAGCGCGTCGCGGCCGCCGCGGCGCACGCGCCCGTCCCGCAGGACTGCGTCTCGCCCACGCCGCGCTCGTGCACGCGCATCCGCACCCGGCCCACGCCGTCGTCGTCGCCGTCGGCGGGGACCACGAACTCGACGTTGGTCCCGTCCACGGGCTCCGGGCGCACGACGGGAGCAGTGTGCAGCCCGAGCTGGTCGAGCTTCTCCCCCTCCGCGAGCGCCACGACGGTGTGCGGGTTGCCCATGCCGATCGACAGCGCGGGGCGGGGCACCTTCAGCCCCTCGGCGGTCACGACGGCGTCCGAGCCGCGGGACCGGGCCGCGTCCCCGTCGAGGAAGGTCCACGGCCCCATGTCCACGGCGTAGCCGGAGTCGGTGCGGGCCACGGTCTTCACCCCGGCGCGGGTGCCGATGCGCAGCACGTCCCCCTCGGGGACCGCGGCGAGACCCCGCTGGAGCAGGTAGTGGACGAAGACCCGCACCCCGTTGCCGCACATCTCGGCGACGGAGCCGTCGTTGTTGCGGTAGTCCATGAACCACTCGGCGTCCGGCGCCGCCTCGAGGACGGCCCGCCCCTCGGGGATCGCCTCGGAGCGCACGGCGCGGATCAGCCCGTCCCCCCCGATGCCGCGGTGGCGGTCGCACACCAGGGTCACCAGCTCGGCGTCCAGGGCCAGCTCCGCGTGCGGGTCGGTCAGCAGCACGAAGTCGTTGCCCGTGCCGTGGCCCTTGGCGAAGGCGCGGCCCCGGAGCTCCCCCCAGGGGCCGGCGTCGGCGCCGGGGGCGGTGTCCGGGGCGGGGCGGGTGTCCTCGTGCTGGGCGGTGGGGCTCTGGGCGGAAGTCACCCGGCCATGATACGCGGACCCGGCCGCCGGTCCGCGGCCGGGTCCGCGGTTCAGCCCCCGGCCGCGACCCGTTCGACGACGTCCGCGGCGCGCTCCGCGAGGCCGGGCGCGGACGGGTCCAGCCAGTGCACCCGGGGGTCCGCACGGAACCAGGTCCGCTGGCGGCGGGCGAAGCGGCGGGTGGCCACCACGGTGGCCTCGACCGCCTCCGCCACGGTGGCGCGGCCGTCCACCACGTCCAGGAACTGGCCGTAGCCCAGGGCACGGGAGGCCGTGCGCCCCTCGCGCAGCCCGCGGGCCGCCAGGGCGCGCACCTCGGTCTCCAGGCCGGCCTCGACCATGGCCCCGACCCGGCGGGCGAGCCGGTCGTGCAGCGCGGCACGCTCGAGGTCCAGGCCGATCTGCACCGTGGGCTCCACGTGCTCGCGGCGGGGCATGAAGGACGTGAACGGGCGGCCGGTGAGCTCCCACACCTCCAGGGCGCGCACCAGCCGCCGCTCGTCCTGCAGCCGGGCGGCGGACGCCGGATCCACCTGGCGCAGCCGCTCCCGCAGGGCGCCGGGGCCCCGCGCCGCGAGCTCGTCCTCGATCCGGGCCCGCACCGCGGGGTCGGTGCCGGGCAGCTCGAGCACGTCCAGGGCCGCGCGCACGTAGAGTCCCGAGCCGCCCACCAGGACGGGGACCCGGCCGCGGACGCGGATTTCTGCGAATCGGGTCCGGGCGGCGCGCTGGAAGTCCGCGACCGAGGCCTCCTCGGTGACGTCGAGGACGTCGAGGAGGTGGTGGGGCACCCCGCGCCGCTCCTCCGCGGTCGCCTTGGCGGTGCCGATGTCCATCCCGCGGTAGAACTGCATGGAGTCGGCGTTGACGACCTCCCCGCCCAGCCGCAGGGCGAGCTCGACGCCCAGGGCGGTCTTGCCGGTGCCCGTGGGCCCGACGACGGCGACGACCGGCAGCTCCGAGCGGGTCACCGGACGGGGAGGCCCGGCATGCCCAGGCTCACGGGCCCGGGGCCGGCGGCGCCCGGGGCGGCGGGGACCCCGCAGGACTCGGCCTGGCGGCGGTCCCAGGCGTCCCCGGCCCGCGAGCGCCGCAGCGCGTAGTCCTGCGGGGACCGGGGGTCGGCGACGAGGTGGTAGGCGGCGGCGCCGGTGACGACGACCGACACGAAGTCGCCGGGCCGCGGGACCTCGGCGCCCTCCGGGACGGAGAAGTGGACGAGCCGCTGGTCCCGCGCGCGGCCCGAGAGCCGGTGGGTCTGCTCGGACTTCTTGCCGGCCTCCGCGGTGACGAGCAGCTCGACCTGCCGGCCGACCACCGCCCGGTTCTCCTCCGCGGCGATCCGGTCCTGCAGCGCCACGAGCCGCTCGAAGCGCTCCTGCACTACGGCCTTCGGCACCTGGTCCGCCATCTCCCCCGCGGGGGTGCCGGGCCGGACGGAGTACTGGAACGTGTACGCAGAGGAGAAGCGGGAGGCCGCCACGACGTCGAGGGTGGCCTGGAAGTCCTCCTCGGTCTCCCCAGGGAAGCCCACGATGATGTCCGTGGTGATCGCGGCCTCCGGGATGCGCTCGCGGACCGTGTCCAGGATCCCGAGGAACCGCTTCGAGCGGTAGGAGCGGCGCATCTCCTTGAGGATCCGGTCGGAGCCGGACTGCAGGGGCATGTGCAGCTGCGGCATGACGTTGGGGGTCTCCGCCATGGCGTCGATGACGTCGTCGGTGAACGCGGCCGGGTGCGGGCTGGTGAAGCGCACGCGCTCCAGGCCCTCGATCTGCCCGCACGCCCGCAGCAGCTTGGCGAACGCCCCGCGGTCCCCGAACTCCACGCCGTAGGAGTTCACGTTCTGCCCCAGGAGCGTGACCTCGACCGCCCCGTCGTCCACGAGGGCCTGCACCTCGGCGAGGACCTCCCCGGGCCGCCGGTCCTTCTCCTTGCCGCGCAGGGACGGGACGATGCAGAACGTGCAGGTGTTGTTGCAGCCCACGGAGATCGAGACCCACCCCGAGTAGGCGCTGTCCCGCTTGGTGGGCAGCGTCGAGGGGAACACCTCGAGGGCGTCGAGGATCTCCAGCTGCGCCTCGGCGTTGTGCCGCGAGCGCTCCAGCAGGGCGGGCAGGGAGCCGATGTTGTGGGTGCCGAAGACGACGTCCACCCACGGCGCCCGCTCGAGGATGGTGTCCTGGTCCTTCTGCGCGAGGCAGCCGCCGACGGCGATCTGCAGGTCCTTGTTGCGCTTCTTGGCGGGCACGAGCTGGCCGAGGTTGCCGTAGAGCTTGTTGTCGGCGTTCTCGCGCACGGCGCACGTGTTGAACACCACGAGGTCCGGCTCGCCGCCGGCGGCGGGGACGTAGCCGGCGGCCTCGAGCAGGCCCGTGATCCGCTCGGAGTCGTGGACGTTCATCTGGCACCCGAACGTGCGCACCTCGTAGGAGCGCGGGGCGGGCGCGCCGGAGGACGCGGTCGGGTCCGGGGAAAGGGCTGCGGGGGTCGACATCACCGGACAATTGTACGGGGCGGTCCCGGTCACGGGGTCTCCGGGTGTTCCTCGCCCGTCTCGTCGTCCCGGACCGCGGCACCGGAGCGCGCCTCGAGCTCCTCCTTCACCACGGCGAAGGCCAGCCCGGGCGGGTAGCCCTTGCGCCCGAGCATCCCGACCAGCCGCCGCACGGCCTTGTCCCGCTCGGCGCGGTCGGTGAGCTCGGCCCCGGCGGGGAGCTTGCGGCGCACCAGCTCGGCGGCGTCCGCCCGCTCGTCCTCGTCGGTGCGCTGCTCGAGCGCCGACTCGGCGATCTCCCCCGTGACGCCGCGGGTGGCCAGCTCCCGCCGGATCGCGGACCGGGAGAGCTTGCGGGAGCCGGCCCGGGAGCGGACGTAGAGCTCCGCGAACTGGGCGTCGTCGACGAGGTCGACCTCCTCGAACCGGTCCAGCACCTCCCGGGCAACGTCCTCGGGGACGTTGCGGTCGGCGAGCTTGTCCTCGAGCTGCTTGCGGCTCTTCGCCGAGGCGGTGAGCTGGCGCAGGACGATCGCCCGGGCCACCTCCCGGGCGTCCGGCTCGGGGTCCTGGGCCGGGGACGACGACGCCGCCGGGCCCTCCGGCCCGCGGTGGCGGGCGGAGGACCGGCGGCGCCGGCGGTCGTACGGGCTCTCGGTCACGGACCCGCTCAGAAGGCCGGGCCGGCGACCTCGGTGGGCAGCCCGGTCACGGGCTGCTCCTCCGCGGTCTCCTCGGCGGTCTCCGGCTCCTCGACGACCCCGAGCTTCACCAGGATCCGGCGCTCGATCTCCTCGGCCAGCTCCGGGTTGTCCTTGAGGAACCGGCGCGAGTTCTCCTTGCCCTGCCCCAGCTGGTCGCCCTCGTAGGTGAACCACGCCCCGGACTTCTTGACGATGCCGTGCTCCACGCCCATGTCGATGAGCCCGCCCTCGGTGGAGATGCCCTCCCCGTAGAGGATGTCGAACTCGGCCTGCTTGAAGGGCGGCGCCATCTTGTTCTTGACGATCTTGGCGCGGGTCCGGTTGCCCACCGGGTTGGCCCCGTCCTTGAGGGTCTCGATGCGGCGCACGTCCACGCGGACCGAGGCGTAGAACTTCAGCGCCTTGCCACCGGTGGTGGTCTCGGGGCTGCCGAAGAACACCCCGATCTTCTCGCGCAGCTGGTTGATGAAGATCGCGGTGGTGTTCGAGTGGGAGAGCCGGCCGGTGATCTTGCGCAGCGCCTGGCTCATCAGGCGGGCCTGCAGGCCCACGTGGCTGTCGCCCATCTCGCCCTCGATCTCGGCCTTGGGCACCAGGGCCGCCACCGAGTCGATGACGATGATGTCGATGGATCCGGAGCCGACGAGCATGTCCATGATCTCCAGGGCCTGCTCACCGGTGTCCGGCTGCGAGACCAGCAGGCTGTCGGTGTCCACGCCGAGCTTCTCGGCGTAGGAGGGGTCGAGGGCGTGCTCGGCGTCGATGAAGGCGGCGATCCCGCCGGCCTTCTGGACGTTGGCGACCGCGTGCAGGGCCACGGTCGTCTTGCCGGAGGACTCCGGGCCGTAGATCTCCACGACGCGCCCGCGCGGGAACCCGCCGATGCCCAGCGCGACGTCCATCGCGATGGACCCGGTGGGGATGGTCTCGATCTTGGTCGCCGGACGGTCGCCCAGGCGCATGACCGAGCCCTTGCCGTAGTTCTTGTCGATCTGCGCGAGAACGGTCTCGAGAGCCTTCTCGCGGTCGCTGCCGAACTGCTGGTCGGCGCTCTGCTTGTTGCTGCCCTTGGCTGCCATGGTCCACCTCGTGTTCGGGGGGTTCCGCCGGTGCGGCCGGAACCGTTGCTGCTGGTCTTTTCGTGTTCCACGGTATCGCCGTGGTCGGACACCGTAAGGCTTCGCGCGGGGCCTGGGGAGGAGCGGGAACCACTCTCCCGGGACGGACCGGGCTGTGCAGTCCGCGACCCGCTGCTTCGAATATACCTTCGAAGCGGTCGCGGGTCCACGGGCGCGCCGGGAGCCCGGCGGGTGTCAGTCCCGGGGCGGGCGGTCCACGCCCCACCAGCGGGACTCGGGGACGTCCTGGGCCCGGCAGAGGGCGAACCACACGGTCCGCGGGTCGACGCCGGCCTCGATGGCCTCGGCGGCCGTGCGGTGCTCGAGCTCCCCGAGCACCAGGTCCCGGGCCAGGACCCTGCTGTAGCCCGCGCCGAACTCGTCGGCCATGAGCTGCCAGAAGCTGCTCAGCCTCATCCGCGTCCTCCTTCGTCGTGCTGCCGGCCGGGGGTCGTGCCCGTCCATCCTGCCATCCGGGCGGCGGGGCCGGCACAGGCCGGAGGGCCCGGCGGTCCTGGGACCGACGAGCCCTCCGGGACGTCGTGGGCGGGCGGCGGGCCGCCCGGGCGGATCAGCGGGCGCCGGCCGCGGCGGCCTCGCCGCCGTTGACCCGGCCGAACTCCCGCGAGTACTGCTCGGTGAGGTCGCTGGGCACGGTGTCCGGGACCAGGAGGCCCTCGGCGTAGGCCAGCCGGTCCGCGACCTCGCGCAGCATCTGGGACATCGGGATGTCGAGCGCGGCGCAGATCGACGCGAGCAGCTCGGAGGAGGCCTCCTTCTGTCCGCGCTCCACCTCGCTGAGGTAGCCGAGGGAGACGCGGGCGCTGTGCGAGACCTCTCGGAGGGTGCGTCCCTGGCGCTGGCGGACGCTGCGCAGGACCTCACCGATCTCCTGGCGGAGTACACCCATCTTCATGTCCTTCGTCTCGGTGCTGTCGTCCTCGTCGAGGCCCACGTCCTTCCAACGGACGACGCCATTGACGGACACGGGTTGCTTGGTCATGTGAATCGCTCGTCTCCTCGTGTGTGCGGCAGCTTCACCGCCTGCTGCGGGCGGTGCCTCGGCGCCGGCCGGTCGACATCTTGACTTCGATCGGCTCAACTCGAGCCTGCGATCATTGCTAACCCCGCTGACGGTTCCATTCTTCCCCGCACGAGGCGGTTTTTCACTGTGAGTTGGCTGGGAGCACCAGGGCCGCCGTGAGCCGCTCGAGGGCGGCGCGCACGGCGGCCGCCCGGATCTCCGCCCGGCCCCCCGCCGCGGCCAGCTCGTGGACGGTGGACCCGCCCGGTCCGGCGACGCCCACGTAGACCGTGCCCACCGGCTTGCCGTCGTGCGGCTCGGGGCCGGCGGCGCCCGTGGTGGAGACGGCCCAGTCCGTGCCGAGGCGGCGGCGGGCGCCCTCCGCCATGGCGACCGCGACCTCGGGGTCGACGGAGCCCCGCTCGGCGAGCAGCCGGGCCGGCACGCCGAGGACCTCGGTCTTGACCCGGTTGGAGTAGGAGACGACCGCGCCCTCGAAGCAGGCCGAGGCCCCGGGGACGTCGACGACGGCGGCGGCCAGCGCTCCCCCGGTGAGGGACTCCGCGGTCGCGACCGTCAGCGCCCGGCGGACGGCCTCCTCGACGAGCGCCCGGGCGGCCGGCTGCGGCTCCGTCACGCCGCGTTCCGCCCGGCCAGCGCCCGGCGGCGCAGCTGGACCGCCTTGACCACGTAGTCCACGCCCGTCACGACCGTGACCACGAGGGCCGCCCCCATCGCGATCCAGCCCAGCCACGGCCACCACGCGCCCACCAGGGGCACCAGCGGGAGCAGCAGGAGCAGGAGCGCCACGGTCTGCAGGACGGTCTTGAGCTTGCCGCCCTTCGAGGCGGCCATGACGCCGTAGCGGATGACGACGAAGCGCAGGAGCGTGATCCCCCACTCGCGGACGAGGATCACCACGGTCACCCACCACCACAGCTCGCCGAGCATCGAGAGCACCACGAACGCGGCGCCGGTCAGCAGCTTGTCGGCGATGGGGTCGGCGATCTTGCCGAAGCTGGTGATCAGCCCGCGGGCCCGGGCGATGTCGCCGTCGAGCTTGTCCGTGTACATGGCGACCGCGAAGACCGCCAGGGCGGCCCACCGCATGCCCAGGGAGTCCTCCCCCTGGGTGCCTCCCACCCACAGGAACCACACGAAGAAGGGCACCAGCACGATGCGCAGGGCGGTCAGCGCGTTCGGCAGGTTGAGGTTGGACGCCGGGTCCGCGGGGCTCATCTGGTGCTCGCTTCCTGGTGGGTGGGACGGGGTCGGCTCAGCGGCCGGTCAGCTGCCAGGCGTCCTCGGACTCCTCGGGGTCCTCGGCGCCGTCGCCGTGGTCGGTCGCGGTCCGGGCCAGCGAGGCCTCGACCGGGTCCTCGCCGTAGTCGACCGACCCGCCGGCGCCGGCCGGCGGCGCGGGCGGCTCCTCGCCCCGGAGCACGGCGAGGGTCGCGGCGAGGTCGTCGGGCTTGACGAGCACGTCCCGCGCCTTGGACCCCTCGGAGGGCCCGACGACGCCGCGGGACTCCAACAGGTCCATGAGCCGGCCGGCCTTGGCGAAGCCGACGCGCAGCTTGCGCTGGAGCATGGAGGTGGACCCGAACTGCGTGGTCACCACGAGCTCGGTGGCCTGCAGGAGGACGTCGAGGTCGTCCCCGATGTCCTCGTCGATGGTCTTCTTGGGGGCCTCCTGCACCACGTCCTGGCGGTAGTGCGCCTTCATCTGGCCCTTGACGTGGTCGACGACCTCGTGGATCTCCGACTCGGTGACCCACGCGCCCTGCACGCGCATCGGCTTGGAGGCGCCCATGGGCAGGAACAGGGCGTCGCCCTGGCCGATGAGCTTCTCGGCGCCCGGCTGGTCCAGGACCACGCGGGAGTCGGTGACCGAGGACGTCGCGAACGCCATCCGGGAGGGCACGTTGGCCTTGATCAGACCGGTGACCACGTCCACGGAGGGCCGCTGGGTGGCGAGCACCAGGTGGATGCCGGCGGCACGGGCGAGCTGGGTGATCCGCACGATCGCGTCCTCGACGTCGCGCGGGGCGACCATCATCAGGTCCGCGAGCTCGTCGACGATCACGAGCAGGTACGGGTACGGCCGGATCACGCGCTTCGAGCCGGGCTCGGGCTGGACCTTGCCGTTGCGCACGGCCTTGTTGAAGTCGTCGACGTGCTTGTACCCGTAGTGCGAGAGGTCGTCGTAGCGGGCGTCCATCTCCCGCACGACCCACTGCAGCGCCTCGGCGGCCTTCTTGGGGTTCGTGATGATGGGGGTGATCAGGTGGGGCACGCCCTCGTAGGCGGTCAGCTCGACCCGCTTCGGGTCGACCATGACCATCCGCACCTCGTCCGGGGTGGCGCGCATCAGGAGCGAGACGATCATCGAGTTCACGAAGCTCGACTTGCCCGCGCCGGTGGCGCCGGCGACGAGCAGGTGCGGCATCTTCGCGAGGTTGGCCACCACGTAGCCGCCCTCGACGTCCTTGCCCACGCCCATGACCATGGGGTGCTCCGTCTTGCGGGCGTTGTGCGAGCGCAGGACGTCGCCCAGGGACACGGTCTCGCGGTCGGTGTTCGGGATCTCGATGCCGATCGCGGACCGGCCGGGGATCGGCGAGAGGATGCGCACGTCCGCGGAGGCCACGGCGTAGGCGATGTTCTTGGACAGCGCCGTGACGCGCTCGACCTTGGTGCCGGAGCCCAGCTCGATCTCGTACCGGGTGACGGTGGGCCCGCGGGAGAAGCCGGTGACCACGGCGTCCACGTTGAACTGCTCCAGCACGCTCGTCAGGGAGGCGACCACGGCGTCGTTGGCCTCGGAGCGCTCCTTGGGCGGCGGTCCCTGCACGAGCGCGCCGGCCGCGGGCAGGGAGTAGGCGATGTCGCCCTCGAGCTTGAGCTGCTCCGCGCGGGCGGGGATGGGCGACTCGGGGGTGTGGGTGCGGGCGGTGACGGACGTGGAGCCGGTGGGCTCGGCGGCCACGTCCTCCAGCGCAGGGGAGCCGGAGCCCGCGGCGGTGTCCGCGGCCGGCTCGAGGCCCTGCTCCCGGCGCAGCCGGCGGGCGGCGAGCTGCTCCTGGGTGGGCCGCTTCTGCCCCGGCCGGGGGACGTCGCCCCCCTGCTCCGCGGCGGCGGCCGGCTCGGCGGATCCCGCCGCCCCCGCCGTTCCCGCCGCGGTGGCCCGCTGCCGGGCGGCGCGCGCGGAGTCGACGTCGAAGACGCGGGTGGGCGCCTGGCCGTCGGCGGCCTCCTCGGCGACGACGGCGCGCTCGAAGGCCTCGTCCCCGCGGTAGCCGTCGAGGGCGCGGCGCTCGGCCTCGGCCGCCTTGCGCTCGCGGCGCTTCTCGCGGCGGGTCTTGGCCGCCTCGGCGCGCGCGGCGTGCTCGTCCAGGTAGGAGCGGTCGTGCCGGGCGGCGGACACGTCGGTCGCGGAGACGGGCCCGTCCTGGCCCATGAGCCGCCAGTAGCCCTGCCGCAGTCGCGGCAGGATGAGGTTGACGGGCGTCGCGGTGACCACGAGCACGGACAGGAACAGGGCCGCGACGAAGATCGCGCCGGCGCCGACCGGGGTGATGAGGGCGCTCAGCGGGTCGGCGGCGAGGAATCCCACGTAGCCGCCGGCGCTCCGGAGCGCCTCCTGGCCCTGGCTCGGGGACGGCTGCCCCAGGAGCACGTGCGCGAGGCCGGAGCCGGCGACGACGGCGGCGCCCAGCCCGATCGCGATGCGGTTGTTGGCCGAGGTGTCCTCGGGGTGGCGGAAGCGGCGCAGGGCGAAGCCCACGAGGGGCAGCGGCAGCACCAGGGCCGTCCAGCCGAAGGTCCCCGCGAGGACCTCGTGCACCGCCACGGCGGGGACCGCCAGCCACGGCGCGGACGCGCCGGGCAGGTTCCACCACTCGACGGCCGCGGCGAGCAGGCCCAGCAGCAGCAGGAAGAGGGCGCCGCCGTCGCGCAGCGACTCCGCGGGCACGTCCGTGCGCAGGGTGCCCATGCGGCGCACGGCGCCGCCGACCACGTGGGCGAGGGCCGTCCAGACGCCTCCGACGGCGCGGGCGCACCAGGCCAGGGCGGCGCCCGTGCCGTGCAGCACCCGCGGGGAGCTCGCGGCGGGCGCCGCGGAGCCCCGTCCGGCGGTCGACGGACGGCGGGTGGAGGTGGACCGGCTGGATCCCGACGACCGCGCAGAAGACGTGCTGTTCTTGCCACGCGACGTCGAGGCGCCCTTGCGGGCGGGGGAAGTACGAGTCGCCATGCTCCCAGGGTAGACCACGGCCTCCCCCCGTCAGCGGTGCCGCACGGGGGGGGAGGGACCGGGGGCTCAGGCCTCGATGACGACCGGGACGATCATGGGCTTGCGGCGCAGCCGGCGGCTGACCCAGGAGCCGATGGTGCGGCGCACCACCTGCTGGAGCTGCTGGGTGGTGTGGTTCTTGCCCGAGTGGTTGATGGCGTCCTCGAGCGCGGCGGTGATCCTCGGCTTGATCTCGTCGAACACGCTGTCGTCCTCGGCCACGCCGCGGGCGTGCACGTCCGGGCCGGTGACGACCTTGCCGGTGTCCCGGTTCACCACGGTGATGACGGAGATGAAGCCCTCCTCGGCCAGCACGAGCCGGTCCTTGAGGTCGGCGTCGGTGATCGTGCCCACGGAGGAGCCGTCCACGTAGACGTAGCCGCACTCGACCTGGCCGGTGATCCGCGCCTCGCCGTCGGCCATGTCCACCACGGTGCCGCCCTCGGCCAGGAGCACGTGGTCGGTGGGCACGCCGGTCTCCTCGGCGAGCTTGCCGTTGGCGATGAGGTGGCGGACCTCGCCGTGCACCGGCATGACGTAGCCGGGCTCCACGATGTTGTAGCAGTACAGCAGCTCGCCCGCTGCGGCGTGCCCGGAGACGTGCACCCTGGCGGTGCCCTTGTGGACCACGGTGGCGCCCAGCCGCATGAGCCCGTTGATGATCCGGAAGACCGAGTTCTCGTTGCCGGGGATGAGCGAGGACGCGAGGATCACGGTGTCGCCCTCGGTGAGCTGGACCTTGTGGTCGCCGTTGGCCATCCGGGACAGCGCGGCCATCGGCTCCCCCTGCGACCCGGTGCACATGATGACCAGCTCCGAGTCCGCGTGCTCGTCGATCCGCTTCTGGTCGATCAGGGTGTTCGGCGGGACCTCCAGGTAGCCCAGCTTCTCGGCGATGGTCATGTTGCGCACCATGGACCGGCCCATGAACGCGACCTTGCGCCCGTGCTCGGCGGCGGCGTCCAGCACCTGCTGCACGCGGTGGACGTGCGACGAGAAGGACGCCACGACCACGCGCTTCGGGGCGCGCCCGATCACGTCCGCGAGGACGGGGCCGATGTGCTTCTCCGTGGGGGTGAACCCGGGGACCTCGGCGTTGGTGGAGTCGGTGAGGAACAGGTCCACGCCCTCCTCCCCCAGCCGGGCGAAGTGGCGCAGGTCGGTGATCCGGCCGTCGAGCGGCAGCTGGTCCATCTTGAAGTCGCCCGTGTGCAGGACGGTGCCGGCCTTCGTGCGCAGGAACACCGCGAGGGCGTCCGGGATCGAGTGGTTGACGGCCACGAACTCGCACTCGAACTCGCCGAGCCGCTCGACCTGCCCCTCCCGCACCGCCATGGTGTAGGGCTTGATCCGGTGCTCCTGGAGCTTCGCCTCGATGAGCGCGAGCGTCAGCCGGGAGCCGATCACGGGGATGTCGGGGCGGCGCTTCAGCAGGTACGGGACGGCGCCGATGTGGTCCTCGTGGCCGTGGGTCAGCACCACGGCCACGACGTCGTCGAGCCGGTCGACGATGTGGTTGAGGTCCGGGAGGATGAGGTCCACGCCCGGCTGGGTCTCCTCGGGGAAGAGCACGCCGCAGTCGACCACGAGCAGCTGCCCGTTGATCTCGAACACCGTCATGTTCCGTCCGACCTCGCCCAGCCCGCCCAGCGGGACGACGCGCAGGACGTCCTTGCCGAGGGCGGGGGGAGCCGCCAGGTCGGTGTGCCACTGGGTCATGGGACCCCTTTCGTCAGTCGATGGTCTCGAGGAGGGTGTCGGCGACGACCGAGCCCCGCAGGTCCGCGCGGATCAGGGCGGCCTCGGCCTCCGTGGGCGGGACGTGCGGGAGCCGCACGGTGTTGTGCGGCAGCCGGCCCTGCCACATGAGGATCGTCTTCGCCGCGACGGCGCCGGGGGCGCGGGTCATCGTGGCGCGGACGACGGGCTCGAGCTCGGCGTTGATCCGCCGGGCCGCGGCGAGGTCCTGGGCACGGACCGCGTCGACGAGCTCGCGGTACCGGGCGGTGGCCACGTGGGTGGTGACGCCGATGAGCCCGGCGGCGCCGATGGCCATCCAGGGCAGGGTCAGGCCGTCGTCGCCCGAGTAGTAGAGCAGGTCGGTCTCGGCCAGCACCCGGGTCGCGGCGACCAGGTCCGCCTTGGCGTCCTTGACGGCCACGATGTTGGGGTGCCCGGCCAGGGAGATGAGGGTCTCGGTCGCGATCGGGATGCCGGCGCGGCCGGGGATGTCGTAGAGCATGATCGGCAGGTCCACGGAGTCCGCGAGGCTGCGGAAGTGGGCCTCGACACCGGCCTGGGAGGGCTTGTTGTAGTACGGGGTGACGATGAGCAGCCCGTCCATGCCGAGCTTCTCGGCCGCGCGGGAGAGGTAGCGGGAGTGCTCGGTGTCGTTGGAGCCGGTGCCCGCGAGCAGCGGCACGCGGGAGCCGACGGCCTCCTTGACCGCGCGGAACACGGAGAGGTTCTCCTCGTCGGTCATGGTGGAGTACTCCCCCGTGGTGCCGCACACCACGAGGCCGTCGCAGCCGTCGTCGACGAGCTGGACGGCCATGGCCGCGGTGGCGTCCAGGTCCACGGACCCGTCCGCGGCGAAGACGGTGATCATCGCGGTGAGCAGCGTCCCGAACAGGGGCTCGGACCGGGTCGCGGGGAGGTCGGCGGAGGAGGGCGAGGCGTTGGCAGTCATGGGTGCCAGGTTACCGCCTCCGCGGCGGGGGCACCGGCGGGCGGGCGGCGGGGGCTCGCCACCACGGTCAGGCCCGGCCCTCGCCCGGGGGGTCGGCGGGCTCCACGTTGCGGGGGGTGCGCCCGCGGGAGAGGGCCACGGCGTCGCGCATCGCGGAGCGGGCGCGGGTCCGGTCCCCGGCGGCCGCGTAGGCCAGGGAGAGCCGGTACCAGTTGCGCCAGTCGCCCGGGTCCGCCTCGGTCTGCGCCCGGACGGCCCCGAAGCGCTCGTCGGCGGCCTCGCGCACGATGCGCCCGCCGGGGGTGCGCGGGAGGTCGTCGGGCGGCAGCCCGCCCTCCTCGTGCAGCGTCCGGCCGAGCTGCTCGGTCCGGACCCCGAACAGGATCTCGCGCACGAGCGCCCACACGCCCACGGCCGGGAGCACCAGCATGGCGACGCCGAAGGCCTTGGCGATCCAGCCGTCCGTGCCCAGCAGCAGCACCGCGCGGTGCAGGCTCAGGCCCAGGTAGACGACGAGCAGCGTCACCATGGCCGCGGCGAGCAGCTTCGCCTTGCTCGTGGACTCCAGGAGCGTGAAGACGCCCGCGAAGACGAGCACGGCGAGGATCCACAGCTTCGAGCCACCGGGGACGGGCAGCAGCCACAGGGTCAGCAGGGCCGCCGCGAGCAGGCCCCAGATCCAGGCCCGGATGGAGTCCATCGGCGCTACAGCCCCAGGTCGAGGTAGCCCTCGAGCCCGTGCGTGAGCCCCTGGTGGGAGCCCACCTCCCGGACGCCGAGCACCACGCCGGTCATGAAGGAGATCCGGTCGAAGGAGTCGTGCCGGATGGTGAGCTGCTCGCCGACGCCGCCCAGCAGCGTCTCCTGGTGGGCGACGAGCCCGCGCAGGCGCACGGAGTGCACCCGGACGTCCTCCACGAGCGCGCCGCGGGCCCCGCCCGGGTCCTGCTCCGTGGCGTCCGGCGACGGCGCGACCCCCGCGGCCCGCCGTGCCTGCCCGACGAGGGCGGCGGTGCGGGCTGCGGTGCCCGAGGGGGCGTCCACCTTGTCCGGGTGGTGCAGCTCGACGATCTCGACGGACTCGAAGAACCGGGCGGCCTGCGCGGAGAAGCGCATGGCCAGCACCGCGCCCACCGAGAAGTTGGGGGCGACGAGCACTCCCACCCCGGGGTGCTCGGCCAGCAGCGCCTCGAGCCGGTCCAGCCGCTCGGCGTCCCAGCCGGTGGTGCCCACGACGCAGTGCATGCCGTGCTGCACCGCGAAGCGGACGTTGGCCTCCGTGGCGGAGGGGACCGTGAGGTCGACCACGACCTCCGCGCCGGCGGCGACCAGGGCCTGGAGGGAGTCCTCCCGGCCGAGCTCGGCGACGAGCTGGAGGCCCTCGGTGCGGCGCACCGCCTGCACGGCCTCGCTGCCCATCCGCCCGCGCGCGCCGAGCACGGCGACGCGCAGCTCGGCGGGGGCGGACGGCGGGGCGTCGGTGGTCACGGGGGCGGTGCGCTCGGTCATGGCTCCAACTCTAGGTCACGGGGCGGGCGGCGCCGCCGCCGGCTCCCGGCGGCGGCGTGCGGTCAGCGGCGGGTGGGCGCCACGATGGTGGTCACGACCGGGCCCTCGGCGAGCCACCCCGCGAGCTCCCGGACCTGCTCCGGGGTCACGGAGCGGACCCGGTCCAGGGACTCGTCGATGTCGAGGAACTCCCCGGACTTCAGCTCCGCGGAGCCCAGCCGGGACATCCGGGACCCGGTGTCCTCGAGGGCGAGCACGGTGCCCCCGCCCAGCTGGCCCACGACCTTGCGCAGCTCGTCCGCCCCGATGCCGTCCCGGGCGAGCGTCTCCAGCTCGCCGGCCATGAGCGCCAGGACCTCGTCGGTGCGCGCGGGCAGGCACCCGGCGTACATCCCGAAGTAGCCGGCGTCCGAGTAGGCGCCCGAGAAGGAGAACGTGCTGTAGGCCAGGCCGCGCTTCTCGCGGATCTCCTGGAACAGGCGGGAGGACATCCCGCCGCCCAGGGCCGCGTTGAGCACGGTCATCGCGAAGCGGCGGTCGTCCCCGGCCACGAGCCCGGGCCGGCCGACGACCACGTTGGTCTGCTCCACGGGCCGCTCCAGGAAGTGCTCGCCCCAGTCCGGCTCCAGGGGCGCGGGGGTGCGCTCGCGCCGCGGGAGGGGGGCCGCCGGGGCGGCCGGGTCCCAGCCCGCGCGCTCGAGGGCCTCGGCGACGAGGGCGACGACGACGTCGTGCTCGAGGCCGCCGGCGGCCGTGACCACGAGGCCCTCGGGCCGGTAGTGGCGGCGGTAGTGCTCGACCACCGCGTCACGGGGCACCGCGAGGATCTCCTCGGGGGTCCCGCCGATGGGCCGGCCGAGGGGGTGGGCCCCCAGCACCCGCTGGGTGAACTCCTCGAAGGCGACGTCCTCGGGGTCGTCCTTGTCCATCGCGAGCTCCTCGAGGATGACCCCCCGCTCCCGCTCGAGCTCGTCCGGGTCCAGGGCGGCCGACGTCACCATGTCGGTGATGACGTCGATCGACATCGGCAGGTCCTCGGCCAGGACCCGCGCGTAGTAGCACGTGTGCTCCTTGGCCGTGGCGGCGTTGGACTCCCCGCCCACCTCGTCGAACGCCTCCGCGATCTGCAGCGCCGAGCGTCGCTCGGTGCCCTTGAACAGCAGGTGCTCGAGGAAGTGCGTGGAGCCCAGGCGGCCGGGCTGCTCGTCGCGGGAGCCGACGCCGACCCAGAAGCCGACCGTCACGGCCCGCTGGGCGGGCATCCGCTCGGTGACCACCCGGGTGCCGCACGGCAGGACCGTGCGACGGACCACGTTGCCGCCGGCGCCCTCGTGGAGGGTGTGGCTGAACCCCGCGGCGGCCGTGGTCAGGGCCGCGGCCGCGGCGGAGGGGGAACTGCGGGGAACCGCCGAGAGGCGGGCGTCCGGGCCGGGGGTGCTCCCCGGGCCGCGGTCGCCCGCCTCCAGCGGCAGATCGACTGCCGTCATCCAGCTGTGCTGCTTTCTGTGCTCGTGCGGTGCTGTGCGCGGGACGGGCCCGGCTCAGGCCTCGGTGGCGTCGTCGTCCTCGGTGGGTACGTTGGGCTCCTCGGCGACCACGGGGGCCAGGGACAGCTTGCCGCGGTCGTCGACCTTCGTGATCTCCACCTGGACCTTCTGGCCCACGCCGAGGACGTCCTCGACGTCGGTGACGCGCTTGCCCTCGTTGAGCTTGCGCAGCTCCGAGATGTGCAGCAGGCCGTCCTTGCCCGGGGTGAGGGAGACGAAGGCGCCGAAGGTCGTGGTCTTGACCACGGTGCCCAGGTAGCGCTCGCCGACCTCCGGGACCTGCGGGTTGGCGATCGCGTTGATCGCCGCGCGGGCCGCCTCGGCCGAGGGGCCGTCGGTGGCGCCGATGTAGACGGTGCCGTCGTCCTCGATCGAGATGTCGGTGCCGGTGTCCTCCTGGATCTGGTTGATCATCTTGCCCTTGGGGCCGATGACCTCGCCGATCTTGGAGACGGGGACGGTCACGGAGATCACGCGCGGGGCGAACTCGCTCATCTCGTCCGGCTGGTCGATGGCCGCGTTCAGCACGCCGAGGATGTGCAGCCGGGCCTCGCGGGCCTGGGTCAGCGCGGCGTCCAGCACCGAGGAGGGGATTCCGTCGAGCTTGGTGTCGAGCTGGATCGCGGTCACGAACTCGGAGGTGCCCGCCACCTTGAAGTCCATGTCGCCCAGCGCGTCCTCGGCGCCCAGGATGTCGGTCAGCGCGGCGTAGCGGGTCTCCCCGTCCACCTCGTCCGAGACCAGGCCCATGGCGATGCCGGCCACCGGCGCGCGCAGGGGCACGCCGGCGTTGAGCAGCGACAGGGTGGAGGCGCAGACGGAGCCCATCGACGTGGAGCCGTTGGAGCCCAGCGCCTCGGAGACCTGGCGGATGGCGTAGGGGAACTCCTCGCGGGAGGGCAGCACCGGGGTGATGGCCCGCTCGGCCAGTGCCCCGTGGCCGATCTCGCGGCGCTTCGGGGAGCCCACGCGGCCGGTCTCGCCGGTGGAGTACGGCGGGAAGTTGTAGTGGTGCACGTAGCGCTTGTGCTTGACGGGGGACAGCGAGTCGATCTGCTGCTCCATCTTGAGCATGTTCAGCGTGGTCACGCCCATGATCTGGGTCTCGCCGCGCTCGAAGATCGCGGAGCCGTGCACGCGGGGCAGGACCTCGACCTCGGCGGTGAGCTGGCGGATGTCCGTCAGGCCGCGGCCGTCGATGCGGACCTGCTCGGTGAGGATGCGCTGGCGCACGGTCTGCTTGGTGAGCGCCTGGTAGGCGCCGTTGACCTCGTCCTTGCGGTCGGCGAAGGGCCCGTCCTCGCCGGCGAGCTCGGCCAGGGTCGCCTGGTGCAGCGCGTCGGTCGCGGTCTCGCGCTCCTGCTTGTCGGCGATCGAGTACACCTCGGCGAGCCGGGTGCCGACGGAGGCCGCGACGGCCTCCTTGACGTCGTCGCCGAAGCCGCCGAAGCGGGGCAGGTCCATGTCGGGCTTGCCGGCGCGGGCCTTGAGGTCGGCCTGGGCGTCGCACAGGGCCTTGATGGCGGGCTTGGCGGCCTCGAGGCCCTGGGCCACGAGCTCCTCGGTGGGGGCCACGGCGCCGTTGTTCTTGATCAGGTTCCAGGAGTTGTCGGTGGCCTCGGCCTCGACCATCATGATCGCGACGTCCTCGGAGCCGTCCTTGCCGGTCACGACGCGGCCGGCCACGGCCATGTCGAACACGGCGTTCTCGAGCTGCGAGTGCTTCGGGAAGGCCACCCACTGGTGCTGGCCGTTCTCGCCGGCCATGAGCGCCACGCGCACGCCGCCCACGGGACCCTGGAAGGGCATCCCGGACAGGGTCGTGGCCATGGACGCGGCGTTGATCGCCACGGTGTTGTAGATCTCGTCCGGGTTCATGGACAGGATCGTGACGACGACCTGCACCTCGTTGCGGATGCCCTTGCCGAAGGCGGGGCGCAGCGGGCGGTCGATGAGCCGGCAGGTGAGGATCGCGTCCGTGGAGGGGCGGCCCTCGCGGCGGAAGAACGAGCCCGGGATGCGCCCGGCCGCGTACATCCGCTCCTCGACGTCGACCGTCAGGGGGAAGAAGTCGAAGCCCTGGCGGGGGGACTTGCCCACCGTGGTGGCGGCGAGCATGGTGGTGTCCTCGTCGATGGAGACGAGGGTGGAGCCGGCGGCCTGCTTGGCGAGGCGGCCGGTCTCGAAGCGCACGACGCGCTTTCCGTAGGAGCCGTTGTCGATGACGGCTTCGGCGTACTGGATCTCGGGACCCTCCAAGGGTCACCTCCGTTTCGTGTCGGCGGGACCGTCCGCGCGTCACCCGGTCTTCGATCGAGATCCACGGAAGGTCCGGGGCCGCGGGGGCCGTCCGGTGTCCGGAGATCACTACCGAGGACCGCGAATGATCGGCGCGGTGGCCCCGTCTGGTGTTCGATGGTGCTGTCTCTGGTGGTGCGGGGGTCCGCCCGGCTGCTGTGCCGTGCGGGCCCGGTGCTCGGCGGCGTCCTCCCGTTGCCGGGCGGACGCCGCCGGGTGCCGACTAGCGGCGCAGGCCGAGCCGCTCGATGAGCGTGCGGTAGCGCGTGATGTCGGTGTCGCGCAGGTAGGTCAGCATGCGGCGACGGCGACCGACCAGGGCCATCAGGCCGCGGCGGGTGTGGTGGTCGTGCTTGTGCTGCTTCAGGTGCTCCGTCAGATCGGCGATCCGGCGGGTCAGGACCGCGATCTGCACCTCGGGCGAACCGGTGTCGCCCTCGTGGGTGGCGAAGTCCTTGATGATCTCCTGCTTGATGGCGGCGTCGAGTGCCACGTGTAACTCCGTTCGAGTCAGTACCGTGCGGCCCGGACGACGGGCTCGTCGCCGGGTCCCGGGACTCCCCCGGGGGTCCGACAACCACGGACTGCAGTCGGACCGCCGTCCAGTCTAGCGGACCCGGGCGCGCCGCCCCACCCCCGGGCGGCGCGGCGCGCTGCGCTGGGCCTCCCCCGGCCGGTGGGCCAAGATGGGAGGGACACGACGGCGGGGTCCCGGCGCACGGCCCGTCCGGGCCGGCCAGGACCGGGCCGGCAGCACGTGGACGAGCAGGACGAGACGAGCAGGAGCAGCGCGTGAGCAAGGACGAGAAGGACGGGCGGGGCCCGGCGGTCGCCGACCGCACGCACACGATGCGGGACGGCCGGCGCATTCCCGCGATCGGGCTGGGCACCTACCCGATGGACGACGCCGGGGCCGAGGCCGACGTCGCCGAGGCCCTCATGCTGGGCTACCGGATGGTCGACACCGCGGTGAACTACGGCAACGAGACGGGCGTGGGGCGCGCGATCGCGGCGGCCGGCGTGCCGCGCGACGAGCTGTTCCTCACCACCAAGCTGCCGGGCCGGGACCACGGCACGGACTCCGTGCGCCGCTCGCTCGAGGGCTCCCTGCGGCGGCTGGGCACCGACCACGTGGACCTGTACCTCATCCACTGGCCGAACCCGTCGGTCGGCCGGTACGTCGAGACGTGGCGGACGATGCTGGAGCTGCGGCAGGAGGGGCTCGTCCGCTCGGTGGGGGTGTCCAACTTCACGCCCGCCCACATCCGGCGCTTGGTCGAGGAGACCGGCGAGACGCCGGCCGTCAACCAGGTGGAGCTGCACCCGCAGTACCAGCAGGAGCGGCTGCGGGAGTTCCACGCGGAGCACCGCATCATCACCCAGGCCTGGTCCCCGCTGGGCCGCAAGACCGATCTGCTCCAGCACGAGTGGATCGCGCGGATCGCCCGGCGGACCGGCCGCACCCCGGCCCAGGTCGTCCTCCGCTGGCACCTGCAGTCGCACACCGTGCCGATCCCGAAGAGCTCCGACCCCCGGCGCATGGCCGAGAACCTCGACGTCTTCGACTGGGAGCTGGACGAGGAGCAGATGCACCGGATGCAGATGCTGCACACGGGGATCAGCGGGTCGGGGTTCGACCCGAACGAGCACGAGGAGATGTAGGGGCCCGGCCGGCCGCCGGGGCTCAGGCCTCGGCGGCCAGGATGCCGCGGGTGCGCTCGACGTCGTCGTCCATCTGGGCCACGAGCTTGTCGACGCCCTCGTAGGCGACCATCCCGCGCAACCGGGCGACGAACTCCACGACCACCTCCTGGCCGTAGAGGTCGAAGTCCTCGACCCGCTCCTCGGGGCGGTCGATGACGTGCGCCTCGACCTGCCGGGGCACGTTCTCGAACGTCGGGTTGGACCCCACGGAGATCGCGGTGGGCCAGCGGGTGCCGTGGGCGTCGAGCAGCCACCCGGCGTACACCCCGTCCGCGGGGACGAACCCGGCCGCGTCCGGGGACAGGTTGGCCGTGGGATAGCCGAGCTCCCGCCCGCGGGCGGCCCCGTGCACCACCTCCCCGCGCATCCGGTGGTGGCGCCCGAGCAGCCGGGCGGCCGCGCGCACGTCCCCCGCCTGCAGGCAGGCGCGGATCCACGTGGAGGAGCAGCGCCGCTCCCCCGCCGCGGTCACGGCCGGGGCGTGCTCCGGGTGCTGCTCGTGCAGGGGGTCGAGCAGGTCGTCGACCACGCGGACCTCGAACCCGTGGCGCTGCCCCAGTTCCCGGAGCGTGTCGATGTTGCCGGTGTTGTCCTTGCCCAGGCGGGTGTCCTCGCCCACCACGAGGCAGCGCGCGCCGAGCGGGCCCACCAGGGTGCCCAGCACGAACTGCTCGGTGGACTGGGCCGCGAACTCCAGGCTGTACTCCAGCACGAGGGCGGCGTCCGCGCCGGTGCGCTCGAGGGCGTCCAGCTTGTCCTCGGTGCCCATGATCAGTCCCGGGTGGCTGCCGGGGCGGTGCACCTGCGCGGGGTGCGGGTCGAACGTCACGACCACCGAGGCCCAGCCCAGCTCGCGGGCGGAGTCGACGAGCTGGGACAGCACCCGCTGGTGGCCCCGGTGGACACCGTCGAAATTGCCGATGGTGACGACCGACGGGCCGAAGCCCGGGGGGACGTCAGAGAGATCTCGCCAGCGGAACACGCTTCTCCTCGCAGGAACGGAACAGGCAGGTCAGGGTCGGGGCGGCACGGGCCGGTGCGGGCCGCCGGGCTCCTCCGCGGGGGCGGCGGCCGGGGACGACGGGCCGTCCCACGGGGCCTGCGGGGAGCGGGGGTCCTCCGCGCCGAGGGTCAGGATCCAGGCGTCCACCGAGGCGCCGCGCTGCTCCATGAACCCGTCGATCCGCACCGGGGAACGGAAGCCGAGCCTCCAGGCGAGCTTGCGGCTGGCCCAGTTGGGGACCTTCGCCATCCAGTAAGCATAGGTGAGGCCCAGGGGCCCGAAGGCGTGCTCGAGCAGCAGCCGGCAGGCGGCCTCGGCGGCGCCGGTGCCGCGGGCGTGGGGGCCGAAGTTGAGCCCGATGTCCGCCGTGGTCCCGCGCAGGGCGTTGAGCCCCACGGTCCCGTGCAGCCGGTCGGTCCGGGCGTCGGCGACCGCCCAGTTGTACTCGCGGCCGGCGCGCCAGGCGGCGGGCACGAACTCCTCGACGTACCAGCGCGCATCGGCCTCCGTGTAGCCCAGGGGCACGGTGGTGAACTCCGCGGCCGCGGGGTCCGCGCAGTTGCGGGCCAGCTGCGGGACGTCACGCTCCTCGAGCCGGCGCAGCACCACGGTGCCGTCGGTGAGGACGGGGACGTCGTAGTCCTCGGCGCCGTCGGGGCGTACGGGCATCGGCGGGGGTCCTTTCGGGAGGCGTGCGGCACGGGGCGCTCCGGCCCGCGACCGAGCCTACCCGGTGCGTGCCGGTGCGCCGCGCGGGACGGACGGGCGCTCAGGCGGGTGCCCGCCCGCCCCGGGGCCGGGACCGGCGGAGCCAGGCGAGGCCGACCACCGGCAGCACGAGCGGGACGTAGCCGTAGTCCTGCCCGAAGTGGGACCACACGCTCGCCTCGGGGAACAGCTCCGGGACGAGCACCGAGAGCAGGCCCACGCCGAGCACGCCCAGCAGCTCCACGGCCACGGCGGACGTGGCCAGCCGGTGCCAGCGAGGGCCGGGCCGGGCGAGGGCCACGGTGGCCACCACGTAGACGGCCGCGGCGAACGCGGAGAGCAGGTACGGCAGCGGCGCGGCCTGGAAGTCCGTCGCGATCTGGTAGAGCGAGCGGACACCGGCGGAGAGGGAGAAGACCGCGTAGACCACGACGACCAGCCGGCCGAAGCCCGAGGACTTGCGGTCGCCGCGCGCCGGGGCGGCGCGGGGCCCGAAGCGCCGCTGCAGCCGGGTGGGGCCGTCCTGCGGGCGGTCGTGCGTCATCGGGGCCTCTCCTGCGGGGTCGTGATGGGCCGGGAGCCGGTCCGGGGTCCGGGGCTCACTGGTAGTACCAGATGTAGTTCATGCGGTAGACCATGATGGCCACCACCGGCCCCGCGGCCGCGAGCACCCAGTTGGACCAGCTCGAGCGCTCCACGAGGGACCACACGAAGGTTCCCGCCGGGATGAGCAGGGCGGTCAGCAGGTAGCCCCAGTACTCGAGGGCCGATCCGGTGGGCCCGGGCCCCCGCACGTGCATGACGACCGTGCCCACGGCGTAGACGAGCAGGAACGCCTCGAGCAGCAGCACGGAGCCCTGGGTCCAGTCGTCGGGCCGCCGCCCGCGTGCGGCCTGCACGGCGCACACCAGGAAGGACAAGGCGCCCAGCAGGACCGCGGCCCAGAACCAGCCGTCGTAGCCCCACAGCATCAGCGCTCCTCCCGGGGGGTCCCGGGCGGCACGGGGAACCGCTCCCCGGGCAGGAAGACGAGCACGGGCTTGGCGGTGCGCTCGCCGCGGTGGCCGCGGTCGGACAGCAGGGCCACGAGACGCCCGTCGGGGGCGAAGCCGGCGGTGACGGCGTCGTGATCCGGCGGGGTCCCGCCGTGGTTCCCGCCGCCGTCGGCGGCGCTGGGACCGATCCGGCGGCCGTGGGCGACGTCCTGGGCCTCGGCGGCGGTCAGCCGGCGGACGGGGAACAGTCCGGCGGCGGCCTCCTCCAGGCTCGTCACGGGCAGCGGGCGGCCGGCGGCCACCTCCGCGGCGAGCTCCTCCAGGGTGGACGCGTCCTCGAGGGTCCACGCGCCCACCCGGGTGCGGCGCAGCGCGGTCAGGTGACCGCCCACCCCGAGGTCGGCGCCGAGGTCCCGGGCCAGGGCCCGGACGTAGGTGCCCGAGCTGCAGGTCACGGTGACGTCGACGTCGAGGACCTCCCGCCCGGCGTCGTCGGCGGTGCGCACGAGCCGGTGCACGGCGAACTCGGAGACGGTGACGGGGCGCGCGGCGAGCTCCACGTCCTGCCCGGCGCGGACCTGGGCGTAGGCGCGGCGGCCCTCGACCTTGATCGCGCTGACCTTCGCGGGGACCTGCTGGAGGTCCCCGGTGAGCCGGGCGACGCCGGCCGCCACCGCGTCCTCGTCCACCGCCGCCACGGCCCCGGGGGCGGCGACGTCGACGACCTCCCCCTCGGCGTCGTCGGTCACGGTGGTCAGGCCCAGCCGGATCGTCGCGGCGTACGTCTTGTCCCGGCCCACCACCCAGGTCAGGAGGCGGGTGGCCCGGTCGACGCCGAGCACCAGCACGCCCGTGGCCATGGGGTCCAGGGTGCCGGCGTGGCCCACCTTGCGGGTGCCCGCGAGGCGGCGGGCGCGGGCGACGACGTCGTGGCTGGTCCAGCCGGCGGGCTTGTCCACGACCACGAGCCCGGACGGCGTCGGCAGGGACGGGTCCGGACTCGGGACGTCAGGCTTCGTGCGGGTCACTTCCCCGGTGCCCCCGCCTGCTCAGCGGTCCCGGGAGGACTCGTCGTCCTCCTCGGCCGGCTTCCGGTAGGGGTCCTCGCCGGCGGCCCAGCTGGCCCCGGCGGCCTGGGCGGCAACCTCGGCGTCCTTCTCCTTGGCCGCGCGCAGCACCTCCTCGAGGTGGGAGGCGTTGACCGGGATCTCGTCCGGGACGAAGGTCAGGGTGGGCGTCAGGCGGGCCGTGATGTTCCGTCCCACCTCGCTCCGCAGGACGCCCTTGGCGGACTCGAGGGCCGCCCGGGTGTTCTGCTGCTCCTCCGCGGTGCCGAACACCGTGTAGTACAGGGTGGCGTGCTGGAGGTCGTTGGTGACGCGGGCGTCCGTGATGGTCACGAAGCCCAGCCGGGGGTCCTTGACCCGGCGCTCGAGCGCCTGGGCCACGACGACCTTGATCCGGTCGGCGAGTCGGGCGGCGCGTGCTGCGTCAGCCATGGTGGATGCTCCTCGGGTCGGGGCGGTGCGGTGCTCGGCGCGGTGCTGGCGACGAGGCGGGGAACGGTGCTGGAACGGGGGCGGCGGCACGGGCGGGCGCTGGGCCCGCCCGTGCCGCCGCGGGTGTCCCGCGCGCGGGGCGCGGGACTCGGGACGGGTCAGGCGCGCGGCTTCTCGCGCATCTCCCACGTCTCGATGAGGTCGCCCTCGTGGATGTCGNACGGGCGGGCGCTGGGCCCGCCCGTGCCGCCGCGGGTGTCCCGCGCGCGGGGCGCGGGACTCGGGACGGGTCAGGCGCGCGGCTTCTCGCGCATCTCCCACGTCTCGATGAGGTCGCCCTCGTGGATGTCGTTGAAGGAGCCGAGCCCGATACCGCACTCGTAGCCCTCGCGGACCTCGGTCGCGTCGTCCTTGAACCGGCGCAGCGAGTCGATGGTGAGGTTGTCCGCCACGACGCTGCCGTCCCGGACGAGCCGGGCCTTGGAGTTGCGTCGGATGGTGCCCTTGGTGATGTAGGCACCGGCGATGTTGCCCCACTTGGAGGAGCGGTACACCTCGCGGATCTCGGCGGTGCCGAGCTCCACCTCCTCGTACTCCGGCTTGAGCATGCCCTTGAGCGCGCTCTCGACCTCGTCGATGGCGTTGTAGATCACCGAGTAGAACTTCATCTCGACGCCCTCGCGGTCGGCCAGCTCCGTCACGCGCTCGGCGGGACGGACGTTGAAGCCGATGATGATCGCGTTGTCCACGGTCGCCAGGTTGACGTCGTTCTGGGTGATCGCGCCGACGCCGCGGTGGATGACCCGCAGCTGGACCTCCTCGCCCACGTCGATCTTGAGCAGCGAGTCCTCGAGCGCCTCCACGGCACCGGACACGTCGCCCTTGATGATGAGGTTGAGCGTGTCGATCTTGCCGGCGGCCACGGCCTCGTCGAAGGACTCGAGCGTGATCCGCTTGCGGCGCTTGGCGAGCAGGGCGTTGCGGTCCGCCGCCTGGCGCTTCTCGGCGATCTGGCGTGCGGTGCGCTCCTCCGGGGTGGAGAGGAACGTGTCGCCCGCCCGGGGCACGGAGTCGAGGCCCAGCACCTGCACGGGACGCGAGGGACCCGCCTCCTCGACGGACTGCCCGTTCTCGTCGAACATGGCGCGCACCCGGCCGTACGCGGCACCGGCGACGATCGCGTCGCCGACGTGCAGCGTGCCGGACTGGACGAGCACGGTCGAGACCGCACCGCGGCCCTTGTCCAGGTTCGCCTCGATGGCCACGCCGCGGGCGTCCTTGTTCGGGTTCGCCGAGAGCTCGAGCGCGCCGTCCGCGGTCAGCACGATCGCGTCCAGCAGGTCGTCGATGTTGAGGTTCTGGCGCGCGGAGACGTCGACGAACATGGTGTCGCCGCCGTACTCCTCGGGGACCAGGCCGTACTCGGTGAGCTGGCCGCGGATCTTCTCCGGGTTCGCGTCGGGCTTGTCGATCTTGTTCACCGCGACCACGATCGGCACGCCGGCGGCCTGCGCGTGGTTGAGCGCCTCGACCGTCTGCGGCATGACGCCGTCGTCCGCGGCGACCACGAGCACGGCGATGTCCGTCACCTGGGCACCACGGGCACGCATGGCGGTGAACGCCTCGTGGCCCGGGGTGTCGATGAACGTGATCTGCCGCTCCTGGCCGTCGACCTCGGTGTCGATCTGGTAGGCGCCGATGTGCTGGGTGATGCCACCGGCCTCCCCCTCGATCACCTTCGTGTTGCGGATCGCGTCGAGCAGGCGGGTCTTGCCGTGGTCGACGTGGCCCATGACGGTGACGACCGGCGGGCGCGCCTCCAGGACGTCCTCGCCCTCGGCCGCGGCCTCGGCCTCCAGGTCGATGTCGAAGGACTCGAAGAGCTCGCGCTCCTCGTCCTCCGGGGAGACGACCTGGATCCGGTACCCGAGCTCCGCGCCCAGCAGCTGGAAGGTCTCCTCGTCGAGGGACTGCGTCTGCGTGGCCATCTCGCCGAGGTGGATGAGCACCGTGACGAGGGAGGCCGGGTTCGCGTTGATCTTCTCGGCGAAGTCCGTGAGGGACGCGCCGCGCCGCAGGCGGACGACCGTGGTGCCGTCGCCGTGGGGCACGGAGACGCCGCCGACGGACGGGGCCTTCATCTGCTCGAGCTCCTGGCGCTTCGCCCGCTTCGACTTGCGCTGCTTGCCGCGGGCACCGCCGCGCCCGAAGGCGCCCTGGGTGCCGCCGCGGCCGCCGCGGCCGGGGCCGCCGCCGGGACGGGAGAACCCGCCCCCGCCGCCGCCGGGACCGCCGCGGCGGGGACCTGCGCCGCCGCCGGCCGGCCGGGAGCCGATCGGGGCCACGCCGGTGGTGTGCCCGGGCATCATGTTCGGGCTGGGGCGTGCGCCGCCGGGGCGGGGACCGCCCTGGGGACGCGGGCCGCCCTGGCCCTGCGGACGGGGACCGCCCTGACCCTGGCCCTGCGGACGGGGACCGCCCTGACCCTGGCCCTGGGGACGCGGTCCGCCCTGGCGCTCGGGACGGCCCGAGCGCATGCCCTGCTGGGCGGCGAACGGGTTGTTGCCCGGACGCGGACCCGCCGGGCGGGGAGCACCGGGGCGCGGCGCGGCCGAGCCCGGACGGGGCGCGGTGCCACCGGGACGCGGCGCGGCCGAGCCCGGACGGGGCGCTCCGCTGCGGCCCATGCCCTGCTGGCTGGCGAACGGGTTGTTGCCCGGGCGCGGGCCCGGGGCGGGGGTCCTGGCGCCCGGGGCCGCCGGGCGCTGCGGCGCGGACCGCTCCGGGGTCGAGGACGGCTCGGCGGAGCGCTGCTCGGGCGCCTTCTCGGCCGGCCGCTGCTCGGCGGCCTTCTCGGGCGCGCGCTCCGGCGCCTTCTCGGCGGGCTTGGCGGCCGCCGGGCCCGGGGCGGGCGCGGAGGTGCCGGGCCGGGACGAGGCGCCGGGCTTGGACGCGGGCTTGCCGGCGGGCGCCGGGGCCGCCGGGGCGGACTTCTCCGCCCGGCCGGCGAGGGCGGAGCGCAGCTTCTTGGCGACGGGCGGCTCGACGGTCGAGGACGCGCCTCGGACGAACTCACCCAGGGTCTGAAGCGTGGAAATCGCTTCCTTGGACGTTATTCCGAGCTCTTTCGCGAGCTCGTGAACGCGGGGCTTGGCCACTTCTCTCCTGTCTCGGTCCGCACCGAAACAGGCACGAACCACTTATTTTCCGTTGAGGCTCCCGGAGCATCGGCCGTCGAGGACGGCGCGGGGTCGCGGGAGGCCGTTGGCAGAGCACAACGAAGCACTCATCGCTGGGCACTCATCGGTTTTCCATCGGTTCTCTGACTCGCTTTCCAGTTCTTCACCCGCGAACGGACGTGGTCACCGGTCCGGTCGGACCGCGCGGGCTGCCGTCCGGGGACGGCTGTGGTCGGCACTCGTGCGTCCGGTCGCCGGGGCTGCCCCCGTGGACAGCAGAGCGTCCAGTGCGGGGGCGACCGCCTCCGTGTCCACGACCGCCCGGAACGCGCGCCGGAAGGCGCGCCGGCGCAAGGCCGAGTCCAGGCACTCGTGGGAGGGGTGGAGCCAGGCTCCGCGACCGCCGAGGCGGCCGTCCCGGTCGACCACGGCCCGGAGGCCGCTGTCGGTCGGTTCGGTCACCACACGTACGAGCTGGTCAGGGTGTTCGGTGGTCCGGCATCCGATGCACGTGCGACGGGAGTCTGCACTCACTCGCTCGGTACTCCTCGTCTCGCGCCGGGACGTCGGGGACGTCCCGTGCGGGCCGGGAGCGGGCGCCGGACAGGGACCACCAACGATCTGACCGCTGTCCAGTCTATCCCGGGGACCGCCCTGGGCCGAAACCGGGGGCGCGCGGGATCCCGGGACCGCCCCGGGGCGGGGGCGCCGGTCCCGCCGCGGCGCGGCTCAGCGGCGCTCGGCGGCCTTCGACTCGGGCACGATGTCGATCTTCCAGCCCGTGAGCTTGGCGGCCAGGCGGGCGTTCTGGCCCTCCTTGCCGATGGCCAGGGACAGCTGGGTGTCGGGGACCACGGCGCGGGACGAGCGGGCCCGCTCGTCGAGCACGCTCACCCGGGACACCTTGGCCGGGGACAGGGCGTTGGCGATGCAGCGGGCGGGATCGTCCGACCAGTCGACGATGTCGATCTTCTCGTCGTGCAGCTCGTTCATCACGGCGCGCACGCGGGAGCCCATCTCCCCGATGCAGGCGCCCTTGGCGTTGATCCCGGACTGGGTGGCGCGCACGGCGATCTTGGTGCGGTGGCCGGCCTCGCGGGCGATCGCCATGATCTCCACGGAGCCGTCGGCGATCTCCGGCACCTCCATCTCGAACAGGCGGCGCACCAGGTCCGGGTGGGACCGGGACAGCGTGATGGACGGGCCCTTCATGCCGCGCTTGACCTCCACGACGAAGGCGCGGATGCGCGCGCCGTGCGGGTACTTCTCGCCGGGGGCCTGCTCGTGCGGGGGCAGCACGCCCTCCACGGTGCCGAGGTCGACCTGGACCATGTGGGGGTTGTGCCCCTGCTGGATCTGCCCGGAGACGATCTCTCCCTCCCGGCCCTTGAAGTGGCCCAGGACGGCGTCGTCCTCGACGTCGCGCAGCCGCTGGAGGATGACCTGGCGGGCCGTGGAGGCGGCGATCCGCCCGAAGCCGGCCGGGGTGTCGTCGAACTCCCCGACCGCCTCGCCGTCCTCGTCCAGCTCGGGGGCCCAGATGGTGACGTGGCCGGTCCGGCGCTCGATCTCGGCGCGCGCTCCCGGCAGCGCGCCGGCGGTCTTGTGGTACGCCAGCAGGAGGGCCTGCTCGATGGTGGGGATGAGCAGGTCCACGGGGATGTCGCGCTCACGCTCCAGCAGTCGGAGGGTGCTCATATCGATGTCCATGTCCGGCCTTCCTCACCTGACGGCCCCGGGGACGGCGCAGCGCACCGTCGGGGATGACGGGGCGCCGCCACGGGTCGTGCTCGCGCACTCGTCGTCGCACTCGGTTGTCGTCGCACTGCGGACCGCGGCGCCGGTGGGCGCCGCGGCGTCAACGGCACATCTTACACTCGTGCCGAGTGTGGCCGGGTCCGTCAGTCCGTGAACTCGACCTCCACCCTGGCCCGGCGCACGGCCTCGAAGGCCCAGCGCTCCGGGTCGAGCAGCCGGGCCGGCATCCCCTTCTTCACCTGGTGGCTGCGCTGCAGGACCACGCCGTCCTGGCCGACCTCGAGCAGGCGGGCCGTGAACTTCTCGCCCTCCACCGGGGTGACCCGCACCAGCCGGCCGATCGAGCGGCGCCAGTGCCGCGGGGCCGCGAGCTCCCTCGTGGCCCCCGGGGAGGACAC
This sequence comes from Kocuria sp. UCD-OTCP, assembly GCF_000349605.1. Classification (NCBI taxonomy): domain Bacteria; kingdom Bacillati; phylum Actinomycetota; class Actinomycetes; order Micrococcales; family Micrococcaceae; genus Kocuria; species Kocuria sp. UCD-OTCP. The sequence goes on from NZ_AOSQ01000017.1 coordinate 71,586, forward strand.
CTCCAGCTCGTAGGTCGAGCCCGGCACGGGGTCCGTGCGGTCGAGGAGCTCGGACACGGCCCGGGAGACCGCGGCGATCCGGTCGATGTCCACGCTGTCGGTGCTGTCCTCCGGCAGGTCCACGAGCACCTGCAGCACGAGCCCGGTGCCGGCGGGCTTCAGGGCGACGTGCTCCAGGACGAGCCCCGACTCCTCCACCGCGGGGCCGATCAGCTCGGCCAGCCGCTGGTCGTCGGGTCCGGGGGTGCTCTGCTCGCTCACGGGGTCTCCTCGTGCTGTCGGGACGTCGGGGTCGGTCCTGGAGATCCTATGATGAACGCGGCCCTCCGCCGTCCCCCGCCGCGTCCCCCAGGAGCCCCCGGTGACCGATCCCCGCACGCCCGTCCCCCGGGTGCTCCCGCTGGTGCTGGGGGTCCTGCTCGCCACCGGGGCGGCCGGGGCGTGGTGGCTGGACTCCGCCCGGCCGGTGCCCCCGGACGAGGTCGCGCGCGCCGAGGCGTGGCGGGGAACCGAGGCGCTGCTCGCGGCGCCCGCCCCGGCGCCCGCCGCCGCGTGGGCGGACGTGCGCGCCGACCTGGCCCGGCAGCTCGAGGCCCTCGGTCCCGCGCCCGACGACCGCACGAGCGCCGCCGCCCGGGCCGGGCGTCCCTCCCCCGCCGGCGGCACCGGCGGCGTCAGCCCCGGGGACGCCGCGGAACCGGGCGCCACGGCGTCCGCCGTGCTGCGGACGACGGCGACGGCCCTCGCCGGGGACGCCCTGGCCGCCGAGGACCCCGCCCTGGCGCGGGTGCTCGCCGCGGCGGCGGTCTCGCGGGCCACGGCGGCCCGGCAGCTCGCGGTCCCGCAGGGCCCGGCGCCGCAGGTCCCGGCTCCGGCCGGCGCCGACCTGTGCGACGCCGCCGGGGACCCGGCCCCCGGCGGGACGACCGCTCCCGGGGCCGTCCTGTGGTCGGCGCTGGACCGCGCCGGCTACGCCTTCGAGGCGCTGGCCGCCCGCACCGGGACGGCCGCGGACGCCGCCGCCCCTGACGTTGCCGCCCCGGCCGGTGCCGTCCCCGCCGAGCTGGCGGCCCGGGCGCGGGCGGACGTCGAGGAGCTCCTGGGGTCCCCGTCCGCCCGGCGGGTGCTCGCGGCGGACCCGGGGCTGCCGGCGGGCGCCTACGTCCTGCCCGAGGACGTGCGGGAGCACCCCGGCCGGGTCGCGGACACGGCGGCGCGGGACGTGCAGGATGCCGCCGCGCACGTGCTGGCCCGCGGGGACGCCGGCGACCGGTGCTGGGCGCTCGTGGCGCTCGAGCGCGCGACCGGGCTGCGCGCCGCGCTCACGGGGGAGGTCGACGCCCTGCCCGGCGTGGTCCGGGACGACCCGCCGCGGTGACCTCCCGCCCGGTGGGGCGGCTCAGGCTCCCCGCAGCACGTCGACGCCCAGCTTGAGGATGAGCAGCGAGACCACGGTGAGGAACACCACCCGGATGAAGCGGCTACCGCGGGCCACCGCGGTGCGCGCCCCGAGGTAGCCGCCCAGCATGTTGGACAGCCCCAGGACGAGACCCAGGCCCCACAGCACCGACCCGTGGCCGAAGAAGAACACGAGCGCGCCCACGTTGGTCGCGAGATTGACGATCTTCGCCTTGGCGCTGGCGGCCAGGAAGCTGTAGCCCAGCAGCGTGATCATGGCGATGACCAGGAACGAGCCGGTGCCCGGGCCCATCACGCCGTCATAGAAGCCGATGACGGTGCCGATCACCATCGCGGTGCCGTAGTGCCGCGCCCCGCTGTGGCGCAGCTCGGTGAGCTGCCCCACGGTGGGCCGGGCCACGGTGAACAGGAGCACGGCCACCAGCGCGGCGAGGATGATCGGGCGGAACACCGCCTCGGGCAGGGACGCGGCCAGCGCCGCCCCGCCGAAGCTGCCGAGAAGCGCGACGCCGGCCATGGGCAGGGCGGTGCGCAGGTCGGGGGACGTGCGCCGGTAGAAGGTCAGCGCGCTCGTCGCGGTGCCGAACACGGAGCCCATCTTGTTGGTGGCCAGGGCCTGGACGGGGCTGATCCCCGGGACCATCAGCACCACGGGCAGCTGCAGCAGGCCGCCGCCGCCGACCACGGCGTCGACGAAGCCCGCGGCGAGTCCGGCCGCCACCAGCAGGGCGACGACGCCGGGGTCCATCTGCTCCAGGCCCGAGGCCCCGAGCCAGGCGCCGAGCCCCTGCACGGGATCAGCCGCGCACGGCGGCGGCGACCACGGCGGCGACGCCGTCCCGGGGCACGTCCTCGCTGCTGCCGCTCGCGCGGTCCTTGAGCTCGAGGACGCCGTCCTTGAGGCCGCGGCCGACCACCAGCACGGTGGGCACGCCGAGCAGCTCGGCGTCGCCGAACTTCACGCCCGGGGAGACCTTGGGCCGGTCGTCGAAGAGGACCTCGAGCCCCTCCGCCTCGAGCTCGGCCACGACCTTCTCGGCCTCCTCCAGCACCTCGGGGCCCTTGCCGGTGGCGACCACGTGGACGTCCGCAGGGGCGACCTGGCGCGGCCAGAGCAGCCCCTTGTCGTCGTGGTAGGCCTCGGCGAGGGCGGCCACCGCCCGGGTGACCCCGATCCCGTAGGAGCCCATGGTCACGGTGACGAGCTTGCCGTTGCGGTCGAGCACCTTCAGCCCCAGCGCCTCCGCGTACTTGCGGCCCAGCTGGAAGATGTGCCCCATCTCGATGCCGCGGGCCGCCTCGAGCGGACCGGAGCCGTCCGGCGCGGGATCGCCGGCCCGCACCTCGGCGCACTCCAGGACGCCGTCCCAGGCGAAGTCGCGCCCGGCCGTGAGGTCGTAGACGTGCTGGCCGGCCACGTTCGCCCCGGTCACCCACCGGGTGCCGCGGACCACGCGCGGGTCCACGAAGAAGGGGATGCCGGTCGAGGACTTCTCGCCGAGCACGGCCTGGTCCGGGGACAGCCCCGGCCCGATGTAGCCCTTGACCAGCAGCGGGCAGGCGCGCAGGTCCTCGTCGCCGGCCTGCTCCACCAGCACCTCGCCGGAGACGTCCAGGGCGGCGCCGATGCCGGCCTCGATGCGCTTGAGGTCCACGGCGCGGTCGCCGGGCAGGCCGACCGCCACGAGCCGCCTGGCGCCGTCGGGCAGGACGACGGCGAGCACCACGTTCTTGAGGGTGTCGCCGGCGGTCCAGGGTCCCTCGGCGCGCGGGTGCAGCTCGTTCGAGCGCTGCACGAGCGTGTCGATCGTGGGGCTGTCCGGGGTCTCGAGCACCCGTGCCTCGGGGGCCCCGGCGGGATCGGTCTCCGCGGGCACCACGGTGGTCACCGCCTCGACGTTGGCCGCGTAGCCGCCGGGCGAGCGCACGAACGTGTCCTCGCCGATGACCGTGGGGTGCAGGAACTCCTCGGAGCGGGAGCCGCCCATGGCCCCGGACTGGGCCGAGACGGCGACCACGGGCAGGCCGAGGCGCTCGAAGATCCGGACGTAGGCCTCGCGGTGCCTGGCGTAGGACTCGTCGAGACCGGCGTCGTCGACGTCGAAGGAGTAGGAGTCCTTCATGACGAACTCGCGCCCGCGCAGGAGACCGGCGCGGGGGCGGGCCTCGTCCCGGTACTTCGCCTGGATCTGGTAGAGGGTGACGGGGAGGTCCTTGTAGGAGGAGTACAGGTCCTTGACGAGCAGCGTGAACATCTCCTCGTGCGTGGGCGCGAGCAGGTAGTCGGCGTCCTTGCGGTCCTTCAGGCGGAAGAGGTTCTCCCCGTACTCCGTCCAGCGGTTCGTGACCTCGTAGGGCTCGCGCGGCAGCAGCGCCGGGAAGTGCACCTCCTGGGCGCCGATCGCATCCATCTCCTCGCGCACCACCTGCTCGACCTTCCCGAGCACCCGCAGGCCCATCGGCAGCCAGGTGTAGATGCCCGGGGCGGCCCGGCGGATGTAGCCGGCGCGGACGAGCAGCTTGTGGCTGTCCACCTCGGCGTCGACCGGGTCTTCGCGGAGGGTTCGCAGGAACAGGGAGGAGAGTCGCAGCGCCACGAGGGCTCCGTTTCTCCCGGGGAGCGCGGCGTGGTGCGGCCGGGCCCGGGCGTCGAGAGGGTGGGCGGCGCCGACGGCGCCGCTGATTCCGGTCAAATCTACACCCCCCGCCCGGCCCGGCCGCACCGGGATCGACGGCCCCGGGCGCTCAGAGCAGGACGGTGGCGAAGGTCCCGACCCGCTCGAAGCCGACCCGCCGGTAGGTGGCGAGGGCCCGGACGTTGTAGTCGTTGACGTAGAGGCTGACCACCGGGGTGCGCCGGCGGGCGAGGCGCACGGCCGCCGCCATGCAGGGCGCCGCCAGCCCCCGGCCGCGGTGCGCCGGGTCCACCCACACGCCCTGCACCTGCGCCACGCCGCGGGCCACCGAGCCGAGGTCGGCCTTGAACACCACGCGGCCCCCGTCGTCGGTCAGCACGAGGCAGCGCCCCGCCTCGACGAGCGCGGAGACCCGGTCCCGGTACCCGCGGTCGCCGCCCGTGTACGGGGAGTAACCGACCTCCTCCTCGAACATGGCGGCGCTCGCCGGGAGCACGGCGGGGAGGTCCTCGGGGCGGGCCACGCGCACGCCGGGGTGCGGGGCGGGCGCGGGGTCCCGGTCGATGGCCAGCAGGGGCTGGACGGGGCGCAGGTCGAAGGGCCGGGGCCACGAGCGCTCCACCCGGGACCACAGCCCGAGGACCAGCTCGGCGGGCCCGAACAGCGAGGCGTGCCGGGACCCGCCCCGCCGCAGGTGCCCTCCGACGAGGTCCAGGCCCGGGCCGTCCAGGGACACGGGCACCACGTTCGTGCCCACCCAGCACGCGCCGGTCAGCTCACCGTCCGGCCCGGCGGTGCCGACCACGGGCGGGATCCGCGAGCCTTTGCTCCCGCGGTACGACTCGACGTGGGCGGCCACGAAGGCGTGGGCGACGGGGTCCGCCTCGAGCAGCCGGTCCAGCTGGGCCGGATCGACCTCCCCCGCCGGCACCAGCCGCGGCGCCGTCCTCCGCTGCGTCCTCACCCGCCCGTCACCGGCCCGTCAGCTGACGCTCACGACGGGGCTGCCCGCCGTGGTCTCCCCGTTCTCGTCCGTCTCCATCTCGGCGGCGATGCGGTTGGCCTCCTCGATCAGCGTCTCCACGATGAGGTCCTCGGGGACGGTCTTCACGACCTCGCCCTTGACGAAGATCTGGCCCTTGCCGTTGCCGGAGGCCACGCCGAGGTCGGCCTCGCGGGCCTCGCCGGGGCCGTTGACGACGCAGCCCATCACGGCCACCCGCAGCGGGACGGTGAGCCCCTCGAGGCCCGCCGTCACCTCGTCCGCGAGCGTGTAGACGTCGACCTGCGCGCGGCCGCAGGAGGGGCAGGAGACGATCTCGAGCTTGCGCGGGCGCAGGCCCAGGGACTGCAGGATCTGGTTGCCGACCTTGACCTCCTCGACCGGCGGCGCCGAGAGGGAGACGCGGATGGTGTCCCCGATGCCCTGGGAGAGCAGGGCGCCGAAGGCCGTGGCGGACTTGATGGTGCCCTGGAAGGCGGGGCCCGCCTCGGTCACGCCGAGGTGCAGGGGCCAGTCGCCGCGCTCGGCGAGCAGCTGGTAGGCCCGGACCATGGTGACCGGGTCGTTGTGCTTGACGGAGATCTTGAAGTCGTGGAAGTCGTGCTCCTCGAACAGGGACGCCTCCCACACGGCGGACTCGACGAGCGCCTCGGGCGTGGCCTTGCCGTACCTGTCCATGATCCGCTGGTCGAGGGAGCCGGCGTTCACGCCGATCCGGATGGACACCCCGGCGGCCTTGGCCTCGCGGGCGATCTGGCCGACCTGGTCGTCGAACTTGCGGATGTTGCCCGGGTTCACGCGCACGGCCGCGCACCCGGCCTCGATGGCCGCGTAGACGTACTTCGGCTGGAAGTGGATGTCGGCGATCACCGGGATCGGGGACTTCATGGCGATGATCGGCAGGGCGTCGGCGTCGTCCTGGGACGGGCACGCCACCCGGACGATGTCGCACCCGGTGGCGTTGAGCTCGGCGATCTGCTGCAGGGTGGCGTTGATGTCCGTGGTGGGGGTGGTCGTCATGGACTGCACGCTCACCGGCGAGTCGGAGCCGACGCCCACGGACCCGACCCGGATCTGCCGGGTCTTCCGGCGCGGGGAGAGGACGGGCTGGGGCGCGGCGGGCATGCCGAGGCTGACCGGGGTCAAGGAGTTCCTCCGAGGAATCGAGGGCAGGAGCTGGAGCGGTGGCGCCGGGACCCGCTGGCCGGGCCCGTCACCGGTTCCCATTGTGCCCCATGCTCCGGGGCGGCCCCCGGTGCCGGGGGTGCGATTCCTCCCACGCCGAACGCCCGCCGGCCCCGGGGGCGCGCCGGCCGGCCCGGGCTCAGAACAGCCGGACCGGTTTGACGATGTCCGCGTAGATCAGCAGCACGGACATCCCGATCATCAGCACGGCCACCGCGTAGGTCACCGGCAGCAGCCGGGCGGGGTCGAACGGGCCGGGGTCGCGGCGGCCGAGCAGCCGGGCGCTCCCCCGGCGCAGCGCCTCCCACAGCGCCCCGGCGACGTGCCCGCCGTCGAGCGGCAGCAGCGGCAGCAGGTTGAAGACGAACAGGGCCAGGTTGACGGAGCCGACCAGGCCCACGAGGGAGGCGGCCTTGTCCCGCAGCGCGATCTCCTCGTGCGCGGCGATCTCCCCCGAGATCCGGCCGACCCCCACCACGGAGATCGGCCCGTCCGGGTCCCGGGGCGCGTCGGAGAACGCCGCCTCCCCCACCTCGTAGATCCGCTGCGGCAGGTGCAGGACCACCCCGGCGATCTGCTGCAGCCCATCCAGCACCGCCCCGGGCACCGCGGTCAGCGGCTGCCGGACGGGCTCGCTGGTGGGGCTGATGCCGATGAACCCGACCTCCTCGTAGCGGGGGGCGCCGTCCTCGCCGGTCACGGCGGCGCCGGAGTCGTCCAGCACGGGGCGCGAGGAGAGGATGGGGGTCAGCGCCGCGGACACGGTCCGGCCGTCCCGCTCGACCACCACCGGGATCCGTTCGCCGGCCCGGTCCCGGATCCGGGCGGTGAGCTCGTCCCAGGATCCGACCGGGGCGCCGTCGACGGCCGTGACGACGTCCCCGGGGCGCAGCCCGGCGGCGTTCGCGGGGGCCTGGGGGTCCTCCGGCCGGCACTCGGTCTGCCCGGCGGCCTGGCGCTCCGCGGCCACCACGCACTCGGACACCCACGCGACCGTCGTGGTGGGCGTCGCCGTCCCGAAACCGGAGAGCAGGACGGCCAGGCACAGGGTCCCGAGCAGGAGGTTCATCACCGGGCCGCCGAGCATGATCACGATCCGCTTCCACACGGGCAGCCGGTAGAACACGCGGTCCT
>NZ_AOSQ01000018.1:0-202732 GCF_000349605.1 Kocuria sp. UCD-OTCP
GCAGAGCTTTAAAAACATGGGCGAAAAGGGGGGGGGAGGGGGCGGTCACCAGATGTTGACGCGCTCCTCCGGGGGCAGCCACAGGCCGTCGCCGGGGCGGGTGCCGAAGGTGTCGTGGAACGCGAACATGTTCTGCACCACCCGGTTGCAGCGGAACTCTTCCGGGGCGTGCGGGTCGGTGGCCAGCCGGTTGACCAGCTCCTGCTCCCGGGCGGTCGAGCGCCACAGCGCCGCGTAGGCGTAGAAGAAGCGCTCCGCGCCGGTCAGGCCGTCGAGCACCGGCGCGCTGTCCTGGTCCAGGCCCCGCTCGGCCAGGGACATCCGGTAGGCCACCAGGGCGATCTCCAGCCCGCCCAGGTCCCCGATGTTCTCGCCCACCGTGAAGGCCCCGCTGACGCGGTGCCGGGCCGGGTCCAGCCCGCGCGGCGTGCAGCCGTCGTACTGGGCGACGAGCGCGGCGGTGCGGCGGGCGAACTCCGCCCGGTCCTCGTCCGTCCACCAGTTCTCCAGGTGGCCCAGGGCGTCGTACTTGGCGCCCTGGTCGTCGAAGCCGTGGCCGATCTCGTGGCCGATCACGGAGCCGATCGCGCCGTAGCACACGGCGTCGTCGGCCTCGATGTCGAAGAACGGCGGCTGCAGGATCCCGGCGGGGAAGACCACCTCGTTGAGCACGGGGTGGAAGTAGGCGTTGACCCAGTGGGGGTAGAGGAACCACTCGCCGCGGTCCACGGGGGTGCCCATCTTCCCGACGGTGCGGTCGTGCTCCAGCGCCAGCCCCGCCCGGACGTTGCCGAGCAGGTCCTCGGGGTCCGGCTCCAGGGAGGAGTAGTCCCGCCAGGTCTCCGGGTAGCCGACCTTGACCGTGAACGTGGACAGCTTCTCCAGGGCGCGGGCCCGGGTGGCCTCCGACATCCACTCGAGCCGCGAGATCCGCTCCCGGTACGCGGCCAGCAGGTGCGCCACGAGCTGCTCCACCCGGGCCTTGTGCGCCGGCGGGAACCAGCGGGCCACGTACTCGCGCGCCACGTCGTCGCCGAGGATCCGGGTGACCAGGAACTCGGCCCGCTTCCAGCGCTCGCGGGGGCGGGTGATCCCGGACAGGGCGGTGCTGTAGAAGCGGAAGTTCTCCTCGACGAACGGCCGGGGCAGGAACGGGGCGCGCTTGGACACGATCCGCCACGACTGCCAGATCCGGATCTGCTCCTCGGACCACACCTGCCACAGCCGGCCCAGCTGCGCCACGAAGGAGGGCTGGCGCACGATGACCCGGTCGAAGATCCCCGCGCCGCGCTCCGGGGCGGTGCCCTCGAGCCACGCCGTCCACGGGAAGCCGGGCGCCATGGCCTCCAGGCCGGCCACGTCCACGGGGTTGTACATCTCCTCGACGTCCCGTGCGGAGACGGTGTCCCAGTGGGCGGCGGCGAGCTGCGTCTCCATGGCGAGCACGGTCGCCGCGGCGTCCCCGGCGGGCACGCCCCAGCGGGCCGGCAGGCCCGCGAGCTCGAGCATCGCCGCGACGTGGGCGGTGAACGCCGTGCGCAGCCGCTCGTGCTGCGGGTCCGTGTAGTAGCTGTCCGTGGGCAGGGACAGCCCGTCCTGGCGCAGGAAGAAGGAGTAGCGGGAGGAGTCCCGGGAGTCGTTCTCCACGAAGAAGGACAGCGGCCCGTCCACGCCGGTGCGGTGCAGGGCGGCCGAGGCGCGGGCGAGCCCCTCCCGGCCCCGGGCGGCGTCGAGCACCGCGAGGTCCGGGTCCAGGGCGGCCAGGCCGCGGCGCTCGATCTGCGCCTCGTCGAGGAAGGACCGGTACAGCGCCCCCATCCGCGACCCGGCGGGCGCCTCCTGCACGATCTCGTGCACCCGCTGCGTGTTCCGGTCGGTGAGGATCGCGGAGGCGCCGTCGAACGCACGGTCGTCCGGCAGCTCGTGCGCCTCGATCCAGCCGCCGTTGACGTGGCGGTACAGGTCGTCCTGCGGCCGGACGCCGGGATGGACGTGCTGCAGCTCGAGGCCGGAGTCGGTGGTCACGGGAGCTTCCCCTGTCGTCGTGGCGGGGCGGAGGGCGCGGGGGCGTCCGCCCGGCTCCAGCCTGCGGACGACGGCGCCGCGGCCCGCTTCGCGCGGGCCACGGCGGCCGTGCTGCTCGTCACCCCCGTGGACCGGGGGCGACGACGGGTCAGCTCGCGGCCGGCTCCGGGCTCTCGGACCCTGCCGCCTCGCCGGTGCCCAGCCACTTGCCCTCGAGCTCCTCGAGGGTGCCGTCCTCCCGCATGGTCGCCAACGACTCGTTGACCTGCTCGAGCAGGGCCGTGTTGTCGGTCTTCACGGCGAGGCCCAGCTGCTCACCGGTCTCGATCTCCTCGACCAGGCGCAGCTCCGGGTTGTCCGTGATGGCCGGACCCATCACGGAGATGTTGCCGATGACGGCCTCGACGTCACCGGTGTTGAGCCCCTGGATCATCAGGGCCGAGTCCTCGTACTGCACGACCTCGGCGTTGTTCTCCTGGGCCTGGGTCTCGCCCGTGGTGGCCTGCTGCACGCCCACGCGCTTGCCCTGGACGTCGGCCACCGAGTCGATGTCGGCGTCCGGGGCGACCAGCAGCGCGAGGTTGTCGTCGAGGTAGGGCTCGGAGAAGTCCATGACGGACTCGCGCTCCTCGTTGATGGTCATCCCGGAGGCCGCGAGGTCGCACTGGTTCGAGTCCAGGGCCACACCCGACTGGATGCCCTCGAAGGAGGTGCGGAGGAACTCCGTCTCGACCCCCATGTCCTCGGCGATGTTGTTCACCAGGTCGATGTCGAAGCCGACGGTCTCCCCGCCCTCCGTGAACTCGAAGGGGCGGTAGGGGATGTCCGAGCACACCGTGAGGGTGCCCGGGGTGATCAGGCTGATCTCCCCGCCGTTCGCGCTCGTGTCGCCGCCGGCGGCGTCCCCGCCGTCGTCGGTGCTCGTGCACGCGCTCAGGGCCAGCGCGGAGACGGCCAGCACGGACAGGGTCGCTGCCCCGTGGAACCTGCTCTTCATGGATCTGTCCTTCCCTCGGGAGGTGGCGGTCCGCCGTCGGCTGCACGGCGTCGTGCCCGGTGCGCGGCCCGCCGGTGAATGTGCCTCAGTGTAGGTGTTCGCGCGTTGCCGGGATGTTGCACACCACTGGTCGGTAGTCAATTCATTGTCCCCACTCCGGGCGACACCTCCGGTGCGGCGCGCCCGGGCGGCCGCGGCGGAGCCGTCCGGCGTCGGCCGTGCTCGGCGGATTCGGCACAATGGCCCCATGACCCGCACCGAGGACCAGCGCCGCAGCGACCGGGGCGCGCGATGACCGCGCCGCAGGCCCCCGCGAGCGTGCGCGTGGACGTGTGGCTGTGGGCGGTGCGCGTGTTCAAGACCCGCTCCGCCGCCACGGCCGCGTGCCGTGCCGGCCACGTGAAGATCGACGGCACCTCGGTCAAGGCCGCCCAGCCGGTGCGGCCCGGCCAGCGGGTGGCCGTGCGCCGCCCCGGTCACGAACAGGTCCTGGAGGTGGTGCAGCTGCTGACCAAGCGCGTCGGGGCGCCGGTCGCGGCGAAGGCCTACGTCGACCACAGCCCGCCCCCGCCCCCAGCGCTGCACGCCGCGGTCCCGCGGCGGGACCGGGGCACCGGGCGGCCCACCAAGAAGGATCGCCGGGAGATGGACCGCCTCCGGGGGCTGTGACGGCGCCCGCGCGGCGTTCCGTGCGCGCTCCCAGGAAGGCGCAGAATAATCCGCACTGCACGTGTGCCGTGGGTCACCCCGCCGTCCGGCGGTCCGACCCGCGGCCGGAACCCGAGGAGTTCGACCCATGGCACTGCTGGACACATCGGTGTGGACCGGAAAGATCTACGTCAACGGATGGCGCGACGGCCGCGGCGGCACCGAGGACGTCACGAACCCGTCGACGGACGAGACGCTGGGGCAGATCGGCTTCGCCTCCCCCGAGGACGTGTACGAGGCGGCCGAGAAGGCCGCGGCGGCCCAGAAGGAGTGGGCGGCGCTGAAGCCCTCCGAGCGCGCCGCGGTGCTGCGGCGCGCCGGCCTGCTGTTCGAGGAGCACGCCGAGGAGGTCATGGACTGGGTGGTCCGGGAGACCGGGGCGATCCAGCCCAAGGCCGGGCTGGAGGCCTCGGTCGCGGCCGCGGAGTGCTACGAGTCCTCGGCGCTGCCGAGCCACCCGCACGGGGAGTACCTGCCCTCCGACGCCCCGCACTGGTCGCTGTCCCGCCGGGTGCCGGTCGGGGTGGTCTCCGTGATCTCGCCGTTCAACTTCCCGCTGATCCTCTCGATCCGCTCCGTGGCCCCCGCCCTGGCCCTGGGCAACGCGGTGCTGCTCAAGCCGGACCCCCGCACCTCGGTCACCGGCGGCGCGCTCATCATGCGCGTCTTCGAGGAGGCCGGGCTGCCGCCCGGCGTCCTGCAGCTGCTGCCCGGCGGCGGTGACGTCGGGGCCGCCACGGTCGAGGCCCCGCACGTGAACGTCGTGTCCTTCACCGGGTCCACGGCCGCCGGCCGGCACGTGGGCGCCGCGGCGGCGCAGCACCTCAAGCGCGCCCACCTCGAGCTGGGCGGCAACAACGTGGTCATCGTCCTGCCCGGCGCGGACGTGGACCTGGCCGCGGGGGTCGGGGCGATGGGCTCCTTCTTCCACCAGGGACAGATCTGCATGACCACCGGGCGCCACCTGGTGCACGAGGACCTGCACGACGAGTACGTGGACAAGCTCGCGGCGAAGGCGGAGGCCCTGGTGGTCGGGGACCCCTCCGGCGGACCCGTGCACCTCGGTCCGATCATCGACGAGCGCCAGCTCAAGGCCATCGACGCGATCGTGCAGGAGACCGCCATCGCCGGCGCCCGGGTGGTGGCCGGGGGGTCCCACGAGGGCCTGTTCTACCGGCCCACGGTGCTCTCCGAGCTGACCCACGAGATGACGGCCTGGAAGGACGAGATCTTCGGGCCGGTGGCGCCCGTGATGAAGGTGTCCAGCGCGGAGGAGGCGGTGGAGTTCGCCAACGCCTCCGAGTACGGGCTCTCGGTGTCCATCGTCGGGGACGTCGGCGAGGCCATGAAGATCGCCGACAGGATCCGCTCCGGCAAGATCCACATCAACGAGATGACGGTCGCCGACGAGGCCAACGCCCCCTTCGGCGGCATGGGCGCCTCCGGCACCGGCTCCCGGTTCGGCGGGCCGACCGCCAACATCGACGCGTTCACCGAGACGCAGTGGATCACGATCAGCCCGGACGTCCCGCACTACCCCTTCTGAGCACCGCCGCTCCCGGGCCGCGTCCCGTCCGGGGGTGCGCCGCGGGGGCGGGAGGTCGTCGGTAGCCTGGACCGGTGACGACGACCTCCCGCCCCCGCGGCCTCAACCGGCAGATCCTGGCCCTGGCCGTCCCCGCCTTCGGGGCGCTCGTGGCCGAGCCGCTGTTCCTGCTGGCGGACTCCGCGATCGTCGGCCACCTCGGCACCCCCCAGCTCGCCGGCGTGGGCGTGGCCGCGGCCGTCCTGCAGACGGTCGTGGGGCTCATGGTCTTCCTCGCCTACAGCACCACCCCTGCGGTGGCCCGGCACCTCGGGGCGGGCCGGCTCCAGGAGGCCGTGGCGGTGGGCCGGGACGGGCTGTGGGTGGCCGCGGGGTTCGGCCTGCTCCTGTCCGCGGCGGGCTGGGCGCTGGGCCGGCCGCTGCTGGCGCTGATGGGCGCGGGCGGCGAGGTCCTGGAGCACGCCGTCGTCTACCTGCACTGGTCCCTGCCCGGACTGACCGCCATGCTCCTGGTGCTCGCGGCCACCGGTGTGCTCCGCGGCCTCCAGGACACCAGGACCCCGCTGCTCATCGCCGGGGTCGGGGCCGCGGCCAACGCGGGGCTCAACCTCCTGCTCGTGCACGGGGCGGGCCTGGGGGTGGCCGGCGCGGCGATCGGCACGAGCGCCGTGCAGTGGGCCATGGCACTGGCGTACCTGCGGATCCTCCGCCGGCTCGCCCGCGAGCACGGTGTGGGGCCCTCGACCACGTGGCCCCGGCTGCGCTCGCACCTCACGGTGGGCTCCTGGCTCATGCTGCGCACCGTCTCCCTGCGGGTCGCGATCCTCGCGACCGTCCTGGTGGTCACGGGACAGGGCGCCCAGAACCTCGCCGCGCACCAGCTCGTGATGACGTTCTTCAACTTCCTGGCCTACGCCCTCGACGCCCTCGCCATCGCGGCGCAGGCGCTGCTGGGCCGGGACATGGGGGCGCGGGACGTGACCGACCCCGTGCAGCGGCGGGCGGTCCGGGCCCTCATGAACCGGCTGGTCCTGTGGGGGCTCGGCTTCGGCGTGGTCACGGGCCTCCTGGTGGCCCTGGTCGGCACCCGGCTGGGGTTCATGCTCAGCCCCGATCCCGCGGTGCAGGCCCTGTTCGCCGCGGCCCTGCTGGTGGTGGCGGTCGGCCAGCCGCTGGCCGCCTACGTCTTCGTCCTGGACGGGGTGCTCATCGGGGCCGGGGACGCCCGCTACCTCGCGGTGGCCGGAGTGCTCAACCTGGCGGTCTACGCCCCGCTGCTGCTGCTCGTGGCGCACTCCGCCGGGACGGGGACCGGAGGGTTCGTGTGGCTGTGGACCGCCTACGCCGGCGGCTACCTGGGGGCCCGGGCCCTGACCCTGGGGCTGCGGGCCCACGGCGACTCCTGGCTGCTCCGGAACGCACGGTAACAACCCGGAGCGCACCCGGTGTTGTGGGGCGGATCACCTACGATGCAGACATGAACAGTGATCCTCGCGCAGAGAACCAGCCCACCGCCGACTCCGGGCACAACGTCGTGCTCGTCGGCATCGACGGATCCGACCAGGCCCGCCACGCGCTCGAGCGCGCCCTCGAGGAGGCCCGCGCCCAGGACCTGACCGTGCGCCTGCTCGGCGCCTATCCGGTCATCGGGGTCGGGGACCCCGGCCTCGAGATGCGGTTCACCGAGGCCGTGATGAAGGAGAACGCCGGCCACCTGGCCGAGGCCCGGCAGACCGTGGAGCAGGCGGGGCTGCCCGTCGAGGTCGTGGAGGCGGGCGGGGACGCCGCCAAGGCCGTCGTGGAGCAGTCGGGCGAGGCCGCGCTCGTGGTCATGGGCAAGCGCGGCCGCGGCGGCGCGCTGCGCGGCCGGCTGGGCTCGGTGTCCGCGGCGGTCGCCGCGCACGCGAAGTGCCCGGTGATCATCGTCCCCGAGGCCGCCGAGAGCCGGAGCCCCGAACGGCACCCCGAGCGGCGCGGCGGCAGCGCGGGCGACTTCGCGCTCGAGGCCGACGGGCCGGTCAAGGCCGACCAGATCGACTTCACCGGCCGGGTGGTCGTGGGCCTGGACGCCCTCGGCTCCCGCAGCCCGGCGCTGGGCAAGGCCGTGGCCTACGCCCAGGAGCACGGCAAGGCCCTGGCGCTGGTCTCCGTGAACGGGGCCCTGTCCGGCACGCCCTCCTGGTTCCAGGACGAGTTCAACCAGGCCCGGTACTTCCACGAGGCGGACCAGAAGCTCACCCAGATCTCCGACGAGATCGCCGCGCAGCACCCCGAGCTGACGGTCGAGCACCACATCTTCGTGGGCCGGCCCGCCCGCATCCTGATGAACGCCACGCACTCCGCGGACATGGTCGTGGTGGGCTCCCGCGGCATCGGCGGCTTCCGGGGGCTGCTGCTCGGCTCGGTCTCCCAGGCGGTGCTGGAGAACGCCACCGGCCCGGTCATGGTGGTGCCCGCGCACCGCCCCTGAGCACCCCACCCCCACGGCGAGACCAGGAGGCGGCACCCCATGCCGGAACAGATCGTCGTCGGCTACGACGGCTCCGAGAACAGCGAACGGGCCCTGGACTGGGCGATCCAGGAGGCCGGTACCCTCGCCGGCGAGCTCAGGGTGGTGGTCTCCATGGGCCGGCCCGTCGCCGTGGACCCCAGTCTCTACGGGCCGTTCCTGGAGGCGATCGAGGAGGAGGCGGACAAGGTCGCCGCCGCCGCCGTCATCCGGGCCCGGGACGCCGGCGTCACCGCGGTCGCGGTCGTCGAGCGCGGTGACGCGGCCGGGGTGCTGGTGCACGAGTCGGAGGACGCCGCGTCCCTGGTGCTCGGCCGCCGGGGCCGGCGCGGGGTGCGGGGCCGCCTCGGATCGGTCACGGCCGCGGCGGCGGCGCACGCGAAGTGCCCCGTGATCGTCCTCCCGGACCGCTGGGACCCGCGGGCACGGGACGCCCGCGGGGCGACCGGCCCCTTCGCGGGCCGCGTGGTGGTCGGCGTGGACCGGCTCGGCCGGGACAACCCGGCCGTCCTGGCGGCCGGGCGGTACGCCGCACGGCACGGCGCGGGCCTGGCGCTGGTCACCGTGGTGCCGGAGGCCATGAGCATGCCGACGGGCTCCGCGGACCTGGACCGGGCCGTGCGCGAGCAGCTCACCGAGCCCGCCCAGTCCCTCGTGGACCAGGTGGCGGAGTCGGTCCGGGAGGACCACCCGGAGCTGGACGTCGAGACGTTCGTCTTCTCCGGCCAGCCGGCGGACCAGCTCGTGGAGGCCGGGCGGTCGGCGGAGCTCGTGGTGGTCGGCAGCCGCGGCTACGGCGGGTTCCGCGGGCTGCTCATGGGCTCCGTCTCCCAGGCCGTGCTGCAGGAGGGCGAGGGTCCCGTGATGGTGGTCCCGGCCCGCCGGAAGAGCTGACCCGTCCGCCCGCAGGAGGAGCCCCCGCCCGTCCAGGACCGGGGGCTCCTCCTGCGGGCGGATCCGCCGAGCGGTGCCGGCGGGCCATCCTGGGGACGAGCCCGCGGAGCGCCCGCGGACGGACGGGAGCACACCGTGGACCGCATAGCACTCGCCGCGACCGCCCTGGCCCTCGCCGCGCTCACCGGGTGCTCGGGCGGGGCGGCGGACCCGGTGGAGGTCCCCGCCCGGCCGGCCGGGTCCAACGTCCTGGACTCCGCCGGCGTCCTGACGGACGCGCAGGAGCAGCAGCTCGACGCCCTGATCGAGGACCGCGGGGCCGGCACGGACGCGGCACGCGTCGCCGTGCTCACGGTGGAGGAGGCGACCGGGTCGATCGAGGACTACGCCCGCGAGGTCGCCACCGCCTGGGAGGTGGGCGACGCCGGGGCGGACAACGGCGTGCTCGTGGTCGCCGCCACCGGGGACCGGGAGCTGCGGATCGAGACCGCGGACGGGGTGCGCGAGCGGTTCTCGGACGACGAGGCGGAACGCGTGGTGGAGGACGTGCTGGCGCCGGCCTTCGCGGACGAGCGCTACGCGCAGGGCCTCGGCGAGGCCGTCGAGCAGATCCACGTCTACGCGCAGGGCGGGGAGCCGCCGCGGGAGCCCTTCGACTGGGCCCTGCTCGGCTGGGTCGCGGGCGGCTTCGGCCTGGTCGGCGTGCTGGTGGCGTGGTGGATCGCCGCGGACCTCCGCCGCCGGCGCCGGATCGCCGACGAGGAGCTGCGGGCGGCCCGGCAGCGCGACCCGGAGCTGCGGCTCACCGAGGAGCAGCACGCGGCGTACCGGACGTACCGCTACCACCACCGCAAGCCGGACGCCGTCACGAACCCGGCCGTGTGGCTCCCGCTCTACCTGGCCAACCCGGGGCTGTACTCCGGCGGCTCGGGCGGAGGCACGAGCGGGGACGGGCAGGGCGGCTCCTCGTTCGGCGGGGGCGGCGGATTCACCGGCGGCGGGGCGTCCGGCAGCTACTGAGCCGCCCCGCACGGGGCGGGGCGGCTCAGGCGGGGAGTCCGCGCCGGGCGGCCACGAGGGAGAGCAGGTGCCGGTGCACCGTGGTCTCCCCGGTCAGCTCGGGGTGGAACGAGATGCCGACGACGGCGCCGCTCGCCACCGCGACCACCTCGCCCCGGTGCCGGGCGAGGACCTCGACGCCCTCGCCGACGCGGGTCACCGCGGGGGCGCGGATGAAGGCCGCGCGCACCACGTCCCCGCCGCGGCCCCACGCGAGCACGACCTCCTCGGAGGCCGTCTGGGGTCCGAACGCGTTGCGGGCCACGGTGACGTCCAGGACCTCGAGGGTCTGCTGGCCGGGGGCTGGGTCCTCGATGCCGGACGCGAGCAGGATGAGGCCGGCGCACGTGCCCAGCGTGGGCAGGCCGCCGAGCACGGCGTCCCGCAGCGGCTCCCGCAGCCCGAACAGGCGCAGCAGCCGGTCCACGGTGGAGGACTCCCCGCCGGGCAGGACGATCGCGTCCAGCCCGGCGAGCTGCTCGGCCGTCTTCACGAGCACGGGCTCGGCGCCCAGCTCCCGCAGCATCGCGGCGTGCTCGGCGACCCCGCCCTGGAGGGCGAGGACGCCCACGCGGGGCGCGGAACTCACCAGCCGCGCTCCGCGAGCCGGTGCGGGGCCGGGAGGTCGCCCACGTTGATGCCGACCATCGCCTCGCCGAGCCCGCGGGAGGCCTCGGCGATCTTCTCGGGGTCGTCGAAGTAGGCGGTGGCCTTCACGATGGCCTGCGCCCGGGCCGCGGGGTTGCCGGACTTGAAGATCCCGGAGCCCACGAACACGCCGTCGGCACCGAGCTGCATCATCATGGCGGCGTCTGCGGGGGTGGCCACGCCGCCGGCGGTGAACAGCACGACCGGCAGCTTCCCGGTGCGGGCGACCTCGAGGACGATGTCGTAGGAGGCCGCGAGCTCCTTCGCCTTCACGTAGAGGGCGTCGGGGGAGATCCGGTAGAGGGCCTGCAGCTCGGCGATCTGCCCGCGGATGGTGCGGATGTGCTTGGTGGCCTCGGAGACGTCGCCGGTGCCGGCCTCGCCCTTGGAGCGGATCATCGCGGCGCCCTCGGCGAGCCGGCGCAGGGCCTCGCCCAGGTTGGTGGCCCCGCACACGAACGGGACGGTGAAGCGCTGCTTGTCGATGTGGTTGACGTAGTCGGCGGGGGAGAGGACCTCGGACTCGTCGATGTAGTCGACCTTCAGGTGCTCGAGCACCTGCGCCTCCACGAAGTGGCCGATGCGCACCTTCGCCATGACGGGGATGGAGACGGCGGCCTGGATGCCCTCGATCAGGTCGGGGTCGGACATGCGGGCCACGCCGCCCTGGGCGCGGATGTCGGCAGGCACGCGCTCGAGGGCCATCACGGCCACGGCGCCGGCGTCCTCGGCGATGCGGGCCTGCTCGGCGGTGACGACGTCCATGATGACGCCGCCCTTGAGCATGTCGGCGAGGCCGCGCTTGACGAGCGGGGAGCCGGTCAGCGGGGTCGCGTCCGAGGCGGTGGGGCGGGTGGTGCCGCCGGCGGGGTTCTGGGCATGGGCAGTCTGCAGATCGGTCATGGAGTCCATCCTGCGGCCGGAAGTGGTCCACCGACAGGTCCACCATCGATAGAATCTGTTGGACCACAGGAATTCCGAGGGAGAGGAGCGGACCGTGCGCCACCCGCACGACGTCGAGCTGCCCGTGCGCGTGGACCGGGCCGATCCCGCGCCGCTGCCCGCCCAGCTCGTCCAGCAGCTGCGGGAGCTGGTGGTCTCCGGGACCCTGCGCCCGGGGGACGCGCTGCCCTCCACCCGCGGGCTCGCCGCCCGGCTGGGGATCTCGCGGGGCTCCGTGGTCACCGCCTACGACCAGCTCCACGGCGAGGGCTATCTGCACGCGACCAACGGCGCCACGGTGGTCCACCCCGATCTGGCCCGCTCCCGCACGGAGCCCCCGGCGGCCCGGCCCGGCCCCCGCCCGGCCGCGGCGCCGCGGCGCCGGACCCGGGAGCGGCCCATGATCGACCTCACGCCCGGCCGGCCCGACACCGGACGGCTGGCCACCCCGCAGTGGCGCGCCGCGTGGCGGGACGCCGCGGCCGCCGCCGGCACGGGGGCGCCCCCGCCCCAGGGCTCGGAGCCGCTGCGCGAGCAGATCGCCGAGCACCTGCGGCTGATGCGCGGCGTGGTCCGGGACCCCGAGGACCTCTTCGTCACGGCGGGCGCGCGGGACGGGCTCCAGCTGCTGCTCGCGGTGCTCGGCGGCCACGCGGGCCGCGGGCTGCGCGTCGCCGTCGAGGACCCCGGCTACCCCTCGCTGCGCCGGGTGCCGGAGCGGCTCGGCCACGAGGTGCTGCCGGTGCCGATCGACGACCAGGGCCTCGACCCCGCCCGGCTGCCGTCCGGGGCGTGGGCCGGCCCGGGGGAGTGGGAGATCGAGCGGCCCCCGGACGCCGTGATCGTCACCCCCAGCCACCAGTACCCCCTCGGGGCGTCGATGCCCGCCGCCCGCCGGCTCGAGCTGCTCGGCTGGGCGCGCGCCCACGACGCGCTGATCGTGGAGGACGACTACGACTCCGAGCTGCGCTACGTGGGCGAGCCGCTGCCCGCGCTGTCCTCCCTCGACCACGCCCCGGGCGCCGTCCCGGAGCCCCCCGCCCCCGGCCGGCTGCTCGGCGCCGGCGGCCACGTGGCCACGCTGGGCTCCTTCACCAAGGTCCTCGCGCCCGGGCTGGGGGTCGGCTACCTGCTGGCCCCGCCCGCCCTCCGGGAGGACCTGCTGCGGCTGCGCACGGACCTCGGCAACCCGGCCTCCGCGGTCGCCCAGGACGCCATGGCCCGTTTCCTGGCCGACGGCGGCCTGCGCCGGCACACCGCTCGGATGCGGCGGGAGTACCGGCGCCGGCGGGACCTGCTCACCGCGGCCCTCGCCGGGGTCCACGGGGTGCGGGCCGTGCCCATGGACGGGGGGCTGCACGCCGTCCTCGAGTTCACCGGGGAGGTGCCCCTGGCGGAGCAGGACGTCGTGGATCGGGCCGCGGCCGCGGGCGTGCGGGTGGCGGCGCTGGGCTCGTACTGGGCGCACGGCGCGGGGGGCGGCCGCCGCGGCGTCGTCGTCGGCTTCGGCGCCACCGGTGCCGCCCCGGAGGGGGACGCCCTGCCGGACGCCCTCGCGGTCCTGGCCCGGGTGCTCTCGGCGCCCTGCCCCGCACGCGGTCGCTAGACTGGCCGGTGCCCCGGGGGTCTCCCCGCCGGGGCCCTCCCGCGAGCACGTTCCCGAAAGGCGCACCGTGAACCCCGACCCGAGCACCGGCATCCACCGCGACCTGTTCGCGCCCACGCTGCTGCGCGCGCTCGTGGCGCTGGTGTTCGGCGCCGTGACCGTGTTCTGGCAGGAGCCGACGCTGCCCGTGGTGGCCTGGGGCGTGGGGCTGTACCTCGTGCTCACGGGCGCGGCGAGCGTGCTCCTGCAGCTGCGCCTCAACGGCAACGACCACGTGGACATGGGCCCCACCCGGCAGATCCCGCAGTCCTACGGCGTGCTGTACCTCCTGGGCGGGGTCTTCACGATCCTCGGCGCCGACACCCCCGCGTGGCTCGTGGTCTACGCGGCGTCCATCATGGGCCTGGCCGGGCTCACGGAGCTGGCGCTCGGGCTGAAGTTCCGCACGACCTTCCCGCTGGGCCGCGACTGGACCATCGCCGGGCTGGTCACGGTCCTCGCCGCCACCGGTCTCGTCCTGGTGGTGGACCTCGGCCCCAAGGCGCTCTTCGGGGTGGTGGGGGCCGCCGCGGTGGTCATCGGCGTCACCCACCTGCTGGCCGCCCTCACGCTCCGGCACGAGGACCGCCGGGGACGGGCCCCCGCCGGGACCGCGTAGACTGGGCTACCGCACGGCAGGCCCCGGCCCGCCGGGGACATCAGCTCACGAGGAGGACCAGTGGCACAGCGCAAGGGCTCGAGAGGCGGCTTCCGGGCCGACGTCAAGGGCCCCCTGATCCTGTCCGCCGTGCTCGCGGCGATCGCGTTCGTCGCCGTGGGCATCTTCGCCAGCGGCGGCACGGACAACGCCCTGCGCCTGGACCTCGCCTTCATCGCCGCCGGCATCGCGTTCATCGTGACGCTCGTGATCAGCGCCACGCTGATGATCGTCGAGAAGCCCAACGACCCCCACCTCGGCGCGGGCACGGGCGTCAACCGCTCCTCGGCCAAGCTCTACGCCGAGGCCCGGGCCCGGCGGCAGGCCGCCGCGCGGCCCCCCGGCGAGGCCGAGTTCGGCCAGCGCGTCCGGCCCGACACCGAGGGCGAGGACCTCCTCGGCCGCCGCCCCGCCGACGGCTCCGCCCCGGCGGACGGCCCGGACGACGACGGCCCCGCCCCGCGCGCCTGAGCATCCCGCCTGCCTGAGGCCCCCAAACGAGCCGGACCCCGCGCGCCCGGGGGTCCCGCTCGTTCCGGGGCCCTGCGCGCTCCGCGCCCGCTCCCGGGAGGGACCCGCTCCGGTGGACAGCCCTGTCGCGTCCGGCCGGGCGCTGGGTAGATTGGGACGGCACCTGAGCAGCAGGGCCCGAACCCGCGCCCTGCTCGAGACCGGACGACGGGAACCAGCATGAGCCAGCAGCCGGAACCGCCCACCGAGGGCGACGAGGAGTTCGAGCGCAAGGTCCAGCAGCGGATGGCCGACCAGCAGGAGGACGGCGCCGACGAGGACCCCACGGACGTGGCCCAGGAGGACCACAAGTCCGAGGTGCCCGAGCTCGAGGAGAACGAGGAGAGCCCGGTCGACCCGGGCTCCGTCTGACCCCGGACCAGCGCCTGACACAACGCACGACGCCCCGGGAAGGGCCGATGGTCCTTCCCGGGGCGTCGTCGCGTCCGGCGGGCTCAGCGGCCGAAGCTCCGCAGCCGCAGCGAGTTCAGCACCACGAACACGGAGCTGAAGGCCATGGCGGCACCCGCGATCACGGGGTTGAGCAGCCCCGCGGCGGCCACGGGGATGGCCACCGTGTTGTAGGCGAAGGCCCAGAACAGGTTCGACTTGATGATCGACAGGGTCCGGCGGGACAGGGCGATGGCCGTGGGCACCGACCCGACGTCGCTGCGCACCACCGTGATGTCCGCGGCCTCGATCGCCGCGTCCGTGCCGGCGCCCATCGCGATCCCGAGGTCGGCCTGCGCCAGGGCCGCGGCGTCGTTGACCCCGTCGCCCACCATGGCGACCACGCGGCCGTCGTCCTGGAGGTCGCGGACCACCGCGACCTTGCCCTCCGGGCTGACGTCGGCCACGACGTCCTCGGCGGCGATGCCCGCCTCTGCGGCGACGGCCCGGGCCACGGGCTCGTTGTCGCCGGTCAGCAGCATGGGCCGCAGGCCCAGCTCCTTGAGCCGGGCGACCGCCTCGCGGGCGTCGTCCTTGACGGTGTCGCGCAGGTCGACGAAGCCGACGAGGGCCCCGTCGACGGCCACGAGGATCGTGGTGAACCCGCCCTCCTGGGCGCGGCGCAGCGCGTCGAGCTGGGCGCCGTCCAGGCGCACGCCGTTCTCGGACAGCCACGTGGTGCGTCCGACCACCACCGAGCGGGAGTGCATCCCGTCCGCCACGTGCGCGCGGACGCCGCCGCCGGGGGCCGAGACGAACCCGGAGACCGGGAACCGGTGCGGGGTGGCCGCGGCCACCGCCCGCGCGATGGGGTGCTCGGAGTGCTGCTCCACGGTGGCCGCGAGGTCCAGCACCTGGTCCCGGGAGTACCCGGACACGGGCGTCACTGCCGCCACGGAGAGCTGCCCGCTCGTGACGGTGCCCGTCTTGTCCAGCACCACGGTGTCCACGGTGCGGGTGTCCTCGAGCACCTCGGCGCCCTTGATCAGGATGCCCAGCTGCGCGCCGCGCCCCGTGCCCGTGAGCAGGGCCGTGGGGGTGGCCAGGCCGAGGGCGCAGGGGCAGGCGATCACGAGCACGGAGACCGCGGCCACGAAGGACGCGTTCACGTCCCCGGTCAGCAGGAGCCAGCCGGCCAGCGTGGCGAGGGCGATCACCAGGACGACCGGGACGAAGACCCCGGAGATCCGGTCGGCCAGCCGTGCCACGGGGGCCTTGCTCGCCTGCGCCCGGGACACCATCCGGCCCATCTGGGCCAGGGTGGTGTCGGCGCCCACGCGGGTCGCCTCGACCAGCAGCCGGCCGTTGGTGTTGATCGTGGCGCCGGTGACGGTGTCGCCGACCTCCACCTCCACCGGGAGGGACTCGCCGGTGAGCAGGGACGTGTCCACGGCCGAGCGGCCGTCCACGACCACGCCGTCGGCGGCGATCTTCTCGCCGGGGCGCACGACGACCAGGTCCCCCGGGCGCAGCTGCTCCGCGGGCACGCTCGTCTCCACGCCGTCCCGCAGGACCACCGCGTCCTTCGCGCCGAGCTCCAGCAGTGCGCGCAGCGCCTCGCCGGAGCGGGCCTTCGCCCGGGCCTCCAGGTAGCGGCCCAGCAGCAGGAACGCGGTGACCAGGGCGCCGGTCTCGAAGTAGAGCTGGTGCCCGCTCATGTCCATCGCGTGGCCGAGCATCGCGCCGGCCGTCATGCCGGGCTCGCGCAGCAGGTTCCACAGCGAGAACAGGTACGCGGCGGACACGCCCAGGGACACGAGGGTGTCCATGGTGGAGGTCAGGTGCCGGGCGTTGACCGCCGCCGAGCGGTGGAACGGCCACGCGGCCCACGTCACGACCGGCAGGCTCAGGGCCGCGACCACCCAGCCCCAGTGCGGGAACTGGAAGCCGGGCAGCATCGAGATCACGAACACCGGGACGGAGAGCGCGGCCGCCACGAGGAGGCGCCGGCGCAGGGACTCGGGCGAGCGCAGCGAGGACGCCTCGCGCCCGGCGACCCGGGTCATGGCGTCGGAGCCGTCCGGGCCGCCGGCGTCGTCGACCCCGGGCGCGTTCTTGAGGACGGCCCCGTACCCGGCCTTCTCGACCGTCTCGACGACCTGCTCGTCGCTCACGCCCGCGGGGACGTGGACGGTGGCGGTCTCGAGGGCGAGGTTGACGGAGGCGTCGACGCCGTCGAGCCTGCCCAGCTTCTTCTCGACCCGGCTGACGCAAGAGGAGCACGTCATGCCCGTGATCTCCAGCTCGAGGGTGCGCAGGGTCCCGGTGACCTCGGTGGGGACGGGCGTGCGGGTCTCAGGCAACGGTGTACCCCGCTTCCTCGACGGCCTCCTCGATCTCGGCCGCCGACAGCTCGCGGGTGGACGTCACGACCACGGGGGAGACCCCGCCGGCCACGAGGTCGACGTCGACGGACTCGACGCCCTCCAGCTCGGTGAGCTCCTCGGTGACGGACCTGACGCAGTGGCCGCAGGTCATTCCGGAAACGTTGACGGTGGTCTGCACGATGGGCTCCTCGGGGTTTCGGTGGGGTGGTTCAGCGGGGTGGGTCAGCTCTTGAGCAGGCGCGCGATGGCCGCGGACGCCTCCTGGAGCTTGTCGTCGACGCTCGTGACGTCCCCGGACTCCTGGGCGGCCTCGACGGCGCCCACGACGCAGTGGCTCAGGTGCTCGTCCAGCAGGCCCAGGCTCACGGCCTTGAGGGCCGACTGGATCGCGGAGATCTGGGTGAGGACGTCGATGCAGTACTTGTCCTCCTCGACCATCCGGTGGATGCCCCGGACCTGGCCCTCGATGCGCCGCAGGCGCTTGAGGTACGCGTCCTTGTCCTGGGTGTACCCGTGCGGCGGGGTCTGGGTCATGGGTCCTCCTCGGTCGTCCTGCGGCCACTATATACCCCTTGGGGGTATAGCTCAAGCGGCCGGTCCGCCGCGGCCCGGCGATGTGCCAATCTTGAGGCATGGCTTCACTGATCGAGGACTACGCCCTGCTCTCGAACATGCGCACGGGTCCGCTCGTCTCCCGCACCGGGTCCATCGACTGGCTGTGCGCGCCCCGGTTCGACTCCCCCTCGGTCTTCGGCGCCCTGCTCGGGGAGCCCGACCACGGGCGGTGGCTGCTCGCCCCCGCGTGCACGGTCGCGGAGGGGGCCGACGGCGAGGTCCTCGACGAGGAGGACAGCGGCGCCCAGGTCGCCGAGCGGTTCTACGTGGAGAACACGTTCGTGCTGCAGACCGTGTGGGTCACCGACTCGGGGTCCGTGCGCGTGACCGACTTCCTCCCGCTGACCTCCCGCACGGACGTGGTCCGCCGCGTCGAGGGCCTCACCGGCGAGGTCGAGATGTACCACGAGCTGCGGGTGCGCTTCGGCTACGGCGCCGTGGTCCCCTGGGTCAGCCGCTTCGAGGGGGAGGAGGACCCCGGCGGCGGCGACCCCGCGCCCCCCATGCTCGTGGCCATGGCCGGCCCGGACGCCCTCGTCCTGCGCGGTGAGCCCCTCCCCGAGTCCACGGACGACGACGACGAGCGCCGCCACCGCGGGACCTTCACCGTCTCCGCCGGCCAGGCACGGGACTTCGTCCTCACGCACTTCCCGTCCCACCGCACGCCCCCGGCGCCGGTCGACGTCAACGAGCAGCTCACCCGGACCGTGGAGCTGTGGCAGGACTGGTCCGGGCTGTACTCCCCGCCGGCCGTCGGGGAGGACGAGCCGGTGCACATCGTCCCGGTCCGCGGCCACGCCGTGGCCCGGCGCTCGGACGTGGTCCGGCGCTCGCTGCTCGTGGTGCGGGCGCTGATGCACCAGGAGACGGGCGGGCTCGTGGCCGCCCCCACCACGTCCCTGCCGGACGTGGTGGGCGGGGAGCGCAACTGGGACCACCGCTTCGCCTGGCTGCGGGACGCCGCGATGGCCCTCGAGGTCATGCTCGACCACGACCACGACCGCGAGGCCGCCCAGCTGCGCAACTGGCTCCTGCGCGCCGTGGCGGGCGACCCGCACGACCTGCAGAACATCTACGGGGTCGCGGGGGAGCGCCGCGGGCGCGAGCACCAGCTCGACCTGCCCGGCTACGAGCGCTCCCGGCCGGTCCGCGAGGGCAACGGCGCCGCGGGCCAGCACCAGTCGGACGCCGTGGGGCACGTCATGGTGGTGTTCGAGAAGCTCCGCCGGCGCGGCGCCGTGGAGGACCACCTCTCCTGGCCCCTGCAGCAGGCGATGCTGCGCTCGGTCGTGGAGAACTACGAGGTCACGGACCAGGGCCTCTGGGAGATGCGCGGCGAACGGCAGTACTACACGCACTCCCGCGTGCTGATGTGGGCGGCGCTCCAGTGCGGCGTGGACGCCGTGCGCGTGCACGGCCTGCCCGGCGACGCGCAGCTGTGGGAGCAGCTGCGGGACGCCCTCGCGGAGGAGATCTGGACCAGCGGCTACGACCCCGAGGTCGGCTCCTTCGTGCAGTACTACGGGGCGAAGACCGTGGACGCCTCCCTGCTCCAGCTGCCGCAGGTGGGGTTCGTGGCCTACGACGACGAGCGGATGCTCGGCACCGTGCGGCGGATCGAGGAGGAGCTGCGGCACCCCAGCGGGCTCATCCACCGCTACCGCAACGTCCTGGGCCCGGTGGACCCCGATGACCCCGACGCGTACGCCGGGGTCATCGGGGTGGACGGCTTCCCGGGCCAGGACAACCCGCACCTCGGCGCGTCCCTGTGGCTCGCCGCCCAGTACGCGCGCTCGGGCCGCACGGACAGCGCCCGGAAGCTCGTGGACTCCGTGCTGTCCCGCGCCAACGACCTCGGGCTGCTCTCCACCGAATGGTCGCCCGAGCAGCGGCGGATGACCGGCAACTTCCCGCAGACCTTCACCCACCTCGCCCTCGTCCAGGCCCTGGACGCCCTCGACGCCGCCCAGGGGCGCCGCGCCCCGGCGGCGCCGCACGAGAGCCCGGCCGAGACCCCGGCTGCGGCCGGGGCCGGCACGGGCGGGTCGTCCGCCGTCGCCGGAGGCGCCTCGTGAGCCACGCGGCTCCGGTCGACTGGCGGTCCTCGCCGGCGGTCCGGATCGGGCTGTCCGTGTCCGTGGCCACCGGGCTGTACGGCATCTCCTTCGGCGCCCTGTCCGTGGCGGCGGGACTGACCTTCTGGCAGACCGTCGCCCTGTCCGCGCTCATGTTCACGGGCGGCTCCCAGTTCGCCTTCATCGGCGTGGTCTCGGGCGGAGGGGCCGGGGCCTCGGCGCTGGGCGCCGCCACGCTGCTCGGGATCCGCAACGCCGTCTACGGGATGAGCATGAACGCCCTCGTCCGCCCGCGGGGCTGGCGCCGGCTCCTCGCCGCGCACGTGACCATCGACGAGTCCAACGCGGCCGCGTCCTCCCAGGTCCACCCCGTCGAGGAGCGGCGGGGCTTCTGGACCGCGGGCCTGGGCGTGTTCGTGCTCTGGAACCTGTTCACCGTGCTGGGCGCCCTGCTGGGCAACGCCCTCGGCGATCCCGCGCGGTGGGGCCTGGACGGCGCCGCGGTGGCCGCGTTCCTGGGCCTGCTGTGGCCGCGGCTGAGCGCCCGGGAGCCCGTGGCGGTCGCGGTGGTCTGCGGCCTCGTCACGGCCCTGACGATCCCGGTGCTGCCGGCGGGCCTGCCGATCCTCGTGGCCGCCGTGGTCGCGGCGTTCCTGGGCCGCTCCCGCGGGCCCGGGCCGGCCCCGTCCGGCGCGGCGTCCGGCCCCGGCGCCGAGGGGACGGAGGCGTGAGCATGTGGTTCTGGGTGCTCGGGGCGTGCGCGCTCGCCTACGCCTTGAAGCTCGTCGGCTACCTCGTGCCGGACCGGGTGCTGGACGACCCGCGCGTCGGGCGCATGGCCGGCACCGTCACCGTGGGCCTGCTCGCCGCGCTCGTGGTCATGAACGCGTTCGGCTCCGGCCGGGAGCTGGTGCTGGACGCCCGGCTGGGCGCGCTGCTCGTGGCGGGGACGGCCCTGATGCTGCGGGCCCCGTTCCTGCTGGTGGTGGTGCTGGGGGCGGTCGCGGCGGCCGTGCTCCGGCTGCTCGGCGCGCCCTGACGCCTCGCGTCAGGCGACGTTCGGCAGGATGTTGTGGTTGAGCCGGAACAGGTTGCCCGGGTCGTAGCGGTTCTTCAGCTCGACGAGACGCCGGTGCGTCCGCTCCCCGTAGGCCTGCCGCGCGGTCTCGGGCGTGACGGGGCCGTGCTCGGCACCGAGGAAGTTCACGTAGAGGCCCGCGTCGGCGAACGGTTCCACGGCGGCGTGGGCCTTCCGGGCGAACGCGGTGAGGCGGGCGTCGTCGGCGGCGTCCGGCCAGTAGCCGTAGACGTTGAGCCAGTACCGCGCGGACCGGTTGGGGAAGGCGGTGGCGCCGGCGGGCACCCGCCCGCAGAACCCCTCCATGTGGTGGATGTCGATGCCCGTGCCGAACCAGGTGATCTCCGAGGCCGCGCCGAGCAGGGCGTCGACCACCTCGTCGTCGAGACGGGAGAACGAGGCGTTCTTCCAGTAGCCGCGGGCCCCCTTGGGGAAGAGCTCGTCCATGGCCGACTGCCACTCGGTCCACTGCACCGGGCCGACCTCCTCCTCGTCCGGCGGGGCGTCGGCCCGCAGCCGGTCGACCAGGCGCAGGCCCTCGGCGTGATCGGGCGACATCCAGGCGAAGCCGATGATCAGCCAGGGCTCGTCGCCCATCCCGAAACTCGGCGGGAACCGGAGGATCGAGACGATGCCGTTCATCTCGTCCGGCAGGTCGTCGGTCCAGCGGGCGAAGGCCTGCAGGGCCGTGCGCCAGTGCTCGCGCCCGTAGATCAGGTTCCCGCCCAGCACGGACGCGGGCAGCTCCCTGGCCCGGAACGTGAAGGAGGTCACGATGCCGAAGTTCCCCCCGCCGCCGCGGATGCCCCAGAACAGGTCCGGGTTGTGCTCCGCGTTGGCGTGCAGGTGCTCCCGCGTCCCGGTGATCACCTCGGCGTCCACGAGGTTGTCGAGGCTCAGGCCGTTGCTGCGCGTCAGCCAGCCGACGCCGCCGCCCACGGTCAGGCCCGCGACCCCGGTGGCGCTCACCACGCCGAGGGGCACCGCGAGACCGTGCGGGACGGTCGCGCGGTCGACGTCGGCCAGGGTGGCGCCCGGCTCCACGGTCACGCGCCGGGTCTCCGGGTCCACCTCGACCCGCCGCAGCGCGCCGAGGTCCAGGACGAGCCCGCCCTCCACGGTGCCGTGGCCGGCCACGTTGTGCCCGCCGCCGCGGACCGCCAGCGGCAGGTCCGTGTGCTGCGCGGCGGCCAGCACCGGGTCGATGTCGGACACCGCGCCGGCCTGCACGACAGCGCGGGGCCGCACGTCGACCATGCCGTTCCAGACCCGTCTCGCCTCGTCGTAGAGCGGGTCGTCGGGCTCGACCAGCGTCCCTGTGAGATGGGTGCGCAGCTTCTCGAGCTCTCGGGCGATCTCCTGGTCGTGCTCCCCGCGGTCCACGGCATTCATGGGGCTGGCTTCCTGTGGGCGGGGCGCGCGCCCCCGGGCTGGTGCTCGTGCTCGACGGCGGTGCGCGGACCGTCGTCGGCGATGCCGGAAGGGTCACGGGCGGACTCGGAGCGGTCCGGGCGCTCGGCCCCGCCGAGGCTGGAGTTCCGGTGCGGGGGGATGCGGAACGGCGCACAGTGGCGCTGTCTCCAGAGTAGGAGCGTCCCCGGCCCGGCACAACGGTCCGCGCACAACGGTCCGGGCACGACGGTCCGGGCACGACGGTCCGGGCACGACGGTCCGGGCACGACGGTCCGGGCTCACCCGTCCGGGCACCGTTCGGCCGGGCGTGGGCCGGACGGGGCGGCCCGTGGACGCGGGGAACGTCCGATCCCGTGCTCAGGCGAGCGGCAGCACCGGGGGAATGATCCCGTCCTCGATGGCCCGCTTGTAGAGCTCGAGCTTGGTGCGGGCCGGCCGCTCCACCGCTGCGTACTTGCGGCGGATCCGCTTGAGGTGCTCCTCCACCGTGGACTCGGCGATCTCCAGCAGCGCGGCCACCTCCTGCTCCTGGAGTCCGTCCACGTAGAGCGCGAGCACCTGGCGCTCCCGGGCGGAGAGCTTCGCGGGAGCTTTGCTTGGCAGCTC
The DNA here is from genome assembly GCF_000349605.1 of Kocuria sp. UCD-OTCP. NCBI lineage: Bacteria > Bacillati > Actinomycetota > Actinomycetes > Micrococcales > Micrococcaceae > Kocuria > Kocuria sp. UCD-OTCP. The sequence continues at coordinate 22,706 of NZ_AOSQ01000018.1, forward strand.
GGCCAGAGCCGACTGGAGCACGTCGCTCACGAAGTGGCCCAGCTGCCGGGAGAGCCGCATGGTGCGGAAGACGGTCCGGATGGGCTCCCACTTCCCCACGGCGCCGGCCGCCCCGCACGTGAAGGCGGAACGGACCCGGGCGAGGTCGTCCGGGGGCACCAGCACCACCACGGTGTGCTCCTGTGCGGTGAGGTCCGTGACGTTCTGCACGAGGTTGCGGCCGTCCAGGGTGTTCAGGCTCAGCAGGACCACCATCTCCTCGGCCGGGTTCTCGGCCAGGAACTCCGGGACGCTGCCCGCCACCGCGCTCACGCGCACGCCGTGCTCGGGGTGCTCGACGGCCTCGCGCTGCATCGCGATGCGCGTCATGGGCTGGGGGCTGATCACGGCGGCGCTCAACATGGTGGGACTCCTCGACGTCTCCCGCTGTGAGGTGGGCGGGATCTCCGCGGCCGGGGATCGCCGGTCCGCTCCGGCAGCGGGAGGGCCGTGTCCTGCGGCGGGACCGGCGCCGAACGCCCATATGTCCTTTGTGGAATATAGGGCAGTGTGGCGGGGGCCGTCGGGGCAGGGGGTCCTCCGGGCGGGCGCCGCCGGCGGAGATGGTGCAGTGTGTTCCTCCACAGTGGCGGACCCGCCCGCGCGCGGGCAAGGCGATTCCGTGCGGACCTGCAACTTCGCACACCGCACACCGCACGCCGCCCGACGGGCCGTGCCGGGGGCCGGCGGTGAGATGTCTCTTCCTGCTCGCGCGTGGCCGGGGCCAGGGCTGGTGGAAGCGGTGCGACTGGAAGAATGGGGGAGCCCGCACCGGTCGAGGAAAGGTCCGTACCGTCATGCACATCGACGTTCTCCCGGGATCGGGCGGGCAGGGACTCCGGCCGGGAGCGGCTCGCGAACTCCACGGACTCCTCGAGGAGCTCTCCCTGCGCGGCCTCGCCCCCCGGCTCCTCGATCCGGGGGCGGATCCGGTGCTCTCGACCGCGGGGGAGGAGGGTCTCCGGGAGCACGGGCCCGCAGGCGGCGATCCCGCACCGCGGTCCGAGGCGGAGGCGCTCCTGCTGGCCGGCCTCGGGGCGGATGCTCCCGTGGGCGACACCGGGCTGCTCCTCTGGCTCGACCGGGCGAGGGCCGCTGCGGCGGCGGGCCGGCCGGTCGTCGTCACCGGCCTGGCCCTCGACCCCGATGCCGTCCCGGAGGAGGCCGTGCGCCGGCTCCTCCCGGTCGCCTCCCTCGTGGGGCTGCGGGACGAGACGTCCCTGGCGGTGGCCCGCCGGCTGTGCCCCGAGCACCCCGGCCTGCGCGTCGGCTGGGAGGACGCGCTCCTTCTCCCGCCTCCCGCCGCCCCGGCGCGACCGCTCGAGCAGGACGGGCCGACACGTCGCCCAGGAGAGCGGGGCGCCCCGGCCGGGCGGGAGCAGGAGGAGTGGGAGGGGCCGGCCGCGGAGTCGGAGGATCCGGACGGACGGGCCGAGCGGCAGGACGAGCTGGGCGGGTCGGCGGAGGAGCCGGGGGCGCCGGCGGGGCCGCCGCGGATCCTCGCCGCAGTGCGGCGGCCGGCCGGTCCCTTCCCGGCGGAGCGGCTCGCCCCGGTGCTCGCCGCCCTGCTGGACGCCCTGGTGCACCGGACGGGCGCAGCGGTCACGCTCCTGGCATGCGGCGGCGCCCCGGCCGACGAGGAGTTCGCGGCGGACGTGGCCGCGCTGCTGCCGGACGACGTCCACCGGGTGCGTGCGGCTCCGGGAGAGGCCGGCACGGAGGCGCTCCGGGCGGACTGGGTCCTGACCACCTGCTCCCGCGGTGCGGCCCTCGGCCTCGCGGCGCGGGCCGTCGTCCTCCCGGTGGGCCCGGACAAATATTCCACGGACGACATGAACGGCGTGCTGAGCCGCTGGGGGCTGGAAGGTGCCGTCGTTCCCCTGGCGGCGCTGCTCACCCCCGGCGACGTGGCGTGGGACACCCGCGCGGCCGTCCAGCAGTGGGCGGCGGAGGCCGTGGAGCACCGGGGGGCGGTGCGCGCCGCGCTGGCGGACGCCGAGCCGGCGGTCCGGGAAGCGGCGGCCCGGTGGTGGGACGACGTGGCCGGGGCGCTCCGCGGGCAGGAGGCCCGGCCCGCGGTGGGAACGGTGGCGGCGCCGCGCGGGGTCGGTGCCCCGGTGGTGCGTGCCCTCCGCCGCCGGTACACCGTTCCCGCGGTGCCGTCCGAGCGGCCCACCGTCGCGGTCCTGCTGCGGCACCACGACGCCCCGGCGCGCCTGGGCCGGGCCGTCGACGACCTCCTGGCGCAGACGTTCACCGACTGGCGACTGGTCCTCGTGGACGAGGGCGGGGACCCCGCCGAGGTGGACGCGGTCCTGGCGCCGCGCCGGGACGAGCTCGCGGGGCGCGCGACGGTCCTCCACCACCGCAGGGCCTTCGGTGCCGCGGCGGCCGCCAACCGTGGGCTGCGGGCAGGGGAGTCTGAGCTCGTCGTCCTGCACGACGGCTCGGAGCCCCTGCCGCCCGAGCTCCTGCAACGCGCGGTGGCGCACCTCGAGGATCCCCTCGTGACCGACGACGGGGTCGTGGTGCCGACCGAGAATCCGCCCGGGACCGGCCGAGACGTCCCGGCCGGTCGGCCGGGACGGGATCTCGTGCGGGCGGACCGGGAGGCCCTCACCCTCACCGACGTGCTGGACGGCGACCGCACCGCGGTCGACGCGCCGTTCCTGTACCGGCGGGCGGTGCACGGGGTGCTGGGCGACTACGACGAGACCATCGGTACCGCGGAGCGCTGGGAGTTCGTGCTCCGCTTCCTGGAGACGTTCACCGTGGGCCTGCTCCCCGCGCGCCCGACCGCCCGGCGGGACCGGACCGACGGGTTCGCCGCGGCGCGGGGCGAGGCGGCGGTGCGCGAGCGCCACCTCAGGCAGTGGAGCGCGGAGCACGGGATCGGCCTGCCGCTCTACCTGCGGCGGGCGGCGGCGGAGGAGGCCTGCGCCCTGCACCGGAGGCTGGACGCCGCCGAGGAGCTCGCGCACGAGCTCCTGGACGTGGTCCGCGCCCAGACCCGGCAGATCGAACGGCTCGAGCTGGTCGTGGCGGAGAAGGGCTTCCTCGCCTTCTGGCGGCGTGCGTGGCGGGCCCTGCGCGGAGGATGAGCGGCCCGCTCCGGCCCGCTCCGGCGCGCTCCGGCGCGGCCGGTCGGCAGGTTGCTTTCCAGTTCTCCCGTCCGTGTGACATGCTTCACCCTTGGGCGCCGGGCCGGGACGTGCGAATTCCGTCCCGGACGCGCCCTTCGCGCAGTGTCCGCACCAGATGAGGAGTCGGGGCATGGGATGGCTTGATCGGCAGCACTCGGTGGCACCGCCGGGATTCAACCGCTGGCTCATACCGCCGGCCGCCCTCGCGGTGCACCTGTGCATCGGTCAGGCCTACGCCACCAGCGTGTACAAGAACGCGCTGGTGGCGCACTTCGACGCGAGCCTGACCCAGATCGGCATCATCTTCTCCATCGCCATCGTGATGCTGGGCCTGTCCGCCGCCGTCTTCGGCACGTGGGTGGACACCGGCGGGCCGCGCAGGGCCATGTTCACCGCGGCGCTGCTGTGGTCCGGCGGGTTCCTGGTCGGCGCGCTCGGCATCTTCACCGAGCAGCTCTGGCTCGTCTACCTGGGCTACGGCGTCATCGGCGGCATCGGCCTGGGCATCGGCTACATCTCGCCCGTCTCCACGCTGATCAAGTGGTTCCCCGACCGCCCCGGCCTCGCCACGGGCATGGCGATCATGGGCTTCGGCGGCGGCGCGCTGATCGCCAGCCCCCTCTCCGCGGCCCTGCTCAACTTCTACGACCCGAACTCCGGCACCGAGGGCTGGGTGGCGAGCGGGGAGGCCGTCGGCAAGCTGTTCCTGACCCTCGCGGTCGTCTACCTCGCCTACATGCTCTTCGGCGCGTTCACCATCAAGGTTCCCGCGGAGGACTGGAAGCCCGAGGGGTTCGAGCCCTCGAAGGTCGAGTCGAAGGCCCTCGTCACCAAGAACCACGTCTCGGCCCGCAACGCGATCCGCACCCGGCAGTTCTGGCTGGTGTGGATCGTGCTGTTCTGCAACGTGACCGCCGGCATCGGCATCCTCGAGCAGGCCGCCCCCATGATCCAGGACTTCTTCCGCCAGGCGGACGGCGCCTCCCTCGTGACGGCGGCCGTGGCCGGCGGCTTCGTGGGCCTGCTGTCCATCGGCAACATGGGCGGGCGCTTCGTGTGGTCCACCACCTCGGACGTCCTGGGCCGCAAGCGCATCTACATGGTCTACCTCGGTGTCGGGGCGGTCCTCTACACCGTGCTGGCGCTGTTCGGCTCGACCTCCACGCTGCTGTTCGTGCTGCTGGCCTTCGTCATCATCTCGTTCTACGGCGGCGGCTTCGCCACGGTGCCGGCCTATCTGCGGGACCTCTTCGGGACCTTCCAGGTGGGGGCCATCCACGGCCGCCTGCTCACGGCGTGGGCCGCCGCGGGCATCGCCGGGCCCCTCATCGTCAACGCGTTCCTCGACGCCCAGGGCACCCCCGGGGAGCTCACGGCGCAGGCGTACCAGCCGGCGCTGCTGACCATGGTCGGCCTGCTGGTCGTCGGCTTCGTCGCCAACCTCCTGGTCAAGCCCGTGGACGCCAAGTACCACGAGCCCGAGCGCCGGAGCGCGGCGTCCGGCACCGAGGCCTCCGGGAAGGCCGGCACCGAGTCCTCGCGCACGTCCGACACCGAGCTCTCCCCGAAGGAGGCATGACATGAGCCGTGCACGACTGGCACTGGGCTGGGTCCTCGTCGGGGTCCCGCTCGCCTACGGAGTGACGATGACCCTCACGCGGGTGACCGCGCTGTTCGTCTGACCGGCTGAACGACCGGCTGAACGACCGGCTGAACGACCGGCTGACGGGCCGGGCGCGTCCTGACCGGGCCGCTGCTCGGGCGGCGGGTCACACCGGGCCGCGGTCGTCCCCGGGGGCGTCGTCGTCGGACTGCCCGGCGTGGCCGAGGAAACCGCGCAGCAGCGCGGCCGTGCCCTCCAGATGGGCGAGGGAGGCGGCCCGGGCGGCGGGGGCGTCGCCGGCCAGGACGGCGTCGGTGAGCTCGCGGTGCTGGCGGTCGGAGTGCTCGAGGTTGACCGGCAGGACGGGGATCCGGTCCAGCAGGTCGCTGGCCCGCGAGCGCACCTCCGCGACGGCGCGGACCAGGCTGGGACAGCCGCCCAGCTCGGCCACCGCGATGTGGAAGCGTGCGTCGGCGGGGCGGTAGTCCTCCGGGGCGCTCTCCTCGACCTGCCGCAGGCACGCGAGCAGGTGCTCCCGGGCGGCCGCACTGAGGGACGCCGCCGCGGCCAGCTCCGCCGCGGCGGGCTCGACCACGGCGCGGAACACGAGCACGTCCTCGACGTCCGCGGGGTCCACCGGGGGGAGGGCCTCGTCCGGCAGGGCGGTGCGGCCGGTCACGAAGGTCCCGCCGTACCGGCCCCGGACCACCTCCAGGACCCCGGCGACCTGGAGCTCGTGCAGGGCCTCCCGGAGCGTGGCGCGCGAGATTCCGAGCATCGCCGCGGTCTCCCGCTCGGGCGGGAGCCGCTCGCCCCGGCGGAACAGGCCGAGCCGGATCGAGTCGAGGATCCGCTCCACGGCCTCCTCGAAGGCGTTGCCCTGGCGTACGGGCCGGATGCGGGGGTGCTGGACGGGATCGCTCACGGTGGCGCTCCTCCCTGCGGTGCGACGTGCGCCCATGGTGTCACGGTCCCCGGGGACCGCCTCCGGCGGGACCCCGCCCACCGCGCCGGCCGGGGCCACGGGCAGCAGCGGCGCGCCGCCCGGTCCGGACGGCGCGCCGCTGCCTCCGGCCGGGACGGCCGGCCGAGGTCCTAGTGGGTGAGGTCGATGGCGACCACGCCCACCGCGATGATCAGGGCGGCGGAGACGAGGAAGCCCGCCGTGATGGCGATGAGGGCCCAGGAGCGGGCGCGGCCGGGGCGGTCAGTGGCTGAGGACGTGGTCTGGTTCATGCCCACCATTCTGCGGCATCCGGGAGGCCGGCTCCACCGCGACGCGGTCCGTGCCCGGCCCGGCGGCCGCCCGGCCGTGCGCCGCGGGGTCTTGACGGGGCACGGGGCAGCCCACAGACTGTGACCACTCGCGCCAAACGTCTGTTTTCAGACCTTTGTGGAATCCCGGAGGGATCGTCCCATGCCCGAATCCCCAGCACAGCCCACCCGCACCGACGAGTACTTCCAGCACCGCCAGCTCCGCTCCGGCGCCGCCGGGTGGGTCCTGCTCGCGGGCCTGGGCATCGCCTACGTCATCTCCGGGGACTTCTCCGGCTGGAACATCGGGCTCTCCGAGGGCGGGTGGGGCGGGCTGCTCATCGCCTTCGTGCTCATGGGCCTCATGTACACCTGCATGGTCTTCGGCCTCGCCGAGCTCTCCTCGACCCTCCCCACGGCCGGCGCCGGGTACGGGTTCGCCCGCCGGGCCCTCGGCCCCCTCGGCGGCTTCGCCACCGGGATGGCCGTGCTCATCGAGTACGCCGTGGCCCCGGCGGCGATCGCCACGTTCATCGGCGGCTACATCGAGGCGCTGGGCCTGTTCGGGATCACCAACTCCTGGCCCGTGTACCTGGTGACCTACCTGGTGTTCATGGGCATCCACATGTACGGGGTGGGCGAGGCGCTGAAGCTGATGTTCGGGATCACCTTGGTCGCGGTCCTCGCGCTGGGAGTGACCGTCGTCGCGCTCGTGCCGCACTTCGACGCCGCCAACCTCTTCGACATCGTCCCGAACGACGCCGTGGGGGCGAGCTCGTTCCTGCCCATGGGCTACGCGGGGGCGATGGCCGCCCTGGTCTACGGGATCTGGTTCTTCCTGGCGATCGAGGGCGTGCCGCTGGCCGCCGAGGAGACCGCCGACCCCCGCCGGGACATGCCGCGCGGGATCATCGTGGCCATGGCCTTCCTGCTGGTCTCCGGCGCGCTCATGCTGATCCTGGTGCCCGGGGCGGCCGGGTCGGAGGCGATGAGCACCTCGGACAACCCGCTGCCGGAGGCCATCCGCACGGTCGCCGGGGCGGACAGCGTCATGGCGGACATCGTCAACTACGCGGGCCTGGCCGGGCTGGTCGCGAGCTTCTTCTCCATCATGTTCGCGTACTCCCGGCAGCTGTTCGCGCTCTCCCGGGCGGGGTACCTGCCCCGGTTCCTCTCGCTGACCGGCAAGCGCCGGACCCCGTGGGTCGCCCTCATCGTGCCCGGCACCGTGGGCTTCGTGCTCGCGGCCGTGACGGGCGACGGCGGACTGCTCATCAACATCGCGGTCTTCGGCGCCACCGTCTCCTACGTGCTGCTGAACCTCTCCCACATCGTGCTGCGGCTGCGCGAGCCGGACCTCCCGCGCGGCTACCGCACCCCGGGCGGCGTGGTCACCACCGGCATCGCCCTGGTCCTGGCGCTCGTGGCCGTGGTCGCCACGTTCCTGGTCGACGTGCTCGCCGCGTCCATCACGGCCCTCGTGTTCGTCGTCTTCCTCGCCTACTACTGGTTCTACAGCCGCCACCGCCTCGTGGGCCACGCCCCCGAGGAGGAGTTCGCGCAGATCCGCACCGCCGAGGCGGACCTGCACTGACCCCGTTCCGCCCGACTCCCCGCCCAGCGACCCCAGCACCCCAGCGATCCCAGCGACGAAGGACCGGACCCATGACCGAGACTCCCCAGCACCCGCGCAACGACCGGATGCTCACCGTCGAGCAGCTGCGGCAGCACGTGGCCGACGGGCTCGTGGACACCGTGGTCCTGGCCTTCACCGACATGCAGGGCCGGCTCCAGGGCAAGCTCAACCACGCGCAGTTCTTCCTCGACTCGGTGCTCGACGAGGGCGCCGAGGGCTGCAACTACCTGCTGGCCGTGGACACCGAGATGAACACGGTGGGCGGGTACTCGATCAGCAGCTGGTCCTCGGGCTACGGGGACATGGAGTTCGCCATGGACCTCGACACGATCCGGCTGATGCCGCACAACCCCGGCCAGGTCCTCATCCAGTGCGACCTCACCGGCCACGGCGGACAGCCCATCCCGATGTCCCCGCGGTCCATGCTGCGCCGCCAGCTCGACCGCGCCCGGGACATGGGCTTCACCATGGTCACCGGCACCGAGCTGGAGTTCTGCGTCTACAACACGAGCTACGAGGACGCCTGGGACGCCGGCTACCGGAACCTGGTCCCGGCCAACCAGTACAACGTGGACTACTCCGTGCTGGGCTCCCAGCGGGTCGAGCCGCTGCTGCGGGAGATCCGCAACGCCATGTACGCGGCCGGGCTGACCGTGGAGTCCGCGAAGGGCGAGTGCAACCTGGGCCAGCACGAGATCGCGTTCCGCTACGACGAGGGCATGGTCACCGCGGACAACCACGTGGTCTACAAGCTGGCCTCGAAGCAGATCGCCCACCAGCAGGGGAAGTCCATCACCTTCATGGCCAAGCCCAACGAGCGCGAGGGCAGCTCCTGCCACATCCACATGTCCCTGCGCGGGCCGGACGGCGAACTGGTCTTCTGGGACCGCGAGCGGAACGCCCGGTCCCGCACCTACGAGCACTTCATCGCCGGGGTGCTGCGGACCATGCGCGAGTTCACGCTGTTCTACGCCCCCACCATCAACTCGTACAAGCGCTTCGTCGAGGGCAGCTTCGCCCCCACCTCGGTGGCCTGGGGCGTGGACAACCGGTCCTGCGCCGTGCGCCTCGTGGGCAGCGGGCAGTCCGCCCGGATGGAGAACCGGCTCCCCGGCGGGGACGTGAACCCGTACCTAGCGCTGGCCGCGATGCTCGCCTCCGGGCTGCACGGCGTGGAGCAGGAGCTCGAGCTGGAGCCGATGACCGAGGGCAACGCCTACGAGTCCGACGCTCCCGTGGTGCCCTCGACCATGCGCGAGGCCCGGGACCTGCTGGCCGGCTCGGAGCTCGCGCGGGAGCTGTTCGGCGAGGACGTCGTGGAGCACTACGTGCACTACGCCGACGTGGAGCTGGCGGCCTTCGAGGCCGCCGTCACCGACTGGGAGCTGCGCCGTGGCTTCGAGCGCCTCTGAGCCGGGCGGNGCTGTTCGGCGAGGACGTCGTGGAGCACTACGTGCACTACGCCGACGTGGAGCTGGCGGCCTTCGAGGCCGCCGTCACCGACTGGGAGCTGCGCCGTGGCTTCGAGCGCCTCTGAGCCGGGCGGCGCCGGGTACCGGCCGCGGATCGCCCTGACCACCTACTACCAGGAGGGCTCCTGGGGGGTCTGGAGCTCCGTGGCGGCGATCGTCCCGGGCGCCTATGTGGAGGCCGTCGCGGCGGCCGGGGGCACGCCCCTGCTGCTGCCCCCGGTGGGCACGGACCCGGGGGTGCTCGAGCTCGTGGACGGGCTGGTCGTCATCGGCGGCGTGGACGTGGACCCGCGGTTCTACGGCGCCGACCGGCACGAGCTGACCTCGTCCCAGCCCTCCCGCGACGAGCACGACCTCGCCCTGACCCGGGCGGCCCTGGAGCGCGGGGTGCCCCTGTTCGCGATCTGCCGCGGCGCCCAGATCCTCAACGTGGCGCTCGGCGGCACGCTGATCCAGCACCTGCCGGACGTCAACGCGAACGCCGCGCGCTACCAGCCCGGACCGGGCCGGTACGGCGAGGTCGAGTTCGCCACCGAGCCGGGCAGCCGCTGCCGCGAGCTGCTGGGCGAGACGGCGTGGTCCCCGTGCTACCACCACCAGGCCCTGGAGACGGTGGCCGAGGGCCTGGTGGTGACCGCCCGCGCCGAGGACGGGACGGTCGAGGCCGTGGAGACCACCGAGGGCGGCTGGACGCTCGGCGTCCAGTTCCACCCCGAGGAGAACCGGAAGGACTCCCGGCTCTTCGAGGGGTTCGTCCGCGTGGCCCACGGCTACGCGCAGGACCGCGCCCGGCAGTACAGCGCCCGGCACGACAGCCCCGGGGGGACCGGCCGGGCAGAGCACGCTCCACAGCGAGAGGACACCCGCATCCCATGACCACCACGCAGATCATCGACCCCGCCACGGAGGAGGTCGTCGGCACCGTCGAGCTGACCTCCCTGGAGCAGACGGACGCGGCGATCGAACGGGCCCGGCGGGCCTTCGAGACCTGGCGGACCGTCGCCCCCGCCGACCGCGCCCGGCTGCTGCGCCGCTTCGCCGACGCGGTGGACGCCGACCTCGAGCACCTCGCGGCCCTGGAGGTCCGCAACGCGGGGCACACCATCGGCAACGCCCGCTGGGAGGCGGGCAACGTCCGGGACGTGCTGACCTACTACTCCGGGGCGCCCGAGCGGCTCTCGGGGCGGCAGATCCCCGTCCAGGGCGGGGTCAACCTCACCTTCCACGAGCCCCTGGGCGTGGTGGGCGTGATCGTGCCCTGGAACTTCCCCATGCCGATCGCCGCGTGGGGCTTCGCCCCGGCGCTCGCCGCCGGCAACACGGTGGTGCTCAAGCCGGCCGAGCTCACCCCGCTGACCGCGATCCGGCTCGGGGAGCTGGCGCTGGAGGCGGGTCTGCCCGAGGGCGTGCTCACCGTACTGCCGGGCAGGGGCTCGGTGGTGGGGGAGCGCTTCGTGACCCACCCCGCCGTCCGCAAGGTCGTGTTCACCGGCTCCACCGAGGTGGGTCGGCGGATCATGGCCGGCTGCGCGGAGCAGGTCAAGCGCCTGACCCTCGAGCTGGGCGGGAAGAACTCCAACATCGTCTTCGCGGACGCCGACCTGGAGCAGGCCGCCGCGTCCGCCCCCGCCGGCGCCCTCGACAACGCGGGCCAGGACTGCTGCGCCCGCTCCCGCGTGCTGGTCCAGCGCTCCGTGCTGGAGAGGTTCCTGGAGCTGCTGGAGCCAGCCGTGCGGGACTTCGCCTGCGGGGACCCGTGGGACGAGGGCACGCGGATGGGCCCGCTGGTCTCCGCCGCGCACCGTGACTCCGTGGCCGGCTTCCTCGCCGACGACGACGCCCGGGTCGCCTTCCGCGGGACCGCCCCCGAGGGCCCCGGCTGGTGGTTCCCGCCGACCGTGCTCACCCCGTCCCCGGACTCCCGGGTGTTCCGGGAGGAGATCTTCGGCCCCGTGCTCGCCGTGGTGCCGTTCGAGGACGAGGCGGACGCCGTCCGGATCGCCAACGACACCGAGTACGGGCTCTCCGGGTCGATCTGGACCCGGGACGTCGGCCGCGCGCTGCGGGTGTCCCGCGCCGTCGACGCCGGGAACCTCTCCGTCAACTCGCACGCCTCGGTGCGCTACTGGACGCCCTTCGGCGGCTTCAAGCAGTCCGGCTTCGGCCGGGAGCTCGGCCCGGACGCCCCGCAGGCGTTCACCGAGACCAAGAACGTGTTCCTGGCCACCGACTGACGCCGCCGTTCCACCACCCGTCGCGGGGGAACCCCCACCACCGAACCCCCACCACCGAACCCCCATCACCGAAGGAGGACCCATGGAGGTCAACGCCCGCCGTCTGGTCGGCCGCAGCGCCGTCATCACGGGAGGGGCCAGCGGCATCGGTCTCGCCGCGGCCCGCCGCCTCGCCGCCGAGGGCGCGCACGTCGTCGTCGCGGACCTGAACCCCGCGGCCGGGGAGGCGGCCGCCGAGGAGGTCGGGGGGCTGTTCGTGCGCACCGACGTGGCGGACGAGGCCGACGTGATCGCCCTCTACGCGGCGACCTACGAGGCCTACGGGTCGGTGGACGTCGCCTTCAACAACGCCGGGATCAACCCGACCGACGACGGCTCGATCCTGGACACCGGGATCGACGCGTGGCGCAGGGTGCAGGAGGTCAACCTCACCAGCGTCTTCCACTGCTGCAAGCACGCCATCCCGTACATGCGCGAGCAGGGCAGGGGGGCGATCATCAACACCGCGTCCTTCGTGGCCGTCATGGGCGCGGCCACCTCGCAGATCTCCTACAGCGCCTCGAAGGGCGGCGTGCTCTCGATGAGCCGGGAGCTGGGCGTGCAGTTCGCGCGGGAGGGGATCCGGGTCAACGCGCTGTGCCCGGGCCCGGTCAACACGCCGCTGCTGCAGGAGCTGTTCGCCGCGGACCCCGAGCAGGCCCAGCGCCGGCTCGTGCACGTGCCGGCCGGGCGGTTCGCGGAGCCGGAGGAGATCGCCGCGGCGGTCGCCTTCCTGGCCAGCGACGACGCCTCGTTCGTCAACGCCGCCACGTTCCTGGTGGACGGGGGGATCGCCGGGGCCTACGTCACCCCGGTGTGACCCCGCCGTGAAGTGGTCAGCCGGGCTCCCCGCGGTCAGTCGGCGGGGGCGGCGGGGCGGTTCACGGGTTCCTCGCCGTAGAGGGCGGCGACCTCCTCTGAGCCGAGCCACCCGCTGAAGGTGGGCGACTGCGGCCAGCCCTCGGGGGAGTCCTGCCACTCCTCCTGGCGCCCCCAGGGCAGCAGGTCGATGAGCGGGAAGGTGTGGCTGACCTGTTCGACACCGCGGCCGCTGCTGTGCCAGGTGCGGTGGACGGTGTCCCCGTCCCGGAAGAACACGTTCAGGGCGAACTCTCCGCCCGGAGGAGCCCCGACGTCGGCGCCGAACGGGCTGCCGGCGGTGGAGTACCAGGTCATGCGGTTGCCGACGCGGCGGCGGTAGGCGAGCGCCTCGTCGATCGGGCCCTGGGTGACGACCACGAACCGGGCGTCGTAGCGGTCGAGGAAGTCCAGGCGGGTGAACTGCGAGGTGAAGCTCGTGCACCCTCCGCACTGCCAGGTCTGGCCGGGGAACCACATGTGGTGGTAGGTGATGAGCTGCCGCCTCCCGGCGAAGACGTCGACGAGACGGACCGGCCCGTCCTCGCCCTCCAGCGTGTAGTCCGGCAGCTCCACCATGGGCAGTCGGCGGCGCTGCGCCGCGATCGCGTCCAGCTCCCGGGTGGCGGCCTTCTCCCGGACGCGTAGCGCGTCGAGCTCCCGCTGCCAGGTCTCCTGGTCGACGACACGGGGCCGTCCTGGGTGGTTCATGGCATGTCCTCCTGTGTCCGGCCGCGGGCGGGTCGGTACGCGGCGTAGGTGACCCCGGACCCGAACGACCGCGCGTCGAGCAGCCGGAGCCGGGGGATGACGTGACCGTCCGGGAACAGCCGGCGACCGCGGCCCTGGACGGCGGGATGGACGAACAGCCGGTACTCGTCGACGAGCCCGGCCGTGATGAGGGCGTGGACCAGGGTGATGCTGCCGGTGCAGACGATGTCCTTGCCGGGCCGGTCCTTCAGCGCACGCACCTGCTCGAGGGGGTCGCCGGTGAGGACCGTCGAGTTCCGCCACTGCGGGTCCGTCATGGTCGAGGACACGACGTGCTTCTGCACCCGGTCGAGATACTCGGTGGTCCCCGTCGTGTCGTGGCTCTGCAGGGGCCAGTAGCCGCGGAAGTCCTCGAAGGTCCGCCGGCCGAGGAGGAGGGCGTCGGCCTCCCGCCCCTGCCGGCGGGTCAGCGCCAGGTGGTCCGGGTCCGGCTCCCGGGCGGGATCGAACCAGTCGTCCAGCATCTCGACCGCGCCGTCGAGAGTGACGTTCTCGGTGATGACCAGGGTCCGCATGCCGGGACTCCTCCGTCCGTGCCCAGAGGGTGCGCCGTCGTCCCGCGGCACCGTGGACCAGTAGAGTGTGTACACCGTACACATCGATGGAAAGAGAGGTCAAGGGTGCCGCGCACACGGGATTCCTACCACCACGGTGATCTCCGCAGAGCCCTGGTCGACGCCGGCCTCGCCGCGACGCGGGCCCGCGGTGCGGCGGCCCTGGGGCTGCGTGACGTCACCCGTCAGGCGGGCGTCTCGCCGAACGCCGCGTACCGGCACTTCGCCGACCGGCAGGCCCTCCTGGCGGCGGTCGCGCACGAGATCCAGGACCGGATGGCCGAGCGGATGCGGGCGCGGATGCCCGTGGCGGGGGACCTCGATCCGCAGGACCGGGCGCGGCTCCGGCTCCGCGGGGTGGGGCTCGGCTACATCGCCTTCGCCGTGGCCGAGCCGGGGTGGTTCGCGACGGCCTTCTTCGGACCGGGCGGCGGGCCGGGCGACGTGCTCCACGACCCCCACGACCGCCTGCCGCCGCCGTTCGCGCTGCTGGTGGAGGAGCTCGACGGCATGGTCGAGGCAGGCGCGCTCTCGCGCGAGCGGCGGGACGGCGCGGAGTGGGCCTGCTGGAGCACCGTGCACGGCTTCGCGGAGCTCGTGGTCCACGGCCCCCTGCGCGGGCAGAGTCCCGAGCGGGTCGACCGGTGGGCGGAGCGGGTCGTGGACGACATCATCACCGGGATCGCCTGACGGGCCGGGCCCGTGCCGCGGGACCTGCGCCGTTTCCCAGGAGCCCGGGCGGCGGCACCCCGCGGTCGCGCGAGCGGCGCCCGGTCAGCGGGCGGCGGCGACCAGGTCCTCCCGCAGCGCCGCCACGAACCCGTCCACGTCCTCCTCGGTGGTGTCCCACGAGCACATCAGGCGGACCTCGCCGACGGCCGGGTCCCACACGTAGAACGGCCAGCGCTCCTGCAGCCGGGCGGTGGTCCCGGCCGGGAGCACCGCGAAGACCGCGTTGGCCTGGGGGGTCTGCGTCACCCGGGCGCCGGGGACCTCCGCGATCCCGGCCGCCAGCCGCCCGGCCATCGCATTGGCGCGGCGGGCCGCCTCGAGCCACAGGTCCCCCGTGTGCAGCGCCAGCAGCTGCGCGGACACGAAGCGCATCTTCGAGGCCAGCTGGGTCGAGAGCTTGCGCACGAACCGGGGCTGGCGCACGGCGTCCGGGGTGAGCACCACGACGGCCTCCGCGCCCATCAGACCGTTCTTGGTCCCGCCCCACGAGACCACGTCCACGCCCGCGTCGGTGGTCAGCGCCCGCAGCGGGACGTCCAGGGCCGCGGCGGCGTTGGCGAGGCGGGCGCCGTCCAGGTGGACCGTCAGGCCCAGGCCGTGCGCGTGCTCGCAGACCGCCTGCAGCTCCTCGGGCGTGTAGACCGTGCCGAGCTCGGTGGACTGGGTGACGGTGACGACGCGGGGCTGGGCGTGGTGCTCGAAGCCGAAGCCGTGCGCCTCCCGGTCGATCAGCTCCGGGGTGAGCTTCCCGTCCGGGGTGGGCACCGCCAGCATCTTCACGCCCGCGACCTTCTCGGGGGCGCCGCACTCGTCCACGTGCGCGTGGGCCGTGGCGGTGCAGATCGCGGCGTCCCAGCGGTCGGTCATCGCCGCGAGCGCCACGACGTTCGCCCCCGTGCCGTTGAACAGGGGATAGCACTCCGCCTGCTCGCCGAAGTGCCGGCGGACCACGTCCTGCAGCGCCTCGGTGTAGGGGTCCGCGCCGTAGGCCCCCACGTGCCCGCCGTTGGCGGTCGCCAGGGCCTGGAGCACCTCGGGGTGGACGCCCGCGTGGTTGTCGCTGGCGAAGCCCTTCCGGGCGGGGTCGTGCAGGCGGGACAGGACGGAGTCGGTCACGGGTGGCCCTTCCGGTGGATCGGCGGTGTGCCGGGCGGCACTCGCACTCTACTCGCGCCCCCGCCGGGGCAGTCCGGACCCGCACCGGGCCCGGGGCAGTCCGGTCCGGGCCCCGCCCGGGGCCGCCCGGCCCGGGCCGTCGGTAGGCTCGGGGCATGCGCATCGTCCGGGCCGCCGCGGCGGTGGTCGTCGGGGAGGACGGCCGGCTGCTGCTGGTCCGCCGGGCCCGGGAGCCCCAGCGCGGGCGCTGGAGCGTGCCGGGCGGGAAGCTGGAGCCGGGCGAGACCGTGGCCGAGGCCGCCGTCCGGGAGGCCTTCGAGGAGACCGGCGCCCGGGTCCGCGCGGAGCGCGAGCTGGGGGTGGTGCACGTCCCCGGGGGACCGGGCCTCGTGTACGAGGTGCACGACGTCGCCGCGACCTACCTCGGCGGTGTGCTGCGCCCCGGCGACGACGCCGACGCCGTGCGCTGGGTGGCCCCGGAGGAGCTGCCGGGGCTCGAGACCACCGACGGCCTGCTGGAGCACCTCGCACGGTTCGGGATCCGCCCGGCCTGAGACCCGCGGGCCCGGCCTCTCGTCCGGGCCCGGAGCGCGTGCTTGGATAGGGGCATGGCACAGACGCGGGGTTTCTACGTCGACACCGTGGAGCGCACCACCACGGCGAACCGGAACGCGGTCTGGGCGGTCGTCGAGGGCATCGGCGGCGAGCGCGGCTGGTACAGCACCGACCGCCTCTGGGCCGCCCGCGCCACGGCCAACCGGCTGAACCTCCCGCCCGGGCGGCTGCGCCACCGCGAGCACCCGGACCGCCTGGCGGCCGGGGAGCGCCTGGACTGGTGGACGGTCGAGGCCCTCGAGCCGCCGCGGCGGCTGCGGCTGCGGTCCGTCGTGCGGATGCCGGGGGACGCCTGGCTGGACATCTGCCTGGAACCGGGACCGGACGGCACTCTCGTCTACCGCCAGACCACGGTGTTCCGCCCCGCGGGCCCGGCCGGCCGGGCCTACTGGTACGCCATGCTCGCCCCGCACAAGGCCGTCCTGGGCCGGCTCGCCACGGACATCCTGCGGCAGGCGGGCGGTTAGGGCTCTTCCGCCCCGGCCGCTCCGGCCGTAGCGTGGACTCACCGGCCACCGTGACGCCCGGTGGACGCGGCCGGCGGCCGGGGGGAGTGCCTCGGCACCGCTGCCGGGCGCAGCCTCCAGGAGAGTGCCGCCATGACCGCCGACGCCCCGTCCGTCCCCGACTCCCGCGCCCTGGCCGACGAGGCCGTCGCCCTGGTCCGCGAGTGGCTCGTGCGCGCCGCCGAGGGCCGCCGGCACCGCGACGGCGCCGCCGACCGGCTCGCCACCGTCCTCCAGGACCCGCACGGGCTCGAGTTCACCGTCGGCTTCGTGGACCGGGTGGTGCGCACCGAGGACGTGCGGGCCGCCGGGCGGGCCCTGCACGCGCTCGCCGAGATCGTGCCCCGCACCATGTCCGCGGCGGACCGCGCCCAGATCCGGCTCGGGGCCGCGCTCTCGGCCTCGGCGCCGCAGGTGGTCGTCCCCGCCGCCCGCACCCGGCTCCGCCAGCTCGTGGGCCACATGATCGTCGATGCCCGCCCCCGGCCGTTCGGGCAGGCCGTGAAGAAGCTGACGGCCCAGGGCCACCGGCTCAACATCAACCTGCTGGGCGAGGAGGTCCTCGGCGTGGAGGAGGCGGACAAGCACCTCGCCGACGCCGCGGCGCTGCTGGACCGGGACGACGTCGACTACGTGTCCGTCAAGGTCTCCTCCGTGGTCCCGCAGCTGTCCCACTGGGGCTTCGAGGGGACCGTGGCGAAGGTCGTCGAGCGGCTGCTGCCCGTCTACCGGGCCGCCGCCCAGGCCCCGGCCGGGAGCAAGTTCATCAACCTCGACATGGAGGTCTACTCCGACCTGCACCTGACCACCGAGGTGTTCACCCGTCTCCTGGAGCACCCGGAGCTGCGGGGTCTCGAGGCGGGGATCGTGGTCCAGGCCTACCTGCCGGACGCGCTCGCGGTGGTGCGGCGGCTCTCGGTGTGGTCCGCCGCGCGGGTCGAGGCCGGGGGCGCGGGGATCAAGGTGCGGCTCGTGAAGGGCGCGAACCTCCCCATGGAGCGCGTGGACGCCGAGCTCCACGGCTGGCCCCTGGCCACGTGGAGCAGCAAGCAGGAGACCGACACCAACTACAAGCGGGTCCTCGACTGGCTGTTCGTGCCCGGCCGGATGACGGGGCTGCGGCTGGGGGTCGCTGGGCACAACCTGTTCGACATCGCCTTCGCCCACCTGCTCGCCGAGCGCCGCGGCGTGACGGAGCGGATCGAGTTCGAGATGCTCCAGGGCATGGCGGTCGAGCAGGCGAGGGCCGTGAGCGCCGACGTCGGGCAGCTGCTGCTCTACGTGCCCGCCGTGCGCCCGGCCGAGTTCGACGTGGCCGTGTCCTATCTCGTGCGCCGGCTCGAGGAGAACGCCGCGCACGAGAACTTCATGTCCGGGATCTTCGAGCTGGCCCCGGACAACGAGGTCTTCGCACGGGAGGAGCAGCGCTTCCGGGCCGCCCTCGAGGCGCTGGACCCGCGGCAGGACATCGCCCCGGCGCCCGCCCGCGCCCAGGACCGCACCGCGCCCGGCGCCGGGTCCGCGCACCTGCCGCTGGAGGAGCCCTTCCGCAACGAGCCGGACACCGACGTCTCGGTCCCCGCGAACCAGGCGTGGGCGGACGGGATCGCGGCCCGGATTCGGGACCGATCCTGGTACGAGGCCCTGGCCGTGCCCGACCCCGTCGGCGCGCAGGACGTCGAGCGGCTCGTGCGCACGGGACGGGGCGCCGCCGAGGGATGGCACGGCCGCGGCGCCCGGGAGCGCGCGGAGATCCTCAACCGGGCGGCCGACGTCCTGGCCGCCCGCCGCGGGCACCTGCTGGCGGTGGCCGGCGCGGAGGCGGGCAAGACCCTGGGCCAGTCGGACCCGGAGGTCTCGGAGGCGATCGACTTCTGCCGCTGGTACGCCCGCCGCGCCCTCGAGCTCGAGACCGTGGACGGCGCCCGGTTCGTCCCGGACCGGCTCGTGCTGGTCACCCCGCCGTGGAACTTCCCGCTGGCGATCCCCACCGGCTCCACGGTCGCGGCCCTGGCCGCCGGCGCCGCCGTGCTGCACAAGCCCGCCCCGGAGGCCCGGCGCTGCTCGGCCGCCGTGGTCGAGGCGCTGTGGGAGGCCGGCGTGCCGCGGGACGTGCTCCAGCTCGTCGACTCCGTGGAGGGGGAGGTGGGGCAGGCCCTCGTCTCCCACCCCGGGGTGGACCGCATCGTCCTCACCGGCGCCTACGAGACGGCCCGGCTCTTCCAGTCCTGGCGGGCGGGGCGGCCGATGACAGCGGAGACCTCGGGCAAGAACGCCCTGGTCGTCACGCCCAGTGCGGACCGGGACCGGGCCGTGTGGGACCTCGTGACCAGCGCGTTCGGCCACGCCGGGCAGAAGTGCTCGGCGGCCTCCCTCGGGATCCTCGTGGGCAGCGTGGCGCGGTCCGAGCGGTTCCGCCGGCAGCTGCTGGACGCCGCGTCCTCGATGGTCGTGGACTGGCCGCAGAACCTGCAGGCCTCGGTGGGCCCGGTGATCGCCGAGCCCGGTGAGAAGCTGCACCGCGCCCTGACCCGCCTCGACCCGGGGGAGCAGTGGCTGCTCGAGCCGCGGCAGCTCGACGACACCGGGCGGCTGTGGCGGCCCGGGATCCGGACGGGGGTGGCCCCCGGCTCCTTCTTCCACCGCACCGAGTGCTTCGGCCCCGTCCTGGGGCTGATGGAGGCCGCGGACCTGCAGGAGGCGATCGAGCTGCAGAACGCGGTCGAGTACGGGCTGACCGCCGGGCTGCACTCCCTGGACCCCGACGAGGTCAGCACGTGGGTGGAGCTCGTCGCGGCGGGCAACCTCTACGTCAACCGCGGCATCACCGGGGCGATCGTCCAGCGCCAGCCCTTCGGCGGCTGGAAGCGCTCCTCGGTGGGCCTGGGCGCCAAGGCCGGAGGACCGAACTACCTGGTCCAGCTCGGCTCGTGGCAGAAGGCCCCTTTCGGGGAGGTCCCGGCCGAGCAGGCCGGCACCGAGTTCTCCGTGTCCGTCGCCCGCCACCTCGCGGAGCTCCGCCCCCTCGTGCCCGAGCCGGACGCCGCCTGGCTGACCGCCTGCGCCGAGCAGGACCAGGCCTGGTGGGACCGGGAGTTCGGCCGCGCCCACGACCCCACCGGCCTGCAGTCCGAGGCCAACCTGTTCCGCTACCGCCCGCGCGACGTCGTCGTGCGTGCGGCCGAGGACGCCCCGCTCACGGACGTGATCCGGGTGGGGCTGGCCGCCGTGCGCTCCGGCGCCCGCGTGGTCCTCGTCCCCGCGGGGGAGGTCCCCGCGCAGGTGCAGGAGCTCTTCCGCTCGGTGCTGGACCCCTGCGGTGACGAGGCCTTCGCCCGCGTCGCCGCCGACTGGTCCGATCCGAGCGGGGCCGGACGGATCCGGGTGGTGGGCACCGCGCCGGGCCTGGCCGAGGCGCTCGCCGAGCGGCCCGAGGTCGCGCTGCTCACCGGGCCGGTGGTCGGCGCCTCCCGTGTGGAGATGCTCCCGCTGCTTGCGGAGCAGGCCGTGTCCGTGACGATGCACCGCTTCGGGAACCCCTCGACGGACGCCGAGACGGTGGTGCGCCGGGTGATCGCGTCCTCGCCGGGCCTGGGCACCCCGGCGCCACCGGTCGAAATGTAGGCGTCGCCCCTGGTGGGAACGAGGCGCCGGTGCGAGGCTGAGCCCATGCGCGCATCCCTGAGGTACCTCGCACTGGGTCTGGCCGGAGCGCTCGGCGTCTCCGGCACCGTTCTCGGCGGCTCCGCGGCCGTCGCGCACGACGACCGGCAGCACGGGGGCCGGGGCTCGCCGGTCACCGCCGAGCTGCCCAAGGTCCCCGTCATGACCGGCGGCGGCGGCGCGGTCTCCTCCGTGGACCCGCTCGCGAGCCAGGTCGGCATCGACGTGCTCGAGCGGGGCGGCAACGCCGCCGACGCCGCCGTGGCCGCGGCCGCGGCCCTGGGCGTCACCGAGCCGTACTCCGCGGGCATCGGCGGCGGCGGGTTCTTCGTGCACTACAGCGCGGAGACCGGCGAGGTCCGCACGATCGACGGGCGCGAGACGGCCCCGGCCACGTTCACGGAGGACGAGTTCCTGGGCGAGGGCGGCGAGCCCCTCGACTTCGCCACCGTGGTCAGCTCCGGGAAGTCCGTAGGCGTGCCCGGCACCCTGGCCACGTGGGAGACCGCGGCCGAGGAGTTCGGCACGATGGACCTGCACCGGTTGCTGCGGCCCGCGGAGCGGATCGCCGCCCGCGGCTTCGTGGTGGACGAGAACTTCCAGGAGCAGACCGCCCAGAACGCCGAGCGCTTCGGGAGGTTCCCCGAGACCGCGGAGCTGTTCCTGCGCGACGGCGAGGCGCCCGCGGTCGGCACCGTGTTCCGCAACCCCGACCTCGCCCGCACCTACCGCACCATCCGGCACGAGGGCACCGGCGCCTTCTACGACGGGTCGATCGGGGCGGCGGTCGTCGACGCGAGCCGGGAGCCCGCCACCGCCGAGGGCGTGGAGGTGCTCCCCGGGGAGATGACCCTCGAGGACCTGGGATCCTACGAGGCCCTGCTCAAGGACCCGGTCTCCACCGAGTACCGCGGCCTGGAGGTCTACGGCATGGGGCTGCCCAGCTCCGGCGGCATCACGGTGGCCGAGACCCTGAACCTCCTGGAGGCCTACGACGAGCGCACCGGGACGGCCCTCGACGAGGTCTCCGGGACCCAGTACCTGCACCGCTTCTCGGAGGCCACGGCGACCGCCTTCGCCGACCGCAACCGGTGGATCGGGGACGTGCAGGGCGTGCCCGTCGAGGAGCTCACGAGCCAGGAGTTCGCCGACGAGCGCGCCTGCCTCTTCGACCCCGCCGCGGCCCAGGAGCGGCCCATCCCCTTCGGCGAGCCGGACGGGGACTACGCCGCGTGCGGGACGGCCGGGGCCCGTCAGCCCGAGCCCGTCGGCGGCGTCTCGACCACCCACCTCAACGTGGCCGACCGGTGGGGCGACGTGGTCTCCTACACCCTCACCATCGAGCAGACCGGCGGCTCCGGGATCACGGTCCCGGACCACGGGTTCCTGCTCAACAACGAGCTGACCGACTTCAACTTCGCGCCCGTCACCGAGGGCGTGCCGGACCCGAACCTGCCCGGCCCGGGCAAGCGGCCCCGCTCGTCGATGAGCCCCACGATCGTGCTCCGGGACGGGGAGCCGTGGATGTCGGTGGGCACCCCCGGCGGCGCCACGATCATCACCACGGTGGCGCAGATCCTCACCGGGCACATCGACCGGGACCTCGACCTCGTCGACGCCGTGGCCGCGCCCCGGCTGAGCTCCCGCAACGGGGCCGAGGGCGCCGACCTGGGTCTCCTCGACTCGCCCACGGGCGACGAGCTGATCGCCCTCGGGCACGAGCTCGAGGACGTGCGCTGGATCGGCAACGCCTCCGCCATCCGGATCCTCGGCGACGGCCGCTTCGAGGCGGCGGCCGAGACCGAGCGCGGCTACGGCGGCTCCGCCATGGTGGTGCACCCCGAGCCGTGACGCCGCGCTGTTGCTGACCGGCCGCTGACCTGTCACCGAGGCCCCGGGCCCCGTCCGCTCCGGACGGGGCCCGGGGCTTGTCGGGACACGTCCTAGGCTGGGTCCGGACCGCGCGTCCCGCGCCACGTCCGTCCGACCCAGGAGCCGCACCGTGTTCAGCCACCCGCCCGCCGACCGCCCCGGCCCCTCCGAGCCCGTCGTGCCGGGGGACCCCGCCCTGGACGACCGGTGGCGGGCGGCCACGGACGGGTGGCGCCCGTCCTCGATCCGCCCGTCCTCGATCCGCTCGGGCGAGCCCGACCGCGTCCGCGCCTGGGTGCGCCACGCCTGGGAGGGCCTCGCCGGCGGGGGTGTCGACGGCGCGGCCGCCGGGCCGGAGGACGACGACGCCGTCGGCCGGCGGGTGCACGATCTGATGACCGTCGCCGCGCTGTTCGTCCTCCAGGAGCGCTTCCTGGCCGTCGCCGCCGGTGAACCGGTCCCGGCCGGGGCGCCCGACCCCCGCCGGGACGGCGCCCCCCTGGGCGACGACGAGGCCCTGGCGCTCGTGCGGCAGACGTGGGAGATCGACCCCGCGGAGGAGGGGGCGGAGGGGTTCGCGGCGGAGCTCGCCGGGTTCCTGCAGGACCACCTGGACGAGCTCGCCGAGGAGGTCCGCGAGCGGCTGGTGGACCGGCGCGGCCCCACCCAGGTGTTCGCCGAGCTGTGGAGCCTCGAGCACGTGGACGAGCTGGAGCCCGCCGACCAGGAGGGGGAGCCCCCGTTCCCGCTCTCCACGGACGACATCGCGTGGATCGTCAGCGGCGTCCCCGGCCCCGAGAAGCACACCGCCTGGGAGTGGCTCACCCGCTGAGCCGGACCCCGGCCGCAGCGGCACCGGAATAAGCCGGCCCGCCGACGACTTTTATGGATGTATCCACAAAATCTGCGACGAGGAGCCCCGCATGACCATCCAGCTCGGCCTGAACACCTTCGGCGACCTCTACCCCGGGCCGGACGGGCGGATGCTCGGCGGGGCTCAGGTGATCCGCAATGTCGTGGCCGAGGCGGTGCTGGCCGACCAGGTGGGACTGGACTTCTTCGGCATCGGCGAGCACCACCGGGAGGACTTCGCGGTCTCCTCGCCCGAGACGGTGCTCGCCGGCATCGCCACGGTCACGGAGCGGATCCGCCTGGGCTCCGCGGTGACCGTGCTCAGCTCCGACGACCCGGTGCGGGTCTACCAGCGCTTCGCCACCGTGGACGCCCTCTCCTCCGGCCGCGCCGACGTCATCCTGGGCCGCGGCTCCTTCACCGAGTCCTTCCCGCTGTTCGGCTACCCGCTGGACGAGTACGAGGCGCTGTTCGAGGAGAAGCTGCAGCTGTTCGACCGGCTCCGCACCGAGGGCCGGATCGACTGGCAGGGCCGGCTGCGCGCGCCCATCCAGGGCTTGGAGGTCTACCCCAAGACCGAGGCCGGCGCGCTGCGCACGTGGATCGCCGTGGGCGGCTCGCCCAACTCGGTGGTCCGCGCCGCCCACTACGGGCTGCCCGTCATCTTCGCGATCATCGGCGGCAGCCCCTCGGCCTTCGCGCCCTTCGCCGACTACTACCGCCAGGCCCTCGAGCACTTCGAGAAGGAGCCGCAGCCGGTGGCCTTCCACTCCCCGGGCTACGTCGCGGAGACCGACGAGCAGGCCCGCGAGGAGTTCTTCCCGCACCAGGCGTACACGCACGCCCGGATCGGCAGGGAGCGCGGCTGGGGCCCGCTGACCCGCGCGGAGTTCGACGCGATGTGCGGGCCGGAGGGCGCCTACTTCGTGGGCTCCCCGGAGACGGTCGCCCGCAAGATCGTCCGGTCCTCGGCGGCGCTCGGCGCCTCGCGCTTCGACCTCAAGTACGCGGTGGGCACCCTGGACCACGCCCGGATGCGGCGCAGCATCGAGCTCTTCGGCACCGAGGTGCGCCGCTACGTCGAGGACATGACCGCCGACCTGTCGGCGCCCGTCACCGGCTGAGCTCCGGGCGATCGGCCTTCCCGAGTACTCAGTACACGCCATCGTGTACTGTTGGGGCATGACCTCGGTCGGCTCCACCCACGCCGCTGCCCTGACCCGGTTCGGCAACGCCCTCTCGGAGGGCGTCCGCACCCGGATCCTGCTGTCCCTGCGCGAGGCCCCGGCGCGCCCCACGGACCTGGCCGAGAGCCTCGGCGTGTCGAAGCAGGTGGTCTCCAATCAGCTCGCCTGCCTGCGCGGGTGCGGGCTCGTCGAGGCCACCCGCGAGGGACGCAACACCTGGTACCGGCTGGCCGACCCCCGTTTGGGCGGTGCGCTGGGAGAGCTGCTGGACCTGGTGGTCGCCGTGGACCCTGTCTGCTGCTCCCCGGAAGGCTGCAACTGCGCATGAGCTCGACCTCTCTCGGCCCCAGGCCCATCACGGGGGACCGGCGGGCCCTCCTGCACCGGAGGGTGCGGTGGATCGTGGCCGGCACGATCACCTACAACGTCCTCGAAGCGATCGTCGCGATCACCGCCGGTGCCGTCGCCTCGTCCTCGGCACTGATCGGCTTCGGCCTCGACTCCGTCGTCGAGGTGCTGTCGGCGGCCGCGGTGGCCTGGCAGTTCGCCGCTCCGGACCCGCATCGCCGGGAGCGGGCGGCCATGCGGGTGATCGCCTTCTCCTTCTTCGGCCTCGCGGCCTTCGTCGCCGTCGACGCGCTGCGTGCCCTGCTCGAGGCCGCCGAGCCGGAGCACTCTCCGGTCGGGATCGGACTGGCAGCGTTGAGCCTGGTGGTCATGCCGCTGCTGTCCTGGTTCGAGCGCCGCACCGGCCGTGAGCTGGGCTCCGCCTCAGCGGTGGCCGACTCCCGGCAGACCCTGCTGTGCACCTACCTCTCGGCCGTGCTGCTGGTGGGCCTGGTCCTCAACAGCGCTTTGGGCTGGAACTGGGCCGACCCGGTCGCCGCGCTGGTGATCGCCGTCGTAGCGCTGCGAGAGGGCCTGGAGGCCTGGCGGGGGGACGCCTGCTGCACGCCGGCGGCCGTCCTCGTCGGCGCGGACGCCGACGACGGCGCGGACGGGTGCGGCCCAGGCTGCTCCGGCTGCCCGTGAGCCGGCTCCCGAGGCGCAGCTCCCAGCGCGGGCCCGGTGCTCAGCCCCGCAGCCGGGCCACGGCCTCGTCCTGGTGCAGGATGTCCTGGCGCATCTCGTCCTCGAGGAAGGCCAGCAGCGCGCGGGAGAGCTCCGAGTTCTCGGAGGCCACGGCGTCCCGGGCCACCGCGGCCCGGAAGTCGTGGGCGAACGCGTCGATCGCGGTCTGGGCCACGCAGCTGTGCGTGGAGATCCCGCAGAGCATCAGGTGGGTGGCGCCCAGGTTGCGCAGCCGGGCCGCGAGGTCCGTGTCGAAGAACGCGCTGTCCCGGGTCTTGACCAGCCCCGTCCCGCCCTCGGTGTCGAGACCGGCCACGTACTCGGACTGCTCCGTGCCGGGGAACGCGAAGCCCTGCCCGTCGTCGTGCATGTTGACGGTCCACGTGGAGCCGTCCCGCTCGTGCTGGGTGCGGATCAGCACGATCGGGCAGCCGCCGTCGCGGGCCGCCCGGATCAGCTCGTTGACCTTCTCCGTCACGGGCTCCCGCTGCTCCTCGAGCTCGGGGAAGTCGAAGTACGAGTTCTGCATGTCGATGACGAGCAGGGCGGTGCGGCCCTGCGCCGGGTGCTGGGGCATGGCGTCCTCTCCGGTGCGGGGGGAGCCCCGCGGGGGGGCTCCGGTGGACAACGATCCGATCAGTGAACTTACTACCTTCGGGCGCGCGGCTCCACCCGCTCCGGGGCTCCGGTAGCCTGAGGCGCATGGCCTATCACGCGGACGCCCTCGAGCTCGAGGGCAAGGAGATCCTCACGTGGGAACGCTTCGGCGAAGCGACCCAGGAGCTCGCCCAGAGCGTCGTGGACAGCGGTTTCCTGCCGGACATCATCATCGCGGTGGCCCGCGGCGGTCTGCTCCCGGCCGGTGCGCTGTCCTACGCGATGGGGGTCAAGCTCTCGGACGCGATCAACGTGGAGTTCTACACCGACGTCCACCAGACCCTGCCGGACCCCGTGCTGCTCGCCCCGATGCTGGACACCGAGTCCATCGCGGGCCGGAAGCTGCTCGTCGTCGACGACGTGGCGGACTCCGGGCGGACCCTCGCCCTGGTGCTGGAGCTGCTGCGCGGCCTGGGCGCGGAGGCGCGCTCCGCCGTCATCTACGGCAAGCCCCGCTCCGTGATCCGGCCCGACTACCTGTGGAAGGCCACCGACGACTGGATCGTCTTCCCCTGGTCGGCCGCCCCACCCGTCACCGCCGGCGCCTGACCGCCCCCGGGCCGCGTCCCGCCCGGGCCGCTCCTCATCCGGGTCAGCGCAGCGCCGCCCGCACCCCGGGGTGGCCGGCCACGACGAGCCACACGACGTTGAC
This sequence comes from Kocuria sp. UCD-OTCP, assembly GCF_000349605.1. NCBI lineage: Bacteria > Bacillati > Actinomycetota > Actinomycetes > Micrococcales > Micrococcaceae > Kocuria > Kocuria sp. UCD-OTCP. The sequence goes on from NZ_AOSQ01000018.1 coordinate 49,232, forward strand.
CGCGACCAGGACGGTGGTGCTGAGCCCGGGCAGCAGGTGCCCGCCCAGGAGGAACACCGCCAGGTCGAAGAGGTCGCCGAGCACGGCCAGGGAGCAGAAGACGATGCCGAGGATCCAGCCCCACTGCAGCTGCTCGCGCAGCGGGAACCAGACCAGCGCGTAGAGGGCCGTCGTCAGCACCACGCCGAGGAGCGCCAGCGCGGCGGACAGCCCGGCGCCGGGGAGCCCCGGCACCCGCACCAGGTCCTCCATGCCGGGGAGCTGGGCGCTGGGGCCCGCGACAGCCTGCACGAACGTGTCCGCCACGTTGACCGCGAACGAGAGCAGGGTGAGCCGCAGCAGCAGGCGCAGCCGGGCCGTCATCGGCGGCCCGGGCGGGACCGTGCCGGGACCCGGTCCGCCGGGGAGCCGCGGGGGCGGCCCGCCGCCCGGACGGTGCGGGCCGCCGGGACCGTGCGGGTGCTGGCTCATGGCCTGTGCCTCCTGGCGCGCGCGAGGTGTGCTCACCGCCGAACCTACCGCTCCCTGCCCCGGCCGGCACGGGTTTCCAGGAGAGGGTCCACGCGGGGCCTCCCCGGGGCGGCCCGTGCGACGTGGATCACCCGGGGTAGGCTGGCACGGTAGGCACCGACGGCGCGACCGCTCGTCGGTCGTGCGCGCACCCGTGACGACCGACCAGCCAGGAGCAGCCGCGACATGACGACTCAGCACGACCGGACCGCCGCCCCCGACCGCCACCGCGCCGAGGTGATCGACGCCCCGCTGCGTGCGGACGTCCGCCGCATCACGACCCTGCTGGGGGAGACCCTGGCCCGTCAGCGCGGCGAGGAGCTGCTGGAGCTGGTCGAGCAGGTCCGCCGGCTCACCAAGGACGCGAAGGACGCCAAGGCCTCCGGGGCCGACGACGCCGCGGGCCAGGTCCGCGACCTGCTCGGCTCCCTGCCCCTGGACCGGGCGACGGACCTGGTGCGGGCCTTCGCCCACTACTTCCACCTGGCCAACGCCGCCGAGCAGGTGCACCGCGTGCGCGTGCTCGGCCGCCGCCCCGAGGACGAGGGGTGGCTCGCCGCGGCGGTCGCCGACGTCGCCGCCGAGGCCGGTCCCGACGCCCTGCGCGAGGCGGTGGGCAGCCTGGACGTCCGGCCGGTGTTCACCGCGCACCCCACCGAGGCCTCCCGGCGCTCCGTGCTGACCAAGATCCGGCACCTCTCCGACATCCTGGCCCGCGAGACCGCCGAGGGCTCCGCCGCGCGCCGCAGCCAGGACCGGCGCCTCGCCGAGCTGATCGAGCTCCTGTGGCAGACCGACGAACTGCGCCAGAACCGCCCCACCCCGCTCGACGAGGCCCGCAACGCCCTGTACTACCTGCGGGAGGTCCTCACCGAGACCATGCCCGTGCTGCTCGCGGACCTCGAGGACCAGCTCTCGCAGCACGACGTGCACCTGCCGGCCGGCCCCCCGCCGCTGCGCTTCGGGTCCTGGATCGGCGGGGACCGGGACGGCAACCCCAACGTCACCCCCGAGATGACCCGCCGGGTCCTCCAGCTGCAGGGGCAGGCCGCCGTGGACATCGCCCTGAGCTTCCTGGACGTGCTGGTCTCCCGGCTGTCCCCCTCCACCGCCATCGTCGAGGTCGACCCCGAGCTGCGCGAGTCCGTGGAGCGGGACGTGGCCCACCTGCCCGGCCTGGACCCGCGGGTCCTGGAGCTCAACGCGCAGGAGCCGTACCGGCTCAAGCTCACCTGCATCAAGGCCAAGCTGATCAACACCCGCCGCCGGTTCGCGGAGGAGACCGTCCACGAGCCGGGCCGGGACTACCGGACCACCGCCGAGCTCGTGGCCGACCTCGACGTGGTGGCCCGCTCGCTGCGGCACCACGCGGGCGCGCTCGCCGCCGACGGCTCCCTCGCCGCGGCGACCCGCACCATCGCCGGCTTCGGCCTGGGCCTGGCCACCCTGGACGTCCGCGAGCACGCCGACGCCCACCACGAGGCCGTGGGGCAGCTGCTCGACCGGCTGGGCGAGCTGGACCAGCCGTACGCGGACATGGACCGGGGCGCGCGCGCCGCGGTGCTCGCCGGGGAGCTCGCCGGCCGCCGCCCGCTCGCCCCGCCGGGGCTGTCCACGGGCGCCGTGCACCTCGACGGCGACGCGGACCGGACGTTCGCGGTCTTCCGGGAGATCGCCCGGGCCCAGGAGACCTACGGCGAGGAGATCGTCGAGACCTACATCGTGTCCATGACCCGCGACGCGGACGACATCCTGGCCCCCGTGATCCTGGCCCGCGAGGCCGGGCTGGTGGACCTCACCGGCGAGCAGGACCGCGCCACCCTCGGCTTCGCACCGCTGCTGGAGACCGTCGGGGAGCTGCGCCGCTCCGCGGAGGTCATCGACGAGCTGCTCTCCGACCCGGCCTACCGGCGGGTGGTCGCGGCGCGCGGGAACATCCAGGAGGTCATGCTCGGCTACTCCGACTCCAACAAGGAGTCCGGGGTGATGACCAGCCGGTGGGAGATCCACCGGACCGAGCGCCGGCTCCGCGACGTCGCCGCCCGGCACGGCGTGCGGCTGCGGCTCTTCCACGGCCGCGGCGGCTCCGTGGGCCGCGGCGGCGGCCCCACCCACGACGCGATCCTCGCCCAGCCCAGCGGCGTCCTCGCCGGCGAGATCAAGTTCACCGAGCAGGGCGAGGTGATCAGCGACAAGTTCTCCCTCCCCGCCCTGGCCCGGGAGAACCTCGAGCTGTCCCTGGCCGCCGTGCTGCGCGCCACGGCGCTGCACCAGGACCCGCGCTCCACCGAGGAGGAGCTGGACCGGTGGGGCGAGGTCATGGACGTGGTCAGCGACGCCGCCTTCGCCTCCTACACGGGCCTGGTCGAGGACCCCGACCTGCCGGAGTACTTCCTGTCCGCCACCCCGGTGGAGCAGCTGGGCGCGCTGAACATCGGCTCCCGCCCGGCCAAGCGCCCGTCGTCGGACAAGGGTCTGTCCGGGCTGCGGGCCATCCCGTGGGTCTTCGGCTGGACGCAGTCCCGCCAGATCGTGCCCGGCTGGTTCGGGGTGGGCTCGGGCCTGCGCGCCGCCCGCGAGGCGGGGATGGAGGGGGACCTGCGCACCATGCTGGAGCGCTGGCACTTCTTCCGCTCCGTGATCTCCAACGTGGAGATGACCGTGGCGAAGACCGACCTGGAGATCGCCGCCCACTACGTCCGGGCCCTGGTGCCCGAGCGGCTCCAGCACGTGTTCGAGGTGATCCGCCGCGAGTACGAGCTCACCCTCGACGAGCTCGCCCGGCTCACCGGGCAGGCGGAGCTGCTGGACGGCAACCCCACCCTGAAGCAGACGCTCGAGGTGCGGGACCAGTACCTCGACCCCATCTCCTACCTGCAGGTGGAGCTGCTCCGCCGGATCCGGGAGCAGGACGCCGAGGGCCGGGAGGTCGACGAGGGCCTGCAGCGGGCCCTGCTCATCACCATCAACGGGGTGGCCGCCGGCCTGCGCAACACCGGCTGACCGCCCGGGCCGGGCGGCGGCGCGGAGGGACGCGGCCGCCCGGCCCGGTCCGCGGGCGGGAGGAGGTCCGCGGCCCGGCCGGACCGGGGCCCGGATCAGGGGACGGGCAGCAGCAGGGCGACGGCGCCGAGCACGGACAGTCCCGCCCGGAGGTGGTTGGCCCGCGTCCACGGCCGCGCGTAGGCGGACCACACCACGGTCCGGCGATCGGTGCGGGCCAGCCGGGCGTTGAGCGGGACGTTGACCGCCACGGTCAGGACCCAGCCCGCCAGGGAGGCCAGCGCACCCAGCACGCGCAGCGGCCCGCCGGGTGCGGAGAGGCTCGTGCCGACCACGACGAGACAGGCCAGGGCGGTGCCGAAGAACAGGACCAGGAACGGCGCCCGCACCGCGGCCCGGTTGACGGCGATCATCGCCGAGGCCGCCGCGCCGCCGGGGAGGCGCCGCAGCGCCGGCATCACCACCAGGGAGAACGCCAGGTAGAACCCGCCGACGAGGCCCGAGCCGATGCCGGCGACCAGCGCCGGCCACGTCTCCACGCCGCGGGGCTCAGTCGCCGACGGCGTCGCGGCCGCGGCGCACGATCAGCGGATCGGCCGGGTGGACCACGGACGGGTCCTTGTCCTCGTAGTCGAACTGGTCCAGGAAGAAGCGCAGCGCGTTGATCCTCGCCCGCTTCTTGTCGTTGGACTTCACCGTGGTCCACGGGGCGTGGTCGGTGTCCGTGCGCAGGAACATCTCCTCCTTCGCCTCGGTGTAGTCCTCCCACCGGTCCAGGGAGGCGAGGTCCTGCGGGGACAGCTTCCACCGGCGCACGGGGTCGATCTGACGGATCGCGAACCGGGTCCGCTGCTCCTGCTGGGTCACGGAGAACCAGAGCTTGGTGAGGTGGATGCCGGAGTCCACGAGCATCTTCTCGAACACCGGGGCCTGGTCCATGAACCACGCGTAGTCCTGCGGGGTGCAGAAGCCCATCACGGGTTCCACCACCGCCCGGTTGTACCAGGAGCGGTCGAAGAGCACCATCTCCCCGGCGGTGGGCAGGTGGCGGATGTAGCGCTGGAAGTACCACTGCCCGGCCTCGCGGTCCGAGGGCTTGGTCAGGGCCACGACCCGGGCGGCGCGCGGGTTGAGGTACTCGGTGAACCGCTTGATCGTCCCGCCCTTGCCGGCGGCGTCCCGGCCCTCGAACACGATGACGTGCTGGAGGTCGTGGTCCTGGCCCCNAACCGCTTGATCGTCCCGCCCTTGCCGGCGGCGTCCCGGCCCTCGAACACGATGACGTGCTGGAGGTCGTGGTCCTGGCCCCAGTACTGGAACTTCAGCAGCTCGATCTGGAGCTTGTACTTCTCCAGCTCGTACTCCTCCCGGCTCATCAGCTCGTCGTAGGGGTGGTCCTCCCGCCAGGTCTCCACGGCCGAGCCCCCCGGGTCGATGAGGTCCGGGTCCTCCTCGTGCCCGTGGGGCACGGTGTAGCCCATCTGCGTGAGGTGGTCGATGAACTCCCGCAGGTTCTCCCGCACGGCCCACTGGTCGGCGGGCATCCACTGCCGTTTTCCGTCGGGCATCGGCCGTTCCTCTCCGGTCAGGGTCTCTTGAGCGCAGTGTAGGCGTGCTCATCCTGACCCGCCCGGACGGCGGGCACATGACCGCCCGGTGAACACCAGGGGCTCGGTCCTCCTGCCCCGCCCGGGGCCGACCGTGCAGAACCCCGTGCGGTCGGCTACAGGGGCTCGCCCGCGGCACCGTCGATGTCGACGCTGACGTCGTGGCCGACGGCGGTGCCGTGCTCCACCGTCCGCGAGACCGTGCAGTACTTGTCGTGGGACAGGGTGACGAGGCGTTGGACCATGCCGGCGGCCTTGCGGCCGGCGGCGTCGTCGGGGAACGCGAGGTGGAAGGAGAGGTGCAGGTCCTCCAGGCGGTTCGCCCCGTTCTCCTCGAGGATCTTCTGTCCGGTCGCCTCGACGCGGAACTCCGAGGGCTCCGAGCTGCGGGAGGTCGCCACGTCCACGTCGATGGCCGAGCACCCGGCGACGGCGGCCAGCAGGAGCTCCACGGGGGACAGCAGGCCCTCACCGCGGCCGAAGGCGATCTCGGCCCCCTCGGCGTTGCGGGCGGTGTAGTGGCCGGTGGCGGTGCGGGTCAGCTCGACGGAACGCGGGGCGGGGTCGTTGATCTCACTCATGCACCCATGATGCCAACCCCGCTCGCGTCGGCGGTCCCGGCACCGCCCCCGGGGGCCGGCGGAATAGGCGCTGCGGCCGTCGCCGTTGACGTGGGAACGTCACCGTCCAGCGCCCAGGAGGCCGGCTTGTCCCCATCACGACCGGCGCACGACGGCCGCGAGCCCGAGGAGCCCGAGCGGAGCCACCTGGACGCCGAGCTCGAGGCGCTGATCGCCGACTACCGCCGGCTGCACCAGGACGACGCCCGTCTGCGCCGGATCGAGCGCATCATCCACGCCGCCCACCGGTCCGCCGACGAGGAGGGCGGGGACCGTGCCGGCGAGATCCGCGAGGAGCAGATCGCGCCCGCGCTGAGGGTCCAGGACGCGCGGCGGGTCGCCGCCGGGCTGCTGCGCACCGAGGAGGACATGAGGGCCTACGCGGCCCGTTTCGCCCGGCGCAGCACCGAGAAGGACCCGGCGGGAAGGGACCTGGAGCGCCAGGCGCACGCGCTGGACGCCGCGGGCCGGAACTGGGTGCTGATGATCGGCCAGAACCGTGACCACGGACTGGTCGCCTGCCGCTTCGTCCGGGAGAAGGGCATCCCGCACGCCCGCGTGGTGTCCTTCACCGCGGAACGGCTGAGGCTGCCCATCCTGGTCGTCGAGCTCGGCCTGGACGAGGACGGCCCCTGCCCCGGGTGAGCTCTCCGCCGCGGGCGGCGGCCGGGGGCGCGGGGCACGCCACGACGGGTCGACCTCCGGCGACCAGGGGTCAGGTCCGCGTCGCCAGCACCAGCTCGGTGAGCGCGCTGAGCAGCGGCCCCTCCACGCCCAGGGCGGGTGCCTGCCCGAGCGCCCCCACGGGATCGCGCCGCACGGCCTCGTGCACCCGCCGCTTGACCTCGTAGCCGATCTGGGCGTCGTTGAGCAGGTCGAAGACGCGGTCCGCGGGATCCTGGGCGGCCACGGCGCCCAGTCCCGCCGACCGCACCACGATCTGCGCCCCGGGGGCGACCCCCTCGACGGTGACCGAGGTGCGGTGCCCGCGCACGCCGTTCCCCCGCCGGGCGGTGCGGACCGGGACGGTCCTCCCGTCCACGGTCACGGTCGGCTCGGCCGGCTCCTCGAGGCCGATGAAGGTGAGGGTCCAGGTGCGCGCCGCCGGCAGGCAGCCGAGGTGGCCCTGCGCCGGGCCGACCGTGAACTCCCCGGCGGCGGCGTCGAGGGCGAGCGGGGTGCGCGCCCAGCGGGCCGGGTCGAGGCCGTCGCCGCTGTTGTCGTCCTCGTCCAGGACGGTGCGGTGCGAGGCGCCGGCGACCACCAGGACCTCCAGCTCACCGGGATTGCCGGGGCCCGGCGCGGCGTCGTCGTCGGACCCCGCGAGGGGCACGATCGCGCCGGCGCGGGCCATGACGGGCACGTCGTCGAGGCCCCGGTGCAGCACGAGCTCCCGCCCGCCGTCGTAGACGGTGCCCGTGAACAGGTCCGTCCAGGACCCCTCCGGCAACCACACCGGCACGGCCGCGCGGGTGACCACGGGGTCCGCGGGGGAGGTGACCGGGGCGACCATCAGCTCGGGCCCGAACAGGTACTGGTGGCCGTACCGGTAGGCCTGCTCCGCCTCCGGGTGCTCGTGGTACAGGGGCCGGACCAGGGGGACGCCCTCCACGGCGGCGGCCCGGTTGGCGGTGTGCAGGTAGGGGACCAGCCGGTGCCGCAGCCGGAGGCCGCGCTCCATGGCCTCCGCGTAGGGGGAGCGGTAGCGCCACGGCTCCTTGGCGATGAAGTCGTTGTCGCCCGAGTGCAGGCGCAGGATCGGGGAGAACACCCCGAACTGCAGCCAGCGGGTGGCCAGCTCGTCGTCGCGGGCGCCGAAGACGTGCCCGCCGATGTCGTGGCTCCACCAGCCGAAGCCGATGTTCGCCGCGGTCGCCGTGAAGTACGGCTGGAACGCCAGCGAGGCCCAGGAGATGACGGTGTCGCCGGAGAAGCCGACCGGGTAGCGGTGGCTGCCGGGCCCGGCGTAGCGGGAGAGCGTCAGCGGGCGGGACCCGTCCGCGCCCGAGTCCAGGAAGTGGTAGTGGTTGAGCACCCACAGGGGGTCCACCCCGGGCAGCCGCGAGTGCGGCCCGGACTGCCAGTCGACCCACCAGAAGTCCACGCCGTCGGCCTCCAGGCCGCGGTGCAGGACCTCGAAGTACGCGGCCACGAAGTCCCGGTCGGTGACGTCGAAGGCCACGGGCTCCTCCGAGCCCGGCTCGCGCCCCAGGGCCTCGAGCATCGCGGGGTGCGCGTCCTCGAAGGAGCGCACCCCGTCGGCCGGGTGCAGGTTGAGCGTGACCCGGTAGCCGTGCTCGTGCGCCCACGCGAGGAAGGCCCGCGGGTCCGGGAACAGCTCCCGGTTCCAGGTGTAGCCCGTCCAGCCCGAGCCGTGCCGGCGCTCCACGTGCTCGTCCGTGAGGTGCCAGTCCATGTCCACCACCAGCACGGAGAACGGCAGGCGGCGCCGGTCGAACTCGGCGACCAGCTCCCGGTACTCGGCCTCGTCGTAGGCGTGGTACCGGCTCCACCAGTTGCCGAGCGCCCAGCGCGGCAGGACGGGCTGCGGCCCGGACAGGGCGTAGAGGTCGCGCAGCGCCTGCCGGTGGTCGTGGCCCCAGCCGAAGAGGTAGAGGTCCACGGCGCCCTCCTCGGGCGCGCGCGGCGCGTACCAGCCGTCGTCCGTGAGCAGCACCGAGGCGGAGTCGTCGATCACCCCGAAGCCCTCGCGGGACGTGATGCCCGGCTCGAGCGGGATCGGGCCGTCGGCCTCGTCCAGGGTGCGCGCGGTCCCGCCCAGGGTGGGGGCGGGGACGCCGTAGCGCCACACGCTGTGGTAGCTGGTCACGCCGCCGCGGATCTGCGCGGACAGTCCCGTCGGGCTGAAGGCCCGCTCGTCGTAGCTGAGGTGGATCCGCTCCGTGCTCAGCTCCAGACCGGCCGCCGTGCGCCGCACCCGGAAGTCCGGCACCGGGAACCGGCGGTCGACGGCGAACGCGGACGGACGGTCCTCGAAGCGGCCGGCGGGACTGTACTCCAGGCGCAGCAGCCCGGGGCTCAGCACGCTGATGCGGTAGTGCTCGCCGGCGACGACGGCGCCCGGGTCCGCGGTGCCGGCGCCGGTGGGACGGAAGTGGGGGAGGGGCATGCGTCCACCCTAGGCGGACCGGGGCGGGAATAATCCGGGACGGGCGCCGCTTGACGGTAGTAGTTCAAATTTGAAAGAACAGGGCGGGCCGTCCGGCCGGACGCCGCCGCGGAGCAGGAGGACCACATGCAGTTCGGCATCTTCACCATCGGGGACGTCACCGAGGATCCCACCACGGGACGCACCCCCACCGAGCACGAGCGGATCAGGGCCACCGTCGAGATCGCGAAGAAGGCGGAGGAGGTGGGCCTGGACGTCTTCGCCACGGGCCAGCACCACAACCCGCCGTTCGTGGCGCCGGGGAACCCGCCCGTCCTGCTGGCGAGCATCGCGGCGCAGACCGAGCGGCTGCAGCTGTCCACGGCCACCACCCTGATCACCACCACCGACCCGGTGCGCATCGCGGAGGACTACGCCTACCTGCAGCACCTGACCGACGGCCGCGTGGACCTCACCATGGGGCGGGGCAACACCGGCCCGGTCTATCCGTGGTTCGGCCAGGACATCCGCCAGGGCATCCCGCTGGCGATCGAGCACTACAGCCTGCTCCACCGGCTGTGGCGGGAGGACGTGGTCAACTGGCAGGGCCGGTTCCGCGGCGCCCTGCAGGGTTTCACCTCGACCCCGCGCCCGCTCGACGGCGTGGCCCCCTTCGTGTGGCACGGCTCGATCCGCTCCCCCGAGATTCCGGAGCAGGCCGCCTACTACGGCGACGGGTTCTTCCACAACAACATCTTCTGGCCCGCCGAGCACACCCGACGGATGGTGGAGTTCTACCGGACGCGCTTCGAGCACTACGGCCACGGCTCGGCCGACCAGGCCATCGTGGGCCTCGGCGGCCAGGTGTTCATGCGCCGGAACTCCCAGGACGCCGTGCGGGAGTTCCGCCCCTACTTCGACAACGCCCCCGTCTACGGGCACGGGCCGTCCCTGGAGGACTTCACCACGCAGACGCCGCTGACCGTCGGCTCCCCGCAGCAGGTCATCGAGAAGACCCTCGGGTTCCGCGACTACGCGGGCGACTACCAGCGCCAGCTGTTCCTGATGGACCACGCCGGCCTGCCGCTCAAGACCGTCCTGGAGCAGCTCGACCTGCTGGGCGAGGAGGTCGTGCCGGTGCTGCGCAAGGAGTTCGCCGCGCTCAGGCCCGCCCACGTGCCGGAGGCCCCGACCCACGCTTCGCTGCTGGAACGCCACCGCGCCGGCCAGGACCCGGTGCCCGGCGGCGCCGAGGACTCGCCCGCCGGGCGGGCCCGCGCCGCGCAGGCCGCGGAGCCGACCACGGGGCGGACCACGGAGAAGGCCCACCGATGAGCGTCCGGAACCCCACCGGGACGACGACGCCGGACCCCGTCGCGGCGCGCCCGCTCACCGTGGCCGTGGTGTCGGCGGGGATGTCCGACGCCTCCTCCACCTCGCTGCTGGCCGACCGGCTCGCCGAGGCCGCCCGGGACGGACTGGCCGAGACGCCGGTGCGGATCGAGCGCGTGGACCTGCGCCCGCTGGCCCACGCCGTCGCCGACCACCTGCTCACCGGGTTCCCCGGTCCGGAGCTGCGGACCGCCCTGGACACGGTCGCCGGGGCGGACGCCCTGATCGCGGCCACCCCGACGTACAAGGCCTCCTACTCGGGGCTGTTCAAGTCCTTCTTCGACCTCGTCGACGACGCCGCGCTGGAGGACGTGCCCGTGCTGGTGGCCGCGACCGGGGGCACGGCACGCCACTCCCTGATGCTCGACACCGCCATGCGCCCCCTGTTCACCCACTTCAAGGCGCTGGTGCTGCCCCTGGGGGTCTACGCCGCCACCGAGGACTGGGCCGGCGGATCGCTCGAGTCGCGCATCCGGCGCGCCGGCGCGCAGCTGGCGCGCTCGATCGCGCCGGGAGCGCAGCCGGCCGGACGGGCGGCCGGCGAGGTCCCGGCCGGTGCGGCCGCGCCCGGGCGGGGCGGCGGGTTCGACGGGGTCCCCGACTTCGCGGACCTGCTCGCCCGGGCCGGCCGGTGACCGGCCACCCGGCGGCCGCGCCGGAGCCCGCGGCCCGCCCGTGGGACGTGTGGCAGCTGTTCTTCGAGACCACCGCCCGGCTGACCACGGAGATCGAGGCGCGGCTCAAGGAGCACGGCTGCTCGCTCATGGACTACCAGGTGCTCCTGCTGCTGCGCAACGCCGAGGACCACCGGCTGCGGATGGGGGAGCTGGCCCAGCGGCTGGTCTTCTCCCCGAGCCGGCTCAGCTACCAGATCGGCGTGCTGGAGAAGCGCGGCTGGGTGCGGCGCCGGCGCTGCGCCGAGGACGCGCGCGGCCTCGAGGCCGAGCTCACGGAGGAGGGGCTGCGCGCCTTCCGGCGCCTGCGACCCGCCCACGCCCGCGACGTCGAGGAGCTGTTCCTCCGTGCGCTCGAGGGCGACGACGCCGACCGGCTGGCCGCCGTCATGAACCGGCTGGCCCGCCGTCTGGCCTGAGGACGGGGCTGCGGCGTCCCGGTCCGCGAGCTCAGCGCAGTGCCGCCCGCACGCCCGGCCGGGCGGCCACCACGAGCCAGGCCACGTCCACGACGGCCTTGAGCGCGCCCGTCACGAGTCCGATCGACGTGCCCGCCGGGACCACGAGCAGCAGCACGGCGTTGGCCACGGTGGTCAGGAGCGCCATGGACGCGAAGACGATGCCGAGGATCCACGCCCACTGCCGCTGCTCGCGCAGCGGGAAGTACACCAGGGCGTAGAGCCCGGCGGTGAACCCGAGGCCGAACAGGAGCGAGATGGCGAGGACGACCGTCCCGAACGCCCCTGCGGGCAGGCCGGTGTACTGCTCGGGCGCCGCCAGGTACCCCACCGCGCTGCCGAGGACCGCGACCACGAAGGACGCCACGGTGAGCCGGAGCAGCAGCCGCAGATCGGCCGTCACCGGGGGCCGGGGCGGGCGGGCCCTCGCGTCGGGAGGAGCGCCGGGCGGCGGCGGGCCGCCGTGGCCCCGGGGCTGGTGGGGCTGCTGGGACATCGTCGGTGCCTCCTGACGCACGGGCCTGACACGGGGAGGGCCCTGCGCAGGGCCCAGCACCGAACCTATCCGCTGGAATCGCCTTCGCGAACACCCGGCGGCCCCATGGCCCCGGTGCGGCGGAGCGTGACGCCCGGATCCGCTCAGGCGGGGGAGGTCCCGGCCGCGACGAGCGCCGCGGTCGCCGCCGCGATCGCCTGCTCCTCGTCGGTGGGCACCACGAGGACCTCCAGTGCGGATCCCGGCGCGGAGATCCGGCGGACCTCCCGCGAGCGGGCGGCGTTGGCGTCGTCGTCGAGCACGACCCCGAGGGCGCCCAGCCGCCCGCAGACGCGGGCGCGGAAGGCCGAGGCGTTCTCCCCGATCCCGGCCGTGAAGACCAGCGCCTGCGCGCCGTCCACGGCCACGTGGTAGCCGCCCACGTACTTCGCCAGGCGGTGGGCGGCCATCTCCAGGGCCAGCTCGGCGCGCTCGTCGCCGCGGTCGGCGGCCTCCTGGACGGCGCGCATGTCGTGGTCGCCGGCGATGGCCCGCAGGCCGGACTCCTTGTTGAGCACGGCGTCGAGCCGCTCGGGGGTCATCCCGGGGTCCCGGCGCAGGACGGCGGTGACCACGGACGGGTCCAGGTCCCCGGTGCGGGTGCCCATCACCAGGCCCGCCAGGGGGGTGTAGCCCATCGACGTGTCGTAGGAGGCGCCGTCCTTGACCGCCGTCACCGACGCGCCGTTGCCCAGGTGCGCCACCACGCAGCTGAACCGCTCGCGCGGGACGCCCAGGAACTGCGCCGCCTGACCCGTCACCCAGTCGTGGGACGTGCCGTGGAACCCGTAGCGGCGGATCCCCCAGCGCTCGTAGAACTCCTCCGGCACGGCGTAGCGCCACACGTGCTCGGGCATGGTGCGGTGGAAGGCGGTGTCGAACACGCAGATCTGGGGCAGGTGCGGCCACGTCTTCTGCACGGCCCGCAGGCCCAGGACGGCGGCGGGGTTGTGCAGGGGAGCCAGCGGGACCAGCCGCTCGATGTCGCGGATGATCTCGTTGGTCGCGAGCACCGGCGCGGAGAAGCGCTCGCCGCCGTGGACCACGCGGTGGCCCGCGGCGTCGATCGTGCGCCCCTCCAGCTCGGCCTCGAGCCGCTCCGCGAGCAGCTCGAGCGCCTGCGTGTGGTCCGCGATCCGCGAGCTGCCGATGTTCTCGATCAGCCCGGAGGCCAGCACCGTCCCGCCGTCCGCACCGGCCTCGAGCTCCCGGACCTGGTACTTGAGCGAGGACGAGCCGCAGTTGACGACGAGCACGAGCATGGAGGACTCCCTGGGGCTGTGGCGACGGGCATGGGGACGGGGACGGTGCGAGCGGTCGGCCGGTGGGTCACATGCCCTGCGCCTGGATCGCGGTGATCGCGACCGTGTTGACGATGTCGTCCACGGTGCACCCGCGCGAGAGGTCGTTGACGGGCTTGCGCAGCCCCTGCAGCACCGGGCCCACGGCCACGGCGCCGGCCGACTGCTGGACGGCCTTGTAGGTGTTGTTGCCGGTGTTGAGGTCCGGGAAGACGAACACGGTCGCCCGGCCGGCCACGGCGGAGCCGGGCAGCTTGGAGGCCGCGATCGAGGCGTCCACCGCGGCGTCGTACTGGATGGGGCCCTCCACCTCGAGCCCCGGGTCCGCGCCGCGCACGATCTCGGTGGCCGTCCGGACCTTGTCCACGTCCTCGCCGGAGCCGGACCCGCCGGTCGAGTAGGACAGCATCGCCACCCTGGGCTCCACCCCGAACTGGCGGGCGGTGCGGGCGGAGGCGAGCGCGATGTCCGCGAGCTGCGGGGCGTCCGGGTTGGGGTTCACGGCGCAGTCGCCGTAGACCAGGACGCGGTCCTCGAGGAGCATGAAGAACACGGAGGAGACGATCTTCACGCCCTCGGAGGTCTTCACGAACTCCAGGGCGGGGCGGATGGTGTTGGCGGTGGTGTGCGCGGCGCCGGAGACCATGCCGTCCACGTCCCCCATCTGCACCATCATGGTGCCGAAGTAGGAGCCGTCGAGCATCCGCTCCAGTGCCGTCTCCGGCTGCACGCCCTTGTGGGCGCGCAGCCGCACGTACTCCCCGGCGTACTTCTCGCGCAGCGCGTCGTCGTGCTCGAAGTCCACGAGGGTCAGCCCGTCCTCGGCGAAGTCGAGGTTGATGCCCTCCGTCTGGCACAGCTGGGCGATCCGCCCGGGGTCGCCCAGGACCGTGAGGTCGCAGAAGTTGCGGCGGTGGATCATCTCGGCGGCCCGCAGGATGCGGGGGTCCTCGCCCTCGGGCAGCACGATGTTCTTCCGGTCCGCCCGGGCCGTCTCGACGAGCTCGTGCAGGAAGCGCAGGGGCGTGCGCTTGGCCGGGCGCGGCAGGTCGAGCCGGCTCACGAGCTCCTCGCCGTCCACCCGCCGGGCCCACTCGCCGAGCGCGGCCGCGACCTTGCGCGGGTGCGCCCCGGAGAGGGTGCCCCGGGTCCGGGACACCTCCCGGGCGGCCCGGTAGGTGTCCAGTCCGGTGGTCAGCACGGGGAACGGCGCCGCGGCGGTGAGCTCCCGGATCCGCCCCTCGGTCTCGAAGCCGCCCGTCAGCAGCATCCCGGAGGGGACGGGCAGGGCGGGGGAGAGGGCGGAGGCCAGGGACGCGACGACGATGTCGGAGCGGTCCCCCGGCGTGATGACGAAGTCGCCGTCGGCGAGCTGCTCGAGGTAGTGGCCCACGGTCATCGCGGCGATCTTCACGCCCTTGACGTCCCGGTCCAGGGAGACCGCGGACGGGCCGTCCCCGAACCCGTGCCGGTCCCGCAGCTCGGCGACGGTCGGCGCGGCCACCGCCTCGTTCTCGGCGATGACGTACACGGGCAGGCCCCGCACGCCGCGGGCGGCGTTGTGCTCGATCTGCTCCACCCAGTCGGGGCGGGCGCGGTTGACGATGACCGCGAAGATGTCGCACCGCACCTGGTTCAGCTCGGCCCGGGTGACCTCGACCGCGTTGAGCACGTCCTCGGGGCTCTCGGACTCGTCGGCGCCGATCACGGCCAGCACGGAGGCGCCCAGGTTGTTGGCCATCCGGGCGTTCATGTCGAACTCGGCGGTGGCCGCGTTGTGCGCCAGGAGGTCGGTGCCGTCCACCACGATCACGTCGCAGTGCCGGGCCATCTCGCCGTAGACGGTCACGGCCATCGCGTCGAGCTCGTCGTGGTCCCCCGCGGCGAGCAGCTCCCGGGTGCGCGCCAGGGAGATGCCGCCGCGGCAGCGCTCGTCCGGGAGGTCGAAGTTGCGCTTCATCAGCTGCACCATCGGGTCCTCCGCCGGGGTCTCCCCGAGGTGGACGGGCCGGAAGTAGCCCAGGCGGTCCGTCTTGCGGAACAGCGAGTCGGCCAGGCCGAGGGCCACGAGCGACTTGCCGGACTGCGGCGTCATGGCGCTGACGTAGATGCCTTGGGTCATGGTGGCGGGGTCCTCCGACGGTCGGGCTGGGTCCGTGCCCAGTCTAGGGCCCACCCGCCGGAGGGCCGGGTGCGGGGCCGCTCAGGCCAGGGAGAGGAACATCTTCTCCAGCTCGGCCTTGTCGAGGCTCGGGTCCTCCGACCGCAGGCACTGGTCCAGGCCCGTGGCGATGATGGAGAAGCCGGCCTTGTCGAGGGCGCGGGAGACCGCGGAGAGCTGCGTCACCACGTCCTTGCACTCGCGGCTCTCCTCGAGCATGCGGATGACGGCGCCAAGCTGGCCCTGGGCCCGCTTGAGCCGGTTGATGGTGGGGGTGAGGTCCTGGGGGTCGAGTTGCACGGGGCGCTCCTGGGTGTGGTGGTTGCTCCGACGATTCTATACCCCCTGGGGGATCTTGCATACCCAGGGGGGTATAGTGCATCATGGAGTCACACCCACCGTCACCCGGAAGGAACTGCCGCATGACCTCGAAAGTCGCCCCCGCCGAGCTGAAGTCCTGGATCGAGTCCGGAGAGGAGGTCGCCGTCCTCGACGTGCGCTCCGCCGCCGAGTTCGCCGCCGAGCACATCGACGGCGCCTACAACGTCCCCGTCGACCTCGTGGCCGACCACGCGCAGGACATCGCCGCGGCCCTCGGCGGCAAGGTCGCCCTGATCTGCCGCTCCGGCGCCCGGGCCACCCGCGCCCAGGACATCCTCTCCTCGGCCGGCACCGAGAACACCTACGTCGTCGACGGCACCGTCGACGACTTCGAGAAGGCCGGCGGCGCGGTCGTCCGCGGCGCCTCGGCCTGGGCCATGGACCGTCAGGTCCGCATGGTCGCCGGCTCGCTCGTGCTGGCGAGCGTGGTGGGCGGGCAGCTGGTCTCCCCGAAGCTGCGCGCCGTCGCCGCGGGCGTCGGCGGCGGGCTCGCGTACTCCGCGCTGTCCAACACCTGCGCCATGGCCAACGTGCTCTCGAAGATGCCCTGGAACCAGGGCGCCAAGGATCCCTCCAAGGACGCCGTGCTGGAGCAGCTCACCGCCCAGTGATCCGTCCAGTGATCCGCCGGGCCGACCCTGCGGACTGATCCGCCGGCCCCGCCGCCACGCCGTTCGCGTGGCGGCGGGGCCGGCGTCGTCCCCGGGGTTCACCCGGACGCCGCCGGGTGGGAGGATGGGGGCATGCTGGTTGCCTTCTCCGTCTCCCCGTCCGGCGGCGAGAACCCGAGCGGTTCCGTCCACGACGCCGTCGCCGCCGCCGTCCGCGTGGTCCGCGAGTCCGGACTGCCGCACGAGACCGACGCCATGTTCACCACGATCGAGGGCGAGTGGGACGAGGTCATGGACGTCGTCAAGCGCGCCACCGAGGCCGTGGGCCGCTACGGGCCCCGGGTCTCGCTCGTGCTCAAGGCCGACATCCGCCCCGGCCACACCGGTGAGCTGCAGGGCAAGGTCGAGCGCCTCGAGGCCGCGATCCAGCGGCAGGCCATAGAGTCCTGAGCGCTGCCCCCGCGGCGGTCCGCCTGCGGACCGCAGGACCGTCCGACGCCGGGGTCTGGTCCGCCCTGCACCTGCGCTGCCTCGACGAGACCTACCGTCCGCTCTTCGGGGACGCCTTCGCCGACCGGCAGCAGGCCGCGGCCGAGCGCACCGCCGGCTACGACCTCGCCCTCCTCGCGGACCCGCACGTGCGCACCCTCCTCGCGGTCGACGACGACGGGGCCGCCCTCGGGCTGGTCTCCGCCGGCCCGGCCCCCGCCGCGTGGGAGGGGCGGGCCGGGGTGCCCGCCCCGCTCGTCCCGCTGCAGCTGTTCCAGCTCTACGTGCTGCGGGCCGCCCACGGCACGGGCCTCGGCGCTGCCCTGCAGGAGGCCGCGATCGGCTCCGCGGACGCGTACCTGTGGATCATGGACGGCAACGCCCGCGCGGAGCGCTTCTACGCCAGGCACGGCTTCCGGGCCCTGGCCGAGTCCTTCCCCGCCGGCGGGCCCTGGACCGGGCAGCGCATGCACCGCATGCTGCGGACGGGGACCGCGTGAGCCGGGCGTCCCGCCGCTCGCGCACGGCGCCGGCGCCCGCCGGGCCCACCGGCCCCGCGGCCGGGAGCTACGAGATCTCGACCGGCACCGCCGAGCTCGTCCCGGACGCCTACGCCCCCGGCTCCTGGGTGCTGCACGTCAACGGCGTCCCCTCCTCCCACGTGGACCCGGAGCACCCCGAGCGGCTGGACTTCGAGTACATGCGCTGGATCGCCGCGGTCGTGGACGCCCACCTCGCCGCCCACCCGGATCCGGAGCGGCTGCGGGTGCTGCACCTCGGCGGCGGCGCCTGCTCGCTCGCCCGCTACCTCGCCCACGCGCACCCGGCCGCGCGGCAGGTCGTCGTCGAGCTCGACGGGCGGCTCGCCGAGCTGGTCCGGGAGTGGTTCGACCTCCCGCGCGCCCCTCTGCTGCGGATCCGGGTGGGGGAGGCCCGCGCCGTCACGGAGTCGCTGAGCCCGGCCACCCGGGACGTCGTGGTCCGCGACGTCTTCGCCGGGGCCGTGACCCCCGAGCCGCTCACCACGGTGGAGTTCGCCCGGCACGTGCGGCGCGTCCTGGCCCCCGGCGGGCTGTACGTGCTCAACTGCGGCGACACCCGGGACCTCGCCGGGGCGCGCGCCGAGCTCGCCGCGCTGTCCGAGGTGTTCGAGCACGTCGCCGCCGTGGCGGACCCGGCGATGCTCAAGGGCCGCCGCTACGGCAACATCGTGCTGGCCGCCTCCTCCGCCCCGCTGCCGCTGGAGGGCTCGCCCGGGGCGGCCGCGCTCGGCCGGGAGCTGCTCGGCGGCGCGGTGCCCGCCCAGTACAAGGACGAGGCGTGGGTGCGCTCCTTCGTGGGCGGCACCCCGCCGCGCCACGACCCGGTCGCCGAGGGGGCGCGCGATGGCGCCTGAGTCCGCGACCGAGCAGGACGTGCGCGGCCTCGCCCGGCGGCACGGCCTGGACCTGGAACCGGGGACCGTCCGGTTCGAGGAGGCGGGTCTGGACTACCGGGTGGCGTTCGCCGCCGCCTCCGGGACCGGCGAGCAGTGGGTGCTGCGGATCCCGCGCCGCCCCGACGTCGCGGCGAAGGTGGCCGACGAGCTGCGGATCCTGGACTTCGTGCGCCCGCGGCTCCCGGTCGCGGTGCCCGACTGGCGGATCGCGGGCCCGGAGCTCGTCGCCTATCCGCTGCTGCCCGGCCGGCCCGGTCTCACCCTCGACGCCGCGGGGCAGCCGGTCTGGCACTACGACACCGCCTCCCCGGAGCACGCCCGGTCCCTGGCGGAGGTCGTCGCGTCCCTCCACCGCCTCGACCCCGCCGCCGCCGCGGCGGCGGGGGTCTCCGCCGAGACCCCCGAGCAGGTGCGCCGGCGGTGGGCGGCCGACCTCGAGCGGGTGCTCGGGGAGTTCGACGTCGCCGCGGAGCTCGCGGCCCGGTGGCGGGCCTGGCTCGACGACGACGGGCTGTGGCCGCGCCGCACCGTCCTCACGCACGGCGAGCTCTATCCCGCCCACCTGCTGCTCGACGACAGCAGCCGCATCCTGTCCGTCCTGGACTGGACGACGGCCGGCGTCGGCGACCCGGCCCTGGACCTCATGTACCAGCACCTCATCGCCCCGCCCGAGTCCTTCGCGGCGACCGTCCGCGCCTACGAGGAGCTCACCGGCCGCCACGAACCCCGCCTCGCCGACCGCTGCGAGGCCCTCGTGGCCGCAGGACCCCTCAACTACGCCCTCTTCGCCCTGGCGTCCGGGGAACCGGGCCACCGCGCGGCCGCCGCCGCACAGCTGCGCCCCTGAGGCCCCCACGCTCCTTTGTCCGGCCGCGCCCTATCCTGGCGGGATGGACAACCGCACCGAGGTCCGCGACTTCCTCGTCTCGCGCCGGGCCAAGCTCACCCCGGCCCAGGCCGGTCTGCCGGCCGGGGGCAACCGCCGGGTGCCGGGGCTGCGCCGCTCCGAGGTGGCGACCCTGGCCGGGGTGAGCGTGGAGTACTACGCCAAGCTCGAGCGCGGGGCGGTCGCCGGGGCCTCGGCCTCGGTGCTGGAGGCGGTCGCCGCCGCCCTGGGCCTGGACGAGACCGAGCGGGCGCACCTGCTCGACCTGGCGCGGGCGGCCGACGGCGTGTCCGCCGCACGGCGCCCGCGCCGCCGGGCGTCGCGGCAGGCGAGCTCCCGGCCGGGGCTGCAGTGGGCGCTGGAGGCGATCACCGGCGGGGTGGCGTTCGTGCGGAACCAGCACCAGGACCTGCTGGCCACCAACGCCCTGGGGCGCGCCTTCTACGCCCCGCTGCTCGGGGACGGCGGACGCACCCCCAACCTGGCCCGGTTCCAGTTCCTGGATCCGGCCTCCCGGGAGTTCTACCCGGACTGGGAGGTGTTCGCGGGCATGTGCGTGGCGATCATGCGCGCCGAGGCCGGCCGCGACCCGCACGACCGGGCGATGCAGGACCTGGTCGGGGAGCTGTCCACCCGCAGCGAGACCTTCCGCACCCTGTGGGCCGCCCACGACGTGCGCACCCACGGCACCGGCACCAAGCGCTTCCGCCACCCGGTGGTGGGGGAGCTGACGCTGGCCTACGAGGAGCTGGCCGTCACCGCCGAGCCCGGACAGGTGCTGATGATCTACACCGCCGAACCGGGCTCGCCCTCGGCCGAGCGGCTCCGGCTGCTCGGATCCTGGGCGGCCGACCGGCACGCCGCCGTCCCCGAGCGCTGATCCGCGGCTGCGGCACGTGCACGTCGTCGCGCCCCTGTTGCCCGAGGGGTCGCCATCGGCGAGAACATGCCGCGCTGAACGTCGGAACGCGACCCGCCGCGTGTGCTGAGTGTCGGAACGCGACCCGCCGCGTGTGCTGGGCGCGGAGGCGACCCCGCGGCGGCGTTCCGGTGGGCTCGGGGATCAGCGGGAGGCGCGCGAGGCCTCGACCGACGCCACGAACTCCCGGGCCAGCTCCACCAGCTCCTGGGTGCGCTCGATCTGCGGCATGTGCCCGGTGTCCGGGAAGACGTGCAGCCGGGCGCCGGGCAGGGCGGCGGCCGCGGCCTCGGCGTGGTGGGCCGGCAGCACGGCGTCGGCCTCGCCCCACACCACGAGCACGGGCAGGCCCGAGGCCCGCACCTTCTCCAGCAGGGCCCTCCGCCAGCCGGGCAGGACGCCGATCACCGGCAGCCCGATGCTCCGGTAGGTGCCCAGGAACGTGGCCCGGAAGTCCGGCTGGGCGCCCACCCGCGCCGCGTGCCGCAGCAGCTCCGGGGTGGCCAGGGCCGGGTCGAAGAAGCAGTTCTGGTTCGACCGCACCGCGGCGGCCCGCGCCAGCGGCCGGAACCGGCGGCCCACCACGGGCAGCCGGGACAGCCCCGCCCACACCATGGGCAGGGGGGAGACGTTGGCCTCCCGGCCGAACCCGGCGCTGTTGGCGAGCAGCAGCCCCGCGACCCGCCCGGGGTGCTCGGCGGCCACGGTCATGGCCACGGCGCCGCCCAGGGAGTTGCCCATGAGGTGCACCGGCCGCTGCTCGCCGAGCGCGTCGAGCACGCCGACCACGGCGCGGGCGAACGTCCCGAGCCCCGGCCGGTCCGCGCCGGCGGGGGTGAGCCCGAAGCCGGGGAGGTCCGTGCTCAGCACGCAGTGGTCCCGCGCCAGCAGGTCGTGGGCGGCCGACCAGTCCTCGAGGCTCCGGCCGATGCCGTGCAGCAGCACGACCGGCGGCGCCTGCGCGGGCCCGGAGCGGCGGATGCGCACGGGCCGGCCGGCGACCTCCACCGTCGTCGTCGTGGCCTCCGGGGTGCCGGCGGGGGAGTCCGCGGCGGGGACGGGGGCGTGCCGGTCGGTCATGCGTGGGCCTCCTGCGGGCGGGCGCCGCGGCGGGCCGCGGTGCGGGGGATCAGGTCGAGGGTGCGGGAGAGCGGAGTGCGCAGGGTGGTCGCGGAGTCCAGCAGGTAGTTCTGCCGCACCCGCCACGGGTGCCGGTCGCCCTGGCGCGGGAAGGCGCCGATCGCGCGCCGGACGTAGCCGGAGCTGAGGTCCAGCAGCGGCTGCTCGGCCATGCCCCGGGGGGCGCGCGGCACCACGGCCCCGGCGTCGTGGCGCTCCAGGTGCCGCAGCACCCTGCACACCAGCCGGTGGGTGAGGTCCGCGCGCAGGGTCCAGGACGCGTTGGTGTAGCCGATGCACAGCGCGAAGTTCGGCACGCCGGTCAGCATCGCCCCGTTCCACACGAACTGCTCGGAGAGCTCCACCGGCGTCCCGTCCACGGTCAGGACGATCCCGCCGAAGGGGAGCAGCCGCAGGCCCGTGGCGGTGACCACGAGGTCGGCCTCGATGACCCGGCCCCCGCTCAGCCGCACCCCCTCGGGCACGAACGTGTCGATCGTGCCAGTGACCACGTCGGCCCGCCCCCGCTTCAGCGCCTTGAACAGGTCCGCGTCCGGAACGGCGCACAACCGCTGGTCCCAGGGGTCGTAGGACGGCGTGAAGTGCTCGGCCACGAGCTCCTCGGAGCCGAGGATGCGCGCGGCCCGGGACGTGAAGAACGCCCGGGCCGCGGCCGGGCGGCGGCGGCAGAACTGGTACACGGCCATGCTGAACAGGATGTTCTTGGCGCGGATGACCCGGTGGGCGAGCCCCGCGGGCAGGAGCCGGCGCAGCGCGTCGGCCCGCCTGTCCCGGCCGGGCACGGCGCTGATCCACGTGGGGGAGCGCTGCAGCATGGTCACGCCCGCGGCGGTCCGCGCCATGGCCGGCACGAGGGTCACGGCGGTGGCGCCGCTGCCGACCACCAGCACGCGCCGGCCCGTCCAGTCCAGGTCCTCGGGCCAGAACTGCGGGTGCACCACCCGGCCGCCGAAGTCCTCCAGGCCGGGCAGCGCGGCGTCGTGGCCGCGGTCGTAGTCGTAGTAGCCGGCGCACGAGTACAGGAACGAGCACGTCATGCTGCGCCGGTGGACGGCACCGTCCTCGTCCCGCACCTCGAGGCCCAGGCTCCAGCGCTGCTCGGCGCCGGACCAGTCGGCCGAGACCACCCGGGTGCGGAGGCGGAGGTGCCGGTCGATGCCGAACTGCTCCGCCGTCTCGTGGATGTACGCGAGGATCGACGGGCCGTCCGCGAGCGACTGCGGGTCCCGCCACGGCTTGAAGGAGTAGCCGAGCGTGAACATGTCCGAGTCGGAGCGCACGCCCGGGTAGCGGAACAGGTCCCAGGTCCCGCCGAGGTCGTCCCGGGCCTCCAGCACGGCGTAGGACAGCTCGGGGCGCTCGGTCTGCAGGCGGTAGGCCGCGCCGATGCCGGACAGGCCGGCTCCGACGACGACGACGTCCCGGTGGTCGGTGCCGCCGGGGATCTCGCGGGGCGGCTCGCTGGCGGTGGAAGGTGCTCGCATGCTTCCAGGATCGCCCGGCGCGCCCGCCAGGACTTGACGCTACGCGACGATTGCTTGACCCTGGGCGACATGACGGTCATCCGGTCCGCAGGTCTGCGCGGCTTCCGCGCCGCGGTCGCGGAGCTCGGCGGGAACGCCGAGGCCCTGGCCGACGCCGCCGGCCTGCCCCGGTCGGCCCTGGACACCGACGACCTCCTGGTCCCCGAGCGGGCCGTCGCGCGGGTGCTGGAGACCGCCGCCCGGGAGCTGGACTGCCCCGACCTGGGGCTGCGGGTCGCCGCCCGGCAGGACCCGGGCGTGCTCGGCCCCCTCGCGCTCGCCGCCCGCCACTCGGAGACGGTGCGCGACGCCCTCGAGTGCACCTCCCGCTACCTCTTCGTCCACGCCCCGTCCCTCGAGCTGGCGCTGGTGCCGGACCCCTACCGGGCCCGCGGGGTGACGGCGGTGCGCTACGGCGGCTCCGCCGCGACCGCCCGGGACCCCGGGCGCGGCAGCCCGCAGGGCACCGACCTGGGCCTGGGCCTGCTGCACCGGGCCCTGAGCTCCCTGGTGGGGGGCCGCTACGGGCTGCGCACGGTCGAGCTGGCCCACCGGCCGGCGGCGCCGCTGCGGGTCTACGAGGAGTTCTTCGGGGCACCCGTGCGCACCGGCCGCCCCGACGTCCTCCTGCGGATCCCCACCAGCACGCTCGCCCGCCCGCTGCACGGGGACGCCGGGGTCCGGCAGGTGGCGCTCGCCTTCCTGGACACCCAGCTCCCCGGGCCCGGCTCCGCGTGGGCGCCCCGGGTCCGGGGCGTGCTGGTGCAGCTGCTCGGCACCGCGTCCCCGGAGATCGAGGCCGTGGCCCGGGTGCTGGACCTGCACCCCCGCACCCTGCAGCGCCGGCTCGCCGAGGAGGGCACCACCTTCGGCGCCGTCCTGGACGGGACCCGGCGCAGCGCGGCCCTGCGCTGGCTCACCACCACCGACGTCCCCCTCGGCCAGATCGCCGGGCTCGTGGGGCTCTCGGAGTCCTCGGCGCTCACCCGGTGCGCCCGCCGCTGGTGGGGTGCCCCGCCGCGGGACGTCCGCCGCCGGGGCGTCCCGGTCTGCTGACGGTGTCGCCGCGCGTCAACTTCCTGTCGCGGTGGGTCAAGCGGTGACCGGTGCCCGCCCGCACACTGGACAGCAGGCCCCGATCCACGACCCCGACCCCAGGAGCAGCCCGTGTCCCCGTCCGCACCCTTCCGCTTCGCCGGCGCCACCGCGGTGCTCACCGGCGCCGCCTCCGGCATCGGCGAGCAGCTGGCCCACGGCCTCGCCGCCCGCGGCACCCACCTGGTGCTCCTCGACCGGGACGCCGCGGGACTCGAGACCGTCGCCGGGGCGATCCGCGCGGGGCACCCGGACCTGCCGGTGCGCACGGTCGTGGCCGACCTCGCCGAGCTGTCCGCGCTGCCGGGCGTGGCCGAGCGGATCCGGGCCGAGCACCCGCGGATCGACCTGCTGGTCAACAACGCGGGGGTGGGCCTGGGCGGGACCTTCGAGCAGGTCTCCGCCGAGGAGTTCGACTGGCTCATGGACATCAACTTCCGGGCGCCGGTGGTGCTCACCCGCGAGCTGCTGCCCGCCCTGCTCGCCGCCCCCGGCAGCCACCTGGTCAACCTCTCCAGCCTGTTCGGCCTCATCGCCCCGCCCGGGCAGGTGGCGTACTCCGCGAGCAAGTACGCCCTGCGCGGGTTCTCCGAGGGCCTGCGCCACGAGCTGGCGGGCCGGGTGGGGGTCACCGTGGTGCACCCGGGCGGGGTCCGGACCAGGATCGCCGAGACCGCCCGCACCCCGGCCGGGGTGTCGGAGGAGCGGGCGCGGAAGGACCGGGAGGACTTCGCGGCGCTGCTCAGCTATCCGGCGGAGCGTGCGGCCGCCGACATCCTGGGGGCGGTGGAGCGGCGCCGGAACCGGCTGCTCGTGGCGCCCAGCGCCGTGCTGCCGGACCTCGTGGCGCGAGTCCTCCCGGGCTCCTACTGGCCGGTCCTGCGGCACGCGCCCCGGGTCCTGAAGCATGCGCCCCGGGTCCTGCGGCGTCTTCCCGGGCGGCGGCGCCGGGCCTAGGCTGAGCGCATGACCAGCACCCTGTCCGCCGTCGTCGTCGACTGCCGCGATCCCGAGACCCTCGCCCGCTTCTGGTGCGCCGCCCTGGGCTACGTCGTCCACGCGGAGGCCGAGGGGTTCGTGGGCATCGTGCCCGCGGAGGGCAGCGGCCCGCACCTCGACTTCGTGGTCGTCCCCGAGCCCCGGACCGTCAAGAACCGGCTGCACCTCGACCTGCGCGCCGTGGACACCGACCGGGACTCCGAGGTCGCCCGCCTGGAGTCCATCGGCGCCCGCCGCGTGGACGTGGGCCAGGGGCCCGAGGTGACCTGGGTGGTGCTGGCCGACCCGGAGGGCAACGAGTTCTGCGTGCTCTCCGACCTCGAGGAGGACTGAGCCGGCGGGCTCAGGCGAGCACGCCGTCCACGTAGTACCACCGGCCGTCCTCGCGCCGGAACCGGGAGTTCTCCCGCTGGGCCCCCCGGGCCCCGTGCGGGCCGCGCCGGTGCGCGGTGAAGTCCACCCACCCCTCGTCGTCGAAGGGGCCGCCGCCCGTCACCCCGTGGACGTCGAGCCGGGTCCAGCGCAGCGCGGGGTCCAGGTCCACGGACGCCGGGCGCGTGCCCGGGTGCCACGTGGCCAGCAGATAGGCATCGTCCCCGGCGGCGAAGGCGCTGAACCGCGAGCGCATCAGCAGCTCGGCCGTGGGCGCCGGGCGGCTGCCGTGGAAGCGCCCGCAGCAGGCGCCGTAGGTGTCCCCGGTGCCGCAGGGGCAGCGGGCGTCGTCGTCGATCACGCCATCCAGCCCTCGACCACGCCCTTGCCGAAGAACACCACGAAGGCCGCCGCCACCACGTACATGAGCGGGTGGACCTCCTTGCCGCGGCCCTGCACGAGGCGGATGAAGACGTAGGAGACGAAGCCCGCGCCGATGCCGTCCGCGATCGAGTAGGTGAACGGCATGACGGCGAACGTCAGGAAGGACGGCACGGACAGGCCCCAGTCGTCCCACTCGATGCGCACGACCTGCTTGGCCATGAGGAAGCCCACCACGACCATGGCCGGGGCCACGGCCTCGAACGGCACTACGTTGACCAGCGGGGTGATGAACATGGCGAGCAGGAACAGCACGCCGGTGACCACGTTGGCCAGGCCGGTGCGGGCGCCGTCGGCGATGCCGGTGGAGGACTCCACGAAGATCTGGTTGGAGGACACGGAGCCCGCGCCGCCGGCGATCGCGCCGGCGGCGTCCACCAGCAGGATCTTGTCCACGTTCTGGATCTGCCCGTTGCGGCCCACGAGCCCGGCCTGCTGGGAGAGCCCGACCATCGTGCCCATCGCGTCGAAGAAGATGGAGAGCAGGATCGTGAAGATCAGCAGCGCCGCGGCGAGCGCCCCGAGGCTCCGGAACGCCTCGAGCGGGGCGGCCGAGCCCACGAGGGAGAGGTCCGGCAGCGCCACGAAGGAGGTGGGGGCGGCGGGCACGACGAGCGACCACCCGGTGGGGGCGTCCACGGAGGAGCCGGACGGGACGACCGCCTCGAGCACGTGGGCGAGGATCGTGGTGGCGACCACGGCGATCAGGATCGCGCCGCGGACGTTGCGGACGATGAGGGCCACGGTCAGGAGCAGGCCGACCACGAACGTGAGCATGGGCCAGCCCAGCAGCGTCCCGCCGTCGCCGAGCTGCACGGGCACGGTGGTGCCGGCGGCGTCCGGGATGCGGCGCACGAAGCCGGCGTTCACGAAGCCGATCAGGGCGATGAACAGGCCGATCCCCACCACGATGGCGGTCTTCAGGGACGCCGGCACGGCGTTGAACACGGCGGTGCGGAAGCCGGTGAGCACCAGGACGAACATGATCAGGCCCGCCCACACGACCAGCCCCATCACCTGGGGCCACGTGAGCTGCGGGGTGGTCACGATCGTCACGGCGAGGAACGCGTTGACGCCCAGGCCCGTGGCGATCGCGAAGGGCGCGCGGGCCACGACGCCCATGAGGATGGTCAGCACCCCGGCGACGAGCGCCGTCACGGCCGCGACCCGCTCACCGCCCAGGATGTTGCCGGCGCCGTCCGGGCCGTAGCCGAGGATCAGCGGGTTGAGGACCACGATGTAGCTCATCGCGATGAACGTCGCCACGCCGCCGCGGACCTCGCTCGCCACCGAGGAGCCGCGCTCGCTGATCTTGAAGAAGCGGTCCAGGCCGTTGCGCGGCGGACCGGAGGGGGTCTCGGTGGAGACGGAAGCGGAGGATGCCATGGCGGTCCTTCAGGCACTCGACGGGAGGGAGCACGACTCCACAGGGGACGCTCCCGGGCTGACGGCGGCACCGGCGTGCCACCGGGACGACACTACCTCCCCGCGTCCGGGCGCGCCGGGGCCCGTCCCCGCCGGGACGGGACGCCGCCGGGACGACGCCGGGTCGCGGGCCCGGTGTCCTTGCACACGCCGGGCCCCGTGTCCACCCCTGTGTCCCGTCACGACGGTTCGTGGCGGTTTGTGACGACCGGCGTGACTGTCCGGCGGGACGCGCGAACAATCGAGCGCATGACACAGACGACGCGCGCGCCCCGCGCTGCCCGGAAGCCGAAGGCCGAGGGGCAGTGGAAGGTCGACGGCCGGGACCCCCTGAACCCCAACGAGGTCTTCAAGCAGGCCGACGACGGGCTCAACGTGCGCACCCGGATCGAGGAGGTCTACTCGAAGCACGGCTTCGCCTCGATCGACCCCCAGGACCTGCACGGGCGCTTCCGCTGGTGGGGCCTCTACACCCAGCGCCGGCCGGGCATCGACGGCGGGCGGACGGGCTCGCTGTCCGACGCCGAGATCGAGGACGAGTACTTCATGATGCGCGTCCGGCTCGACGGCGGGGCCCTGACCCGCGAGCAGCTGCGGGTGCTCGGGCAGATCTCCGCGGACTTCGCGCGGGACTCGGCCGACATCACGGACCGGCAGAACATCCAGTACCACTGGATCCGGGTGGAGGACGTCCCCGAGATCTGGCGCCGGCTCGAGGACGCGGGACTGGACACCGTCGAGGCCTGCGGGGACGTGCCGCGCGTGATCCTGGGCTCCCCGCTCGCCGGGATCGCCGAGGACGAGATCATCGACCCCACCCCGGTGATCGAGCGGATCAAGTCCACCTGGATCGGCTCCCCGGAGTTCTCCAACCTGCCGCGCAAGTACAAGACCGCGATCACCGGCCACCCGTCCCTGGACGTGGTGCACGAGATCAACGACTGCGCCCTCGTGGGCGTGGTCCACCCCGAGCTCGGCCCCGGCTACGACCTGTGGGTCGGCGGCGCCCTGTCCGTGGTGCCGTTCCTCGGCAAGCGCCTCGGCGCGTTCGTGACCGAGGAGCAGGCCCCCGAGGTGTGGAAGGGCGTCACGAGCATCTTCCGCGACTACGGCTACCGGCGGCTGCGCAACCGCGCCCGGCTGAAGTTCCTGGTCCAGGACTGGGGCCCGGAGAAGTTCCGGCAGGTGCTCCAGGACGAGTACCTCGGCTACGCGCTCGCGGACGGCCCCGCGCCGGAGAAGGCGGCCGTCCCCGGCGACCACATCGGCGTGCACCGGCAGAAGGACGGCCGGTTCTACATCGGCGTGGCCCCGCGCGTGGGCCGCGTCTCCGGGGCGAAGCTGCTGGCCCTCGCCGACGTGATGGCGAAGTACGGCTCCGACCGGCTGCGCACCACCCCGCACCAGAAGCTCGTGCTGCTCGACATCGAGGAGGCCGACGTCGAGAACGCCGTCGCCGACCTCGACGCCCTGGACCTGCAGGCGCGGCCCTCCGCGTTCCGCCGCTCGACCGTGGCGTGCACCGGCATCGAGTACTGCAAGCTCGCGATCGTCGAGACCAAGCAGACCGCCTCGGACACCATCGACGAGCTCGAACGGCGGCTCGACGGCGTGGAGCTGCCCCACCCCATCTCGATGCACGTCAACGGCTGCCCCAACTCGTGCGCCCGCATCCAGACCGCGGACATCGGGCTCAAGGGCCAGCTTCTGCCCACCGAGGACGGCGGGCAGAAGCCCGGCTACCAGGTCCACCTGGGCGGCGGGCTCGCCGCGGACGACCGTGCGGAGGCCGGCCTGGGCCGGACCGTGCGCGGGCTGAAGGTGTTCCAGGACGACCTCGCCGACTACGTGGAGCGGCTGGTCCGGCGCTTCCTGGCCCAGCGCACCGAGGACGAGAGCTTTGCCGAGTGGACCCACCGGGTCGAGGAGAGTGAACTGGCATGACCGGCACGGACACGGGCACCCGCCCCGCGCTGCGGGACGAGCAGCAGCTGCGCGACCTCGCGGCGGCCGGCGCCGCGGCCCTGCACGCGGAGCTCGACGCCGAGGGCCGGGTCCCGGCCGAGGGGGAGGCCTCCACGGAGGAGGCCATCCGCTGGGTCGCGGAGAACTTCGACCTGCGCAGCGTCACCGTGGCCTGCTCGATGGCCGACGCCGTGCTCCCGGCCCTCGTCGCCGAGCAGCTGCCCGGCGTGGACGTGCTGTTCCTCGAGACCGGCTACCACTTCCCGGAGACCATCGGCACCCGGGACGCCGTGGCGCACATGCTCGACATCACCGTGGTCGACGCCCTCCCGGAGCTGACCGTGGCCGAGCAGGACGAGAAGCACGGCAAGGACCTCTTCGCCCGCGACCCCGGCCTGTGCTGCGCGATCCGCAAGGTGGCCCCGCTCAAGAAGTCCCTGGAGGGCTACGAGGTGTGGTTCACCGGCGTGCGCCGGGACGAGTCCTGGACCCGCACCAACGCCCCGATGGTGACCTTCGACGAGACCCACAAGCTCGTCAAGGTCAACCCCATGGTGCGCTGGAGCCTCGACGACCTCGTCGAGTGGTCGCAGGACCACGGCGTGCCGACGAACCCGCTGATGGCGGAGGGCTACCTCTCCATCGGCTGCGCCCCCTGCACGCGGCCCACCGCCCCGGGCGAGGACCCGCGCGCGGGCCGCTGGGCCGGCCAGGACAAGATCGAGTGCGGTATCCACCTGTGAGCGCACCCACCACGACGGAGGCGAACGTGACCACCCCCACCACCGCCCCGGCCCCCGCGGAGGCCGGCGTGCACAGCAGCCTCGACGCGCTCGAGGCCGAGTCCATCCACATCCTGCGCGAGGTCGTGGCGGAGTTCGACCGCCCGGCCATGCTGTTCTCCGGCGGCAAGGACTCGGTGGTCATGCTGCACCTGGCCGCCAAGGCCTTCTGGCCCGGCCGGATCCCCTTCCCCGTGCTGCACGTGGACACGGGCCACAACTTCCCGGAGGTGCTGGAGTTCCGGGACCGCACCGTGGAGCGGCTCGGCCTGCGGCTGGTCGTGGCGAGCGTGCAGGACTACCTCGACGACGGCCGGCTGCTCGAGCGCGCCGACGGCACCCGCAACCCGCTGCAGACCCTCCCACTGCTGGACGCCATCGCGGAGCACCGGTTCGACGCCGTGTTCGGCGGCGGCCGCCGCGACGAGGACAAGGCCCGCGCGAAGGAGCGGATCCTGTCCCTGCGCGACGAGTTCGGCCAGTGGGACCCGCGCAACCAGCGCCCCGAGCTGTGGAACCTCTACAACGGCCGGCACACCCCCGGCCAGCACGTGCGGGCGTTCCCGATCAGCAACTGGACCGAGCTGGACATCTGGCGCTACATCGAGCGCGAGAACATCGAGCTGCCGCCCATCTACTACGCCCACGAGCGGGACGTCTTCCGCCGGGACGGGATGTGGATGGCCGTGGGCGAGTTCTCGGCGCCGGCCGGGGCCGAGGCCGTGGAGCGGCAGACCGTGCGCTACCGCACCGTGGGGGACATGTCCTGCACCGGCGCCGTGCTCTCCGGGGCGCGCACCGTGGCCGACGTGGTGGCCGAGGTCGCCGTGTCCACGCTCACCGAGCGCGGGGCCACCCGCGCGGACGACAGGATCTCCGAGGCCGCCATGGAGGACCGCAAGAAGGACGGGTACTTCTAGACATGACTTCCCCCAGCACCGTGACCGGGCACGCCCCCGCGGCCGAGCACGTCCCCACGATCGATCCCGGCTCGCTGTTCCGCTTCGCGACCGCCGGCTCCGTCGACGACGGCAAGTCCACCCTGGTGGGCCGGCTGCTGCACGACGCCAAGGCGATCCTCGCCGACCAGCTCGAGGCCGTGGGCCGGACCTCCGCCGAGCGCGGCTTCGGCGGCGGCACGGGCCGGCTCGACCTCGCCCTGCTCACCGACGGCCTGCGCGCCGAGCGGGAGCAGGGGATCACGATCGACGTGGCCTACCGCTACTTCGCCACGGACCGCCGCTCCTTCATCCTCGCGGACTGCCCCGGCCACGTGCAGTACACGAAGAACACCGTCACGGGCGCCTCGACGGCCGACGCCGTCGTGCTCCTCGTGGACGCCCGGCACGGCGTGGTCGAGCAGACCCGGCGGCACCTGGCCGTCGTGTCCCTGCTGCGCGTGCCGCACGTGGTGGTCGCCGTGAACAAGATCGACCTCGTCGACTACGACCAGGAGGTCTTCGACCGGGTCGCGGCGGACGCCACGGGCATCGCCGCCCGGCTGGGTGTCGAGGACGTGCACGTGGTGCCCGTCTCCGCCCTCGAGGGCGACAACGTGGTGGAGCCCTCCGCACGGACCCCCTGGTACTCCGGGCGGCCGCTGCTGCGGGTGCTCGAGGAGCTGCCCACGGTGGACGAGTCCGGCCGAGGCACCGCCCGCCCCTTCCGCTTCCCCGTCCAGTACGTCATCCGCCCCCAGGGCGGCACGGCCCCGGGCGCGGACGCCGAGCGGCTGCGGGACTACCGCGGCTACGCGGGCCAGATCGCCTCGGGCACCGTGGCGGTCGGGGACGAGGTCGTGGTCCTGCCCGCGGGCCGGCGCACCACGGTCACCGGCATCGACGTGGCGGGCACCGCACCCGCCCCCGGAGCGCCCCTGCCCGGCGAGCAGCTCACGGAGGCCGCGGCGCCGCTGTCCGTGACGCTGCGGCTGGCCGACGACATCGACATCGCCCGCGGCGACCTCGTCGCGAGCGCCGACGACGAGCTGCCGGAGCCCGTCCGGGACCTCGTGGCCTCCGTGGCCTGGCTCGGCGAGCGGCCCCTGCAGCCCCGCGCCCGCGTGCTCGTCAAGCACGGCGCCGCCACGGTCCAGGCCATGGTCGTCGAGCTCGAGGGGCGGCTGGACCTCGAGGAGCTGGTGCTGCGGGACGCCACCACTCTCGAGCTCAACGACATCGGGCGGGTCCGGCTGCGGCTGGCCTCCCCGCTGCCCGTCGACCCCTACGACCGGCTGCGGCGCACCGGCGCCTTCCTGGTCGTGGACCCGGCCACGGGCAACACGCTCGCCGCCGGGCTCGTGCGGGACGCCTGAGGTGGGCGGGCAGCAGCCGCCCGCCCTCGTCACGGTGACCGCCGGTGACGGAGGGCGCGCCGCCTCGGGCCGCCGCCGCCGGGGATGGCCGCTGGTGCTGACCGCGCTGGCGCTACTGGCCGCCCTGACGGTCGCCGCCACCGCGCTGCGCGACAACGGGACGCTCGCGGCCTGGGAGGCGGACGCGGTCGAGACCTCGGACGCCGCCGAGCTGCGGCTGGGCTACTTCGGCAACCTCACGCACGGCCCCGCCCTCGTCGGACTGGAGAACGACTACTTCGCCCAGGAGCTGGGGGACACCGCGCTGTCCGCGCAGGTCTTCAACAGCGGCCCCACAGCGGTGGAGGCCATGAACGCCGGGTCGATCGACGCCGCGTTCGTGGGCCCCAACCCGGCGATCAACTCCTTCGTCCGCTCCCAGGGCCGCTCGCTGGCCGTGGTCGCGGGCGCCGCCTCCGGCGGCGCGCAGTTCGTGGTGCGCCCCGCCGTCACGGGCCCGGAGGACCTGGCCGGGCGCACCGTGGCGAGCCCCGAGTTCGGCGGCACCCAGGACGTGGCCCTGCGCACCTGGCTCGCCGAGCAGGAGTACGACGCCGACGGCGAGGGGGACCGCGCCGTGGCGATCACGCCCATGGCCAACGGCCAGACCATCTCGATGCTCCGGCAGGGCCGCGTGGACGGCGCCTGGCTGCCCCAGCCCTGGGCCACCCGTGCCGTCCAGGACGGCGCCCGGGTCCTCGTGGACGAGCGGGACCTCTGGGCGGACGGGCGCTATCCCACGACCGTCCTGGTGGTGCGCAAGGACTACCTCGAACGCCACCCGGAGACCGTCGAGGAGCTCGTGCGCGGTCTGCAGCGGTCCGTGGACTGGCTGCACGAGCACGAGGCGGAGCCCGAGCTGCTGGCCTCCACCCTGAACGAGGGCCTGGAGAGCGCGCAGACCGAGACGCTGCCCGAGGCGACGGTCGCGGGTGCGCTCGAGGCCGTCGAGTGGACCACCGACCCCCTCGCGGACACCTACCCGCAGCTGCTCGCCGACGGCGTGGCGGCGGGGACCACGGAGGAGGCCCCGCTCGAGGGGCTCGTGGACACCACGGTCCTGGACCGGGTCCGCGCCGGCTCGGAGGGGGGCGCATGAGCACCACCACCGCGATCCGGCTCCGCGGCCTCGGCAAGAGCTTCGCCCCCGAGGACGGCCCCGTCCTGCAGGACGTGGACCTCGACGTGGAGCGCGGGCAGTTCGTCGCGCTGCTCGGCGCCTCCGGCTGCGGGAAGTCCACCCTGCTGAACATCGTCGCGGGTCTCGAGGAGCCGACGGAGGGCTCCGTGACGGTCCCCGCGGAGGGCGCGGCCCTGATGTTCCAGGACGCCGCGCTGTTCCCCTGGCTCACGGCGCGGCGCAACGTCGAGCTGGCCCTCGAGCTGCGCGGGGTCCCCACCGCCCGGCGGCGGGACCAGGCCGGGGAGCTGCTCGAGCTGGTCCGGCTGCCGCACGCGGCGGACAAGCGCCCGCACGAGCTCTCCGGGGGGATGCGCCAGCGGGTGGCCCTGGCCCGGGCCCTGGCCCAGGACCGGGAGGTCCTGCTCATGGACGAGCCGTTCTCCGCGCTCGACGCCATCACCCGGGACCTGCTGCACGAGGAGCTGCTGCGCGTCTGGCGCACCACCGGCCGGACGATCGTGTTCATCACGCACAACGTCGCCGAGGCCGTGCGGCTGGGCCAGCGGGTGCTGCTGATGTCCTCCCGCCCCGGTCAGGTGGTCCAGGAGTGGGACACCCGCCCGTGGAAGGACCCCGAGTCCTACGGCTTCGAGGGCAGCGCGCAGTCGCTCGACGACACCCTCGGCGAGCTGACCCGCACCATCACCGCACGTCTGCGCGAGGAGATCAGCCGCCATGCGAAATGACACCGCCCTGCCCGGCGTCCCGGCCGCGCCGCCGGTGGCGCCCGCGCCCCCGGCACCCCGCCGCGGCGCGGAACGGGCCGTCCCCGGACCCGCCCCGGACCGGGCCGGCGACCCGGCCGGGACCGGTGAGGAGCTCGCCGGGCTCGACGCGCTGCAGACCGAGCGCACCCGGAAGACCTCGGTGGGCGAAGTGCTGCGCACCAAGGTCGCCCCGCCCCTGGTCGCCCTGGTGGCCGGCCTGCTGCTGTGGCAGCTGCTCGTCGCGCTCCTGGGCACCCGCCCCGACGTCGTGCCCGGCCCGCTGGACGTCGCGCGGCAGTTCGGCGCGCTGGTCGGCGACGGCACCGTGCTGGGCGCCCTGGGAACGAGCCTGTGGCGGGGGATCAGCGGCTTCCTGGTGGCGGCGGCGGTCGCCACGCCGCTGGGGCTGCTCATCGCCCAGTGGCGTGGGCTGCGCAACGCCGTGGGCCCGATCATCTCCGGGCTGCAGGTGCTGCCCTCGATCGCCTGGGTGCCCGCCGCGATCATCTGGTTCGGCCTGTCCGACGCCACGGTGTACTTCGTGGTGCTCATGGGCGCCATCCCCTCCATCATCAACGGCATGCTCGCGGGCGTGGACCAGATCCCGCCGCAGCTGCGCCGCGCCGGGCACGTGCTCGGCGCCCGGGGGTGGACCATGGCCAGCAAGGTCGTGCTCCCCGCCGCCCTGCCCGGGTACCTCGCCGGGCTCAAGCAGGGGTGGGCCTTCTCCTGGCGCTCGCTCATGGGCGCCGAGCTCATCGCGATCGGCGGCTCCATCGGGTTCGGCCTCGGCTCCCTGCTGGAGCAGGGGCGGACGGTCTCCAACATGGCGGTGGTGATGGTCGCCGTGCTGTCGATCCTCGTCGTGGGCATCCTCGTGGAGCTGCTCTTTTTCAACCCCGTGGAACGGCGCCTGCTGCGCGGGCGAGGGCTGCTCGGCCACCGCTCGTGAGTCTCCGCACCCAGGAGATTCTGCGCCGGATTCACTACCCTTGTACCCGGTCTACGATGCGCGCGGCGGACGCCGTGCGCGCAATCGAAAGGAAGCCACGTGGCTGACACCACCACCCGCCCCCTGCGCGTCGCCATCATCGGCGCCGGTCCGGCCGGCATCTACGCCGCGGACATGCTCACCAAGTCCGAGCCCGTGAAGAACGGGGAGCTCGAGGTCAGCATCGACCTGTTCGACCGCTACCCGACCCCGTTCGGCCTCATCCGCTACGGCGTGGCCCCCGACCACCCCCGGATCAAGGGCATCATCACCGCGCTGCGCGCCATCCTGGGGCGCGGCGACATCCGCTTCTTCGGCAACGTGGAGTTCGGCCGGGACCTGACCCTCGCCGACTTCGGCGCCCACTACGACGCCGTGATCTTCGCCACCGGAGCCGTCTACGACGCCCCGCTGAACATCCCCGGCAACGACCTCCGGGGCGTGCACGGGGCCGCCGAGTTCGTGGCCTGGTACGACGGCCACCCGGACTTCCCGCGCACCTGGCCGCTCGAGGCCCGCGAGATCGCGGTCATCGGCAACGGCAACGTGGCCCTCGACGTCGCCCGCGTGCTGTCCAAGCACGCCGACGACATGCTCCTCACCGAGATCCCCGGCAACGTCTACCAGGGGCTCAAGGCGTCCCCGGTCACGGACGTGCACATCTTCGGCCGCCGCGGCCCCGCCCAGGTGAAGTTCACCCCCCTCGAGCTGCGCGAGCTCGCCAAGTCGCGGGACGTCGACATCGTCGTCTACGACGAGGACTTCCAGTACGACGAGGGCTCCGAGCTGGCGATCGCCGAGAACAACCAGGTCAAGGTCATGGTCAAGACCCTCGAGAAGTGGCGGGCCGACGACTCCCCGAAGACCGCTTCCCGGCGGCTGCACCTGCACTTCCTGCAGAGTCCCCGCGAGGTGCTGGGGGAGGACGGCCGGGTCACGGGGCTGCGCATGGAGCGGACGCGCCTCAACGGCGACGGCTCCGTGTCCGGGACCGGCGAGTACGTCGACTACCCGGTGCAGGCCGTCTACCACGCGGTGGGCTACCTCGGCTCCCGCCTGCCCGAGCTGCCGTTCGACGACGGCCGCGGCGTGATCCCCAACGCCGAGGGCCGCGTGCTGGCCGAGGACGGGACCGTGCTGCACGGCCTCTACGCGACCGGGTGGATCAAGCGCGGTCCGGTCGGGCTGATCGGCGCCACCAAGTCCGACGCCCTCGAGACGGTCACCCACCTCCTGGAGGACCGCGCCGTGCTGCCGGGCGCCACCCGCCCGGACCCCGCGTCCGTCAACGACGTGCTCGAGGCCCGCGGCGTCGAGTACACCACCTGGGAGGGGTGGCTGGCCCTCGACGAGTACGAGCAGGGCCTCGGCCAGTCCTCGCACGACGCCGAGGGCAACCCGCGCGAGCGCGTCAAGGTGGTCGAGCGCGAGGAGATGGTCAGCGTCTCCCGCGAGGGCGTGGCGGAGCCGGTCTCCTCGCCCGTCTGAGCCGCAGCACCGCACGCACCGCCGTGCCGGGCCGCGAGGGGCCGCGTCCTGCCGGGCGCGGCCCCTCGCGTTGCCGGACCCCTCGCGTTGCCGGACCCCTCGCGTTGCCGGACTCCGGGCCTACAGGCCCAGCAGCCCGCGGACGTGGTCGTTGAGGAACACCCCGTCCGGGTCCACGGACGCCCGGGCGTCGAGGAAGTCCTGGAACCGCGGGTACACGGAGCGCAGGTACTCGGCGTCCTGCGTGTGCACGGTGCCCCAGTGGGGGCGGCCGCCGTGGGCCACGAAGATCTCCTCGGCCGCGGCGAACACCTTCGGGTCGTACCGGCGCCAGTACTGCCGCAGCGCGATCCAGCCGGTCTCCCGGCCGTGGGCGGGGGCGAGCCAGGCGTCCTCGGCCGCGGCGCAGCGCACGTCCACCGGGAGCGAGAACGAGTAGTCGCGCCGCTCGATGAGCGTCTGCAGCTCCCGGAAGGCCACGACGAGCTCCTCGACCGGCAGGGCGTACTCGGAGGAGACGAACCGGGTCCGGCGCGGCACGGTGAACACCCGGAAGGACAGGTCGCTGTACTGCCGCGGGCTGTTCGTGAGGGCGTCGAGCCGGTTGAGCCCCGGCGTGGAGCGCGGCAGGGCCGTGGCCAGCTGGTTGAGCCCCGCGGTGAGGGTGTTGCGCAGCAGGGCGTCGTCGAGCCGGCGCACGGTGCGGGCCACGGGGGAGCCGGGCCGGGTGTAGGAGTCCGGGAGCTTGTGCAGGCGCGTGAGGATCCGGGTCTGGGCGGTGGCGGTGCCCGGCGTCCAGAAGAACTCGAAGTGGTCGGCCCCGGCCATCCGGCTGCCCAGGGTGTCCACGAGCTGGCCGAGGGGCTCCTTGAGCTCCGCCGCGTGCAGCCGGAACGTCGGCTCGCACACCAGGGTGACGCTCGCGAGGACCCCCATGGCGCCCAGGCCCACGCGCGCGGCCTGGAACAGCTCGGGGCGCTGCTCGGCGGAGCACTCCACCAGCTCGCCGTCGGCCGTGACCAGGCTCAGGGCCACCACCTGCTGGGAGAGGGAGCCGAAGGCCAGGCCGGTCCCGTGGGTGCCGGTCGAGACGGCGCCGGCGACCGTCTGCCAGTCGCTGTCCGGCAGGTTGGTCACGGCCAGCCCGTGGGCGTCCAGCTCCTGGTTCAGGTCACGGATCGTGGTGCCCGCGAGGACCGTGACCCGCTGGTTCTCCCGGTCGACGGCCGGCAGCCCGGACAGCCCGGAGAGGTCGACCATGACGTCGGGGGCCAGGGGCAGGGCCGAGAAGCTGCACCCGGAGCCCACCGCGCGCACGCCCAGTCCGCGGCGCACGGCGGCGGCGACGCCCTCCGCGAGCTCCGGGACGGAGGTGGGGCGCAGCACGTGCCGGGGGGTGACGGAGTGCGTCCTGCCCCACGTGGCCCACTCTCTCGTCCCGGTCTCGCCGGGCAGGGCGTCGGGCAGCGAGACCTCGCTCATCGGCGGGACCGTCCTTCCTCGCAGGCAGGTGCACAGTGCGCCCTCATCATGTCATCCCGAGGGCGCTCCGGCGCCCTCGACGACCCCGTCCTGCGGCCCCGCCGCGCGTACCATCGGAGGCGAAGCCCGCGGCGGGATCCGGAGCACCGCGGACCGAGGACGCGCACAGGAGGCAGCACCATGACCGATCACCCGTCCCCGGACCGGGAGCGCGAGGAGCCCCACGAGACCACGCTGGGCGAGGAGGCGGTGCGCGACCGCGTCCCCTCGGGCGGCGGGCAGAGCCGGTCCCTCGACGCCACGGGGGAGATCGTCGTGGGCATCGACGGCTCCGAGCAGAGCCTCGGGGCGCTGCGGTGGGCGGCCCGGGAGGCCCGCCGCCGCGGTCGTCCGGTGCGGCTGGTCACCGCGTACAGCCTGCCCGTGTTCTCCGGCTCTGGGTTCGACACCGGCTACGCCACCGTGGACGAGGCCGCCCTCACCCAGGGCGTCGAGGAGCTGCTGAACCACGCGGCGGACCAGGTCCGTGACGTGGGGGTCGAGCTGCGGGCGACCGTCGAGACCGGGGACCCCTCCGGGGCCCTGCTCGAGCTGAGCCGCACGGCGGAGCTGCTGGTCCTCGGCTCCCGCGGCCGGGGCGGTCTGCTGGGCCGGCTGCTCGGCACGGTCTCCACGGCGGTGCCGGCGCACTCGAAGTGCCCCACGGGCGTGGTCCCCCTGCCGTGGGCGCAGCAGCACCTGGGCGCGGAGGAGCTCACGAGCACCCGGGCCCTCGTGGACCGCGTGGTCGTCGGGTCGGACGGCTCCACCCAGGCCCGGGCGGCCATGCTCTACGCCGCGGAGGAGGCGCGCCTGCTCGGCGTGCCCCTGACGGTGCTGTGCGCGCTCCCGCCCGTGAGCGGGGCGCTCGCGTGGATGCCCACGGCGGTGGACTTCGAGGTGATGTACGACGACGTCGCGCGGGCGCTCAACGGCGGCGTCGCCTGGCTCGAGAGCTGGTTCCCCGACCTGCAGATCGGCTCGGAGCTCGCGGACGGCGCGCCGGTGCAGGTGCTGGTCGAGCAGACCCGGCGCAACGGGCTCGTGGTGATGGGCACGCGCGGCCGGGGCGGCTTCGCGGGGATGCTCCTGGGCTCCACCTCGCAGGGCGTGCTGCACAACGCCGCGGGACCCGTGCTGATCGTCCCGGACCGCTACGACGAGCGGATCGAGACCCGCAAGGACTTCGACTCCGACGACATCCGCCCCTGGGACGCCTGAGCGGGCCGGCTCAGCCCCACCCCAGTTCGTGCAGGCGCTCGTCGTCGATGCCGAAGTGGTGGGCGACCTCGTGGATGACGGTCACCGTGATCTCCTCCACGAGCTCCTCGCGCTCCGCGCACATGCGCTGCAGCGGACCCCGGTAGACGAAGATCCGGTCCGGCAGGGAGCCGGCGCCCCACCCGCCGTCCCGGGCGGTCAGGGGCACGCCCTCGTAGAGGCCGAGCAGCCCGGGGGAGTGCTCCGGCGGCTCCTCCTCGACCAGGATCACCACGTTGTCCATCGCCCGGAACAGGGCGTCCGGGATCAGGTCGATGGCGTCGTCGACGGCGCCGTCGAACTCCTCGCGGGTCATCTCGATCACGCTCTCCTTCCTACCCCACGAGCCCGGGCGCCGGCTGGGTCCCCGGGGGCAGTGCGGGAATTGTGCGGGATCCGCGCGAGCCTCTAAGCTGTACTCGGTTTCTCCCGTGTCACGGTCCTCGGTCGCCGAGGTCGTGGTCGTCGACGCGGGTGTCCGGCCCCCATCGTCTAGTGGCCTAGGACACCGCCCTTTCACGGCGGCGACACGGGTTCGAATCCCGTTGGGGGTACGCGATCGGAGGGTCCGCCCACCGATTTGCACAACCGGCGAGGAATGCTGGTAAGATCAGTCCTCGTTGGAAACAGCAAGGCCCTGTAGCGCAGCTGGTTAGCGTGCCGCCCTGTCACGGCGGAGGTCGCGGGTTCAAGTCCCGTCAGGGTCGCTCAGACGGCGTTCATCGAGTCGATGCGGCGCCGTCGCGGCATATCCGCTGCGGATGTGCCGGGGCTCTGTAGCTCAGTTGGTAGAGCGTACGACTGAAAATCGTAAGGTCACCGGATCGACGCCGGTCGGAGCCACCGCGGAAACCGCCGGTCCCCTCGAGGGGCCGGCGGTTTCTTCGTGCCGGGGGCCCTGCCGCCCGCTGCCAGCGGACACGGAGGTTCGCTCCCTACCCTGGGAGCCGTGACCCGGTATCCCCGTCGCCCGAGCCCACGCGGGGCAGCAGCGGCCGCGCTGACCGCCCTGAGCCTGCTGGCGCTCACTGGCTGCGGCGCCGGCCCGCAGTCCTCCGGGCTCGTCCTCGAGCCGACCGCGGGCTCGCCCGCCCCGGTGCCGGCCGGGCCCACCGCGGAACCGGAGGCCTGCTTCGACGTGGCGAGCGCCTACACGGCGCTGACCCTCGTGCCGCTGTCCGGCGACGAGCCGGACCCCCACTTCCGCCCCCAGGGGGCGGCTGCCTCCGTGCGGGACCTCACCTCCCGGCTGCCCGCCGAGCTGCGCCCCGCGTTCGAGGACGCCGTGGCCGCCCTGGACGCCGCGGGCTCGTCCGTGCAGCCCGCCGAGCTGGCCGATCTGCAGCGGACGCTCGCGCCGGTCGGCGACTGGCTCCGCCGGGCGTGCGCGGAGCCCACCCCCTCGAACTGATCAGCAGCCTGTCTAGACTGGGGGGCAGGTCGCCCGGCCCGGGTGGCCCCGACGGGAGGAGCCGACATGACCGAGCACCGACGCGAGCAGGAACCGGGGCACGGGCCGGTCGACGACCAGCGCGAGGACGGCGTGGTCGTCGAGCCCGGCGCCGAGCTCGACCGCGACCTGGAGCAGCAGGGACTGGGCGCCGAGCGGCCCGGCGACGAGCAGGGGCGGCCGTGACCGGCCCCGCGCGGACGAGCGCGCTCGGACGGGCCGCGGCGACCGGCGCCGCGGCGGGGATCGCGGGGGCCGCTCTGATGGTGCTGGGGGAGAAGGCGGAGCAGGCGCTCACCCACCGGCCGGACTCCTACGTCCCCGCGCGCGCCCTGCTCACCCTGCTGGGGCGCCACCCCGGGGACCGCGAGCAGCCCACGGGCTGGAACTCCGCCATGCACTACGGCACGGGCGCCGCCCTCGGCGCCCTGCGCGGCGTGTGGGCCGTGACCGGCATCCGGGGTCCGCACGCGAACGCCTGGCACACGGTGGTGCGGCTGGCCTTCGACCAGACCGTGGAGAACGCGACGGGGGTCGGGGCCCCGCCGTCGTCCTGGCCGGCCGGCGAGCAGGCCGTGGACGTCCTGCACAAGGCGGTGTACTCCGTGGTCACCGGCGTGCTCGCGGACCGGCTGGTGGCGCCGGCGCTCGTGTCGGGCCGGGGGCGCACCAGCCACTGACCGGCGCGCCGACCGGGCGTCCGCGACGAGCGGTCGTCCGCGGCGTGCCGGCGTGCGGCGCCGCACGCCGTGCGCCAGGACCGCCGGGTTCCCCGAGGCCGGGGGGCCCCCGAGGCCGGGGCCCCGAGGGCCGGCAGGACGGCTCAGGGGGCCAGGCGCCACCACACGGCCCGCTCGGGCCGCAGGACGCCGTCCTGCACGGCGTCCCGGCTGCTGAGCACGAGCGGCTCTCCGGCGGGCAGGGGGACGGGGGCGCCGCCCAGGTTCGCCGCCACGAGGACCCGCTCCCCTGCGCCGGTGGTGTTCACGAAGGACAGCAGGCCCGTCGCGGCGTCGTGGCTCGCGTGCCACGCGAAGGAGCCGCGGCCGAGACCGAGCTCCCGGCGCACCCGCAGCGCCGTGCGGTACACCGTGTGCGTGGAGTCGGGGACCCCCACCTGCCGGTCCGCCGCGAGCTGCGCGAACTCCTCGGGCTGCGGCAGCCACGGGTCGGCCCCGAAGCCGTGGCCGGGCTCTCCCGCGGCCCAGGGCAGCGGGACCCGGCAGCCGTCGCGGCCGATCTCCTCGCCCCCGGTCCGGGCGAACGCCGGGTCCTGGCGCAGCTCGGCGGGCAGGCGGGTGTGGTCGGGCAGGCCCAGCTCGTCCCCCTGGTACAGGTAGGCGGAGCCGGGCAGGGCCAGCTCCACCAGCGCGGCGGCGCGGCCGCGGGCGAGGCCCTGCTCGTGGTCGGGCTGCTCGCTGTCCGCGTCGATCCCCTTGGGGTAGGCGATGGGGTCCGTGAGCCCGAAGCGGGAGACGTGCCGGACGGTGTCGTGGTTGGACAGCACCCACGTGGTGGGCGCGCCGACGTTCGCCGACTCCGCCAGGGAGTCCTCGATGGCCCGGGACATCCGGGCCCAGTCCCACCCGGCCACCAGGAAGTCGAAGTTGAACGCCTGGTGCATCTCGTCGGAGCGGACGTACATCGCCAGCCGGTGCGCCGGCTCGACCCACGCCTCGGCCACCAGCATCCGGTCGCCGTCGTACTCGGCGACCACCCGGTGCCAGTCGCGGTAGACCTCGTGCACGCCGTCCTGGTCGAAGTAGGGGCTGCCGGTGCTCAGCGGGGTGTCCGGGGCGTCGTGCTCCCGCGCGTCGTGCTCGCCCTCGACCATGTGCACCTGGTGGTCCCAGTCCGGCAGCCCCTCGGCCTTCACGAGGCCGTGGGCCACGTCCACGCGGAAGCCGTCCGCGCCCCGGTCCAGCCAGAAGCGCAGGACGGAGCGGAACTCCTCCCACACCTCCGGGTTCTCCCAGTTGAGGTCCGGCTGGGTGCTGTCGAACAGGTGCAGGTACCATTGCCCGTCCGGCAGCCGGGTCCAGGCCTCGCCGCCGAACACGGAGCGCCAGTTGTTCGGCGGCAGCTCCCCGTGCTCGCCCCGGCCGTCCCGGAACATGTACCGGTCCCGCTCCGGGCTGCCGGGCCCGGCGGCCACGGCGGCCCGGAACCACTCGTGCTCGCTCGAGGTGTGGTTGGGCACCAGGTCCACGATCAGCCGCATCCCGAGCTCCGCCATCCGGGCGCGCATCCGGTCGAAGTCCTCCAGGGTGCCGAAGCGGGGGTCGACGTCCCGGTAGTCGGAGACGTCGTAGCCGGCGTCGTGCTGCGGCGAGACGTAGAACGGGGACAGCCACAGGGCGTCCACGCCGAGGTCCGCGAGGT
Source organism: Kocuria sp. UCD-OTCP (assembly GCF_000349605.1). Lineage (NCBI taxonomy): Bacteria > Bacillati > Actinomycetota > Actinomycetes > Micrococcales > Micrococcaceae > Kocuria > Kocuria sp. UCD-OTCP. The sequence goes on from NZ_AOSQ01000018.1 coordinate 92,403, forward strand.
AGTCCAGCCGGTCGACGATCCCGGGCAGGTCGCCCAGACCGTCACCGTCGGAGTCGTTGAAGGACCGGGGATAGATCTGGTAGATCACCGCGGAGCGCCACCACTCGCCCTCCTCGGTGGCGGGGGACTGGCTGACCTGCTGCGTCATGGGGGTGCTCCTCGGGTGCTTCGTCGGGGGTGTCCGGTGCGGGCGGCTCCGGTGCGGGGGCGTCCCCAACCTAGTCAGTCCCCGGGCGCGGTGTCACGGCGGCCGGCGCTGGGGCGGCCGGTGTCCGGCCGGGACCGCCCGGCCGGTGCACGACCACGTTGGTGGGGGCGAGGGCCAGGACGACGAGCGCGGCGGCGAGGACCGCCAGCCCGGTCCAGCCGGCGCCCGTCAGCCGTTCGCCGACGACGACGACGGCCAGGACCGCCGCGACGGCCGGTTCGGTCAGGGTGAGGGTCGTCGCCGTGCTCGGGCGCACCCGGGCGAGTCCCACGCCGAACAGGAAGTACCCGAGGAACATCGGCACCAGCGCCATGTACGCGGCCACGGCGAACGCCTGCCCCGAGGCCAGCAGGGGCGCCCCCGTGAGGGCGAGGACCGGGAGCAGGAGCGCCCCGCCGGCGCCGAAGACGGCGCCCATCGAGGCCGCGCGCCCCACCCCGTGGCCCATCAGCCGGTGCACCACCCACGAGTAGAGCGCGTACGTCGCCCCGGCCACCAGTCCGAGCCCGATGCCGGCGGCGGTGTCCGCGGCCGAGGCCCCGGACCCGCCAGCCCTCGACAGGCACAGCAGGCCGCTGCCGAGGACGCCCAGGAGCGCGGCGGTCATCCACCACCGGCTCAGGGGGCGGCGCTCGAGGACGCGCTCCAGGACGCCCGAGGCCAGCGGCGCGGAGGCCAGGGAGACGACCGTGCCGATCGCGACGCCGCCCAGGTGCATCGAGCTGTAGAACGCCAGCGGATAGACGGCCACGGCCGCGGCCCCGGCCGCCACCAGCCCGGCGTGCGAGCGCAGCGCCCGCCGCGAGCGGCGCAGGGCGGGCAGGGCGATCGCCGCCTGCAGCAGCCCGCCCACGCCCAGGGCGGCGGCCCCGATCGCCAGCGGACCCGCGCCGGGGGCGAAGGTCGCCGCGGTCCCGGTCGTGCCCCACAGGACCGCGGTGAGCAGGATGGCCGCGACGCCGAGGCCGGCGTGGCGCCCCGTGCGCCCCACGGCGCGGCTCACGGTGCCGCGCACGGTGCGACCGGCACGTCGGTGGTCGTCGTGCGGGCGTGCGCGCGGACGCGGAGCGGCGCCGGGCGCTGCGGGTGTGCGGTCATGGGCGGGCTCCTGTCGGTCGACGGTCCAATCTACCCAGGGCGGGCGACGGGCGCCCCGGGCGCGGTGCGCCGGGCGCAGCCGCGTTCGCGGAAGCCGGCCCGCCCCCGTCCCGGGCGGGCCGCGTGGTAGAAGAGGGCATGACCACTCCGACGCGCGCGTTCGCGCCTCCCTGCGGGCCGGTGCGCGGCCGGGTCGACGGCGACGTCGTCCGGGCGACCGGGATCCCGTACGCCACGGCGGACCGGTTCGCCGCGCCCGTCCCGGTCGCGGACCGGGAGGAACCGTTCGACGCCACCCGCCCGGCCCCGGCCTGCCCCCAGGCGCACTCACCCTTCCTCACCGGGGTCCTCGGCGACACCCTCGCCGGGCTCCCGCGGGACGAGCACTGCCAGCGGCTGTCGGTGACCCTGCCCCTCGAGCGGGGGCCGGCGGAACGGCTGCCGGTGATGGTCTGGATCCACGGCGGCTCCTACACCACCGGGGCCGGGGACGCCCCGATCATGGATCCCCGCCCCCTGGTCGCCGAGCAGCGGGTCGTGGTCGTGAGCGTCACCTACCGGCTGGGACTGTTCGGCTACCTCGGCGCGGGCCGGGGCCGCCCCGCCAACCTCGGTCTGCTCGACCAGCTAGAGGCCCTGCGCTGGGTGCGGCGCAACATCGCGGCCTTCGGCGGCGACCCGGACCGGGTGACCGTGTTCGGCCAGTCCGCCGGGGGCGACGCCGTGGCCCATCTCATGGCCGTCCCGGGCGCGGAGCTGCTGTTCCGCCGGGCCATCCTGCAGAGCCCTCCGCTGGGCATCGCCCGCGGCCGGGCGGCGATGACCGCGGCGATGGCGGGCGCGGCCGGTGCTGTCACCGCGGGGACGCCGGCCGCGGAGGTGGTGGCGCTGCAGGCCGAGGTCGAGGCCGGCGCGTCCTCCTTCGGGCTCCGGGGCCGGATGCCGTTCGGCACCCAGTACGGCCACCACCCCCTGCCCGCCGAGGAGGGCGTCGAGGCGGCCTGGGACCGCGTGGCCCCGCACATCGACGTGCTCATCGGCCACACCGCCGAGGAGGCCCGGCTCTACCTGCCCACGCTGCCCCTCCTCCACCGGGTCACCCGCGTCCCGCTGCTCGGCCCCGTGCTCCGCCGCGCCGTCGTGGGGCACGTGACCGCGGCCGTCCACGGCCGGGCCGTCCGCCGGTTCGCCGCCCGGCACGCCCGGGCCGGAGGCCGCGCCCACACCTACCTGCTCACCTGGAGCGCGCCGGGCAGCCCGTACGGATCCGCCCACACGGTCGACCTCCCGCTCCTGTTCGGCGACGAGGCCGCATGGGCCGGCACCGGGCTGCTCGCCGGGGCCCCGTGGGAGGACGTCCAGGCCCACGGCCGGCGCCTCCGGCGGCTGTGGGCCGGCTTCGCCCGCGGGGAGCCGCTGGCGGACGCCGGGGCGGTCCCCGGCGTCCTGCGCTACCGCGCGGCCACGGGTGCACGACCCCTCGAGCGCGTCCTCGGCTGCGTCCTCGGCGCGGTGCGCCGCGCTCAGGGCGCTGCGGGCACCTCCCGCGCCCCCGTGCGGGCGCTGCGCCGGGCCGCGTCCAGCACCGCGGCGACGGCCACGGCGTCCCACGGGTCCACGGGGGCCTCGCCGTCGCCGAGGAGCCACCGGGCCACGGCCCGGTAGAAGTCGGCGGGCTCGCCGGGGGCGGTGGGCACGGAATCGGTCCCGGTGCCCCGGACGAGCAGACCCGTCATGCCCTCCCCGGGGTCCAGCAGGTCGAAGGGGCCGGGGCTGTCGGCGTGCCCGGCCACGAGGTAGGCGCCGGCCGAGCCGAGCACCCGGGTCCGGGGCCCCGGCGCCCCCACGAGGCTCCCGGCCCACAGGTGGCTGATCGTGCCCGAGGCGTGGTCCAGGGCCAGGAAGACGTCGTCCTCGGCCGGGGTCGTCAGCGCGCGCAGCTCGGCCCGCACCGCGGCCACCGGCCCGAACAGCTGGATCGCCGCGTCCACGAGGTGCGGACCGAGGTCGAGCAGCAGCCCGCCGCCCCGGCCGACCGCGTTCTCCCGCCACCGGTCCTTGGGCACCGGGCGCCACCGCTCCCAGCGGCGCTCGAACCGGTGCACGTCCCCGAGGTGCCCCTCGGCGAGCACCCGGGCCAGGGTCAGCTGCTCGCTGTCCCAGCGCCGGTTGTGGAAGACCGTCAGCGGGGTCCCGGTCTCCTCGGCGCGGCGGACCACGGCCACCGCGCCCTCGTGGTCCATGGCCAGCGGCTTGTCGACCACCACGGGGATCCCGGCCTCCAGGCCGGCCAGCGCGTGCTCCACGTGCAGCCCCGTGGGCGAGGCGACGACCAGCACGTCGGGCCGCGAGCGCTCGAGCAGCCCGGGCAGGTCCCGGTGCACCTGCACCCCGGGCCAGTCGGCGCCCGCGCGGGCGGCCCGCTCCGGGTCGCCGGTGACGACGTCGGTGACCCGCCCACCGGCCCGCCGCAGCAGGTCCCCGTGGAAGTCCCGCCCGGCCATGCCGTATCCGACGAGTCCGGCGGTGAGCACTCGTCCTGCACCCTGATCAGTCATGCGGTCACGATAGCCCCTGGCAACGGGCCGCACCGGGCCGCTACGGCCCGTCCAGGCCCGCGATCTCGTCGTCGACGAAGCGGGGCGCGGCCGCGACGCCGCCGGCGACGACGAGGAGCACCGCGGTGCCCATCAGCAGCAGCAGGGGAACGGTCCAGCTGCCGGTGGCCTCGTGCAGGGCGCCGACGGCGAAGGGCCCGGCCGCCGCGAGCAGGTAGCCCACCGGCTGGGTGAACCCGGACAGCTGCGCGGTCACCCGGGGGTCCCGGGAGCGGGCCGTGAGCAGGGCCAGGGCGGTGGGGAACGCGAAGCCGCCCACCCCCAGGAGCAGGGCCCAGGCCCAGGGTGTGGTGGCGGGCGCCAGCAGCAGGCCGGAGTAGCCGGCGACCATGCAGACGCCCAGGCCCACGATCCACCGCCGCAGGTGCGGTGAGCGGGCCACCAGGACGGGCATGAGGAGCCCTCCCGGGATGCCCATGGCGGCGATGAGGGCGGCCATCAGCCCGGCCTGGGCCTGGCCCAGGCCGCCGTCGCGGTAGATCTGGGCCACCCAGCCGAACTGGACGTAGGCGTGCATCGACTGGATGCCGAAGTAGACGCACAGCGCCACGGCGGTGCGGGAGCGGAGGATCGAGGTGCCGCGGCCGGGACGCAGGGCGCGGCCGGGGGTCGTGGCGGGCTCGCGCCGGTCGCGGACGGTGACCAGGACCCAGGGGACCACGGCGGCCAGGGCCACGAGGCCCCACAGGCCCAGTGCGGCACGCCACCCGTCGGGCCCGCTGGCGGCCAGCGGCCCGGCCGCCAGCAGGGGCAGCGTGGCGCCGACGGCCAGGCCGGTCGTGTAGAGGGAGTTCAGCGCCGCCGTGCGCCGGCCCCCGTGGCGCTTGATGAACGCCGGCACCAGGATGTTGCCGACGGCCATGCCGGCGAAGCCCAGCACGGACAGGAGCAGGAACACCGGCACCGATCCCGTGACCGACCGGGCCAGCAGCCCGGCGGCGACCAGGACCAGGCCGGCGGTGACGGCGCCGCTGATGCCGGTCCTGCGCGAGAGCGCGGCCGCGCACGCCCCCGCCGCGGCGAACGTGAGCCCGGGCAGGGCGGTCAGCACCCCGGCCATCGTGGGGCTCAGCCCCAGTCCCTGCTGCACCTCCGCGAGCACGGGCCCCACGGAGGTGGCCCCGGGGCGGAGATTGACCGCCACGACCGCCACCGCGAGCACCACCAGCCACCCCGGCACGCGGGGCGGGACGGCGGAACGGTCAGGGGGCGGGGTGGACGGGCGCACCGGCCTGTTCTATCACGGGGTGCGGCGGCACCGGGGCGCGGGCCTGACGGAGCGGTCCGCTCAGCCCTCGCAGTCGGTGCAGTACCGCGTCTCGCCGGACTGGCGGGCCAGCTGGGAGCGGTGCCGGACCAGGAAGCAGGAGGCGCAGGTGAACTCGTCGACCTGTTCCGGGATGACGGCCACGGTGAGCTCTTCGTGGGAGAGGTCGGCGCCGGGCAGGTCGATGCCCTCGGCGGTGTCGAAGTCCTCGGCGTCGATGACCGCGGTCTGGGTGGTGGCGCTGCGCTGGACCTGGATCGCCTCCAGGGANGGTGTCGAAGTCCTCGGCGTCGATGACCGCGGTCTGGGTGGTGGCGCTGCGCTGGACCTGGATCGCCTCCAGGGACTCGTTGGCCGGCTCGTCCTCGGGCCGGGTGCGCGGGGCGTCGTAATCGGTGGCCATGATGTGGTGCGTCCTCCTGGAACGGGGTGGTGCTGTGCAGAGGGTGCCCTGCACGGAAGGACCAGAGTGTACCCCTACGACATGGGCAACTGTCGAGTCCCCGCGCGTCCCGGCGAAGTCCGGCGTCTCGGGCGTGATCCTCGTCGCACCCCGGAGGGGCCCGGATCGGTCCCTGGTGCGCCGAGCACGGAGCACCCGCTCAGCGTCCGTGACCTCCTCACCGCCGTCCAGGGCCACTTCGACGAGATGGCCCTGGGTGCGTTGCACGCCATCCGGCGCGCCGCGCAGGACGCCGCCCGGCCCTGGTCGGGTGTCAGCTGGCGCTCTCCAGGTGCGCGAGGCGCAGCCAGCGGTGCATGAGCCGGCGGAACGCCACGGCGGCGCCGTGGGCGTCCCGCGCGGCCAGCAGCTCCACGGCGTCCGAGAAGTCCTGCGGGCTCTCGTCCGGCTGGAACGGGTCAGCGAGCGAGCCGTAGTGCAGGACCACGAGGGAGTTGGCGGAGAACGCCCCGAGCCACCGGCCCAGGTGCGTGAGGTCCTCGGCGAGGTCCTCGAGGTCTTCGCCGCCCGCGTCCTCCACCACCTGCGCGGCGCGCACCACGCGACGGGTCGCGAGGTCCATCGGCACCGCGCACCGGTGCACACGGTTGCCGTGGTGGAAGCTCTCGGCGTGGTCCTGAGCGGTGAAGAGGGAGAACCACGCCATGGGGACGGTGAACGCCGACTGGCGCGCGTGCACGGGCACGAAGTGCTCCCGGCTCACGCGATCGCCCGCGGCCCGGACGGCGTCCTCGGGGATGAGCAGGTTGGGCAGGGGCTGGCCGCCCTCCTCCTCGGCGAGCGCCACGAGCCGCAGCGAGCGCCGCAGCCGCTGCGGGGGGTGGTAGACGGGGAAGTCCCCGACCCCGGCCGCGAGCATGTCCCGGCCCCGCGGCGCCGCGGAGAACGGCAGGGTCCACAGCGGCTCCACGGCCGGGGGCAGGGGCTCCTGGCCCGGCTCGGCCAGGCGGGCGAGCTGCTCGGTCAGCTCGTTGACCCCGGCCTCCTCGGGGGACAGGGCCCGGGGCACCAGCGGGGCGTACACGGCATCGAGCTCCTCGGCGGGCACGTACACCCGCAGGGCGAACTGGTGGGGGATCCCGGTGGCCGAGCGGAACGTCCGGCCGACCTGCAGCAGCTGGGCCACGGCGGCTCAGGCGATCTCGACGACGACGGGGGCGTGGTCCGAGGCGCCCTTGCCCTTGCGCTCCTCGCGGTCGATCGACGCGTCGGTGACGCGGCCGGCCAGGGCGGGGGAGTAGAGCTGGAAGTCGATGCGCATGCCCTCCTTCTTCGGGAAGCGCAGGCCCTTGTAGTCCCAGTACGTGTAGACGCCCGGGCCGGGGTGCCGGGGGCGGACCACGTCCAGGTAGCCGGCCTCCTCGAGGAAGGCGCGGAAGGCTGCGCGCTCGGGCGCGCTGACATGGGTCAGGCCGTTGTCGAGGAAGAACTGCATGTCCCACACGTCCTCGTCCTGCGGGGCCACGTTCCAGTCGCCCACCAGGGCGACCTGCGCCGTGGAGTCCTCGTCGACCCACTGCTTGGCGTGGTCCTTGAGCACGCGCAGCCACTCCAGCTTGTAGGGCATGTGCGGGTCCTCCAGGCCGCGGCCGTTGGGGACGTAGAGGGACCAGACGCGCACGCCGGCGCACGTGGCGCCGATCGCCCGGGCCTCCTGCACGGGCTCCTCGCCGGGCTTGCCGAAGGCCGGCTGGTCCGGGAAGGTGCGCTCGACGTCCTCGAGGCCCACCCGGGAGGCGATCGCCACGCCGTTCCACTGGCTGAGGCCGAAGTGGGCGACGTCGTAGCCCATGTACTCGAAGAGCTCCCAGGGGAAGTTGTCGTCCTTCGCCTTGGTCTCCTGCATGGCCAGGACGTCCACGTCCGAGCGCTGCAGCCACGCCTCCACACGATCGGCGCGGGCGCGGACGGAGTTCACGTTCCAGGTGGCGATCCTCATGGGCCCCACGTTACCGGCTGCCCCGGACGGGAATTTTCAGCACCCCTTGCGCAGCACCGGTCCAGGTGCCATGGTTAGTTACATAACTAATGAACCAGTGAGGGGGAGGGCCGTGATCGCCGACGACCGCCCGATCTTCCAGCAGATCGCCGAACGGATCTGCGCCGACATCCTCGCGGGCGCCTATCCGGAGGAGACCCAGGTCCCGTCCACCAACGAGTTCGCCGCCTTCTACCGGATCAACCCGGCCACCGCCGGCAAGGGCGTCAACCGGCTCGTGGACCGGGGGATCCTCTACAAGCGCCGCGGCATCGGCATGTTCGTCGCCGCCGGCGCCCGGGAACGGCTCCTCGAGCAGCGGCGGCAGGAGTTCGCCGACCGCTACGTGGCACCGCTCGTCACCGAGGCGCACTCCCTCCGGCTCCCGCCGGGGGACGTCCTCGACCTCGTCCGCTCCGCCCTCGGCCGGTCCGAGGCCGCCGCACCGACCCGTCAGGAGTCCACCCCATGAACGGCACGCCAGCCCCCATCGTCGCCCTGCGCGGCGTCTCCCGCACCTACCGGGAGACCCGGGCCCTCGACGGCGTCGACCTCGACCTCACCCCGGACCGGATCTACGGACTCGTGGGGCGCAACGGCTCCGGCAAGACCACCCTGCTGTCCGTGATCGGCCAGCAGGTCCGCCCCGACCGGGGCGGGCGGGTCGAGCTGTTCGGCCGTCCCGGGTGGGAGAACCCCGAGGCGCTCTCCCGCACGGTGCTGCTGCGGGACCGGCAGCGCTACCCCGAGGAGTTCCGGGTCCGCCACGTCCTCGACGCCGCGCCGGCGTTCTACCCCGGCTGGGACGAGGAGCTCGCCCGCGGTCTCGCCGAGGACCTCCGGCTCCCGTCGCGGACCAGGATCAAGAAGCTCTCCACGGGGCAGCACACGGCCCTCGGCATCGTCCTGGGCCTCGCGTCCCGCGCGGAGCTCACGATGCTGGACGAGCCCTACGGCGGGCTGGACCCGGTGGCCCGGGAGCTGTTCTACGACCGGCTCCTCGAGGACTTCGCGCGGCACCCGCGCACCGTGGTGATCTCCACGCACCTGGTCGACGAGGTCGCCAACCTCCTCGACCACGTCCTGCTCCTCGACCGCGGGCGGCTCGTGCTGGACGCCGGTCTCGAGACCGCCCGCGCCAGCGCCCACACGGTCGCGGGGCCCGCCGCCGACGTCGCCGGCTACCTGGCCGAGCGGCGCCTCGAGCAGCAGGTCTCCCGCGAGCAGCGGATCGGGGCGCTGCGCACCGTGACCGTGGCGGCGCCCCACGACGACGACGCCCGGGCGGCCGCCGCGCGCCACGGGATCGAGATCGACGCCGTCTCCCTGCAGTCGGCCGTGGCCGCCCACGGGCTCGTCCCGGTGCCCGCCGACCAGCTCCAGAACGCCTGAGAGGACCTCCGCCATGTCACGACTCACCCCTGTCCTCAAGCTCAACACCGTCAACCGGTCCGCCGGGGTCTGGATGGTCGTGGGCGTGATCACGGTGTCCGGGCTGCTCAGTCTGCTCGCCGGGGTCGTGCTGCACGTGGTCCTGGGCGCCCCGCTGGGCGCCGTGGCCGAGGGCCTGCGCTACAACCAGGTCCTGCTCTGGTGGCCCGGGATCGCCCTGCTCGTCCACGCCGCCCAGGTGATCGGCACGAGCACGCCCCTCGCCCTGGCGCTGGGGGCCACCCGCCGGTCGATGTGGTGGGGCTCGGTGCTGACGTTCGTGCTCCACGCCCTGCTGGCCGCGGCCGTCCTCACCGCGTTCCTGCTCCTGGAGCGCGCCACCGGCGGCTGGTTCCTGGGCCTGCCCGCTTTCGACGTCCGCGTCTTCGCCGGAGGGTCCCCGGCGTGGGCCCTCCTCGTGGCGTTCCTGGTCTACCTCGGGGCGCAGCTGGTCGGGGCGGTCTTCGCCACGGTGTACGTCCGGGGCGGCCCCGTGGCGCTGACGCTGTCCATCATCGGGACCGTCGTGACGACCCTGGCCGTGCTGGTGTGGGCCGCCGCGACCGGAGCGGGCTCCGCCGCGGCCGTCGGCGCGGGTTCCGCGGGGGTCCCGGCGGGACTCGTGCTCCTGGCCGCGGCGGCGCCCGTGCTGCTCGCGCTGCTGGGCTGGGGCCTGTACCGCCGGGTCTCCGTCCGCTGAGCACCCCGGCGCGGCCAGCGCCGCCGCGCCGGGGGACCAGGGGTTTCCCCGCGCGCCCTTCCACCGGGTGGTTGCACATGCTAATTTCCTGCTGGCCCGTGCCCCCGGCGGCGCCGCCCCCAGCAGGGAGAGACCCCCATGAACCTCGCACGGACCGCGCTCGTCGTGTCCACCACCTTCGCCCTCCTCCTCGGCGGAGTTCCGGCGGCGCTCGCAGCCCCGACTCCTCCGGTCGATCTGCCCGAGCTGTCCGGTCCGGCCGAGCCGGCCGCCACCGCGGGCGCGCCCGCCCTGAGCCTGCACGGCGGCTCGGGCACCGACGCCGCCCCGGCCGGGGTTCCGGCGCCGGCGGCCGCGGAGGACCCGGCCGCCGGCGGCCTGGCCGGGGCGGCGTCGGCCGGCGCCCACCCGACCACGGTCGAGGACATCACCGAGGCCTTCAAGATCGTCAACGACCACCGCGGCCAGGCGAGGCGCGCCCCGCTGGTCTACAACACCGCGCTGTCCCGCAACGCCCAGCAGTGGGCGGAGACCATGGCCGGGGCCCGCAAGGAGTCCCGCAACCCGGACCCCTGGGCGGGCGCCCCTGCCGGCGGGATCCGGATGGACCAGTACTACGGGAAGGGCGTCTTCACCGGCCCCTTCGAGGGCGTCGAGGCGGTCGAGGCGCTCGCGCACTACCTGCTGGACTTCTTCCCCCGCAACGGGACCGACCAGTTCGCCCGGGACCTGACCCACCTCGGGATCGGGGTCAGTCACGTCGCCACGTCGGGCTCGGGTGGTCCCGGGTGGGAGACCTACCTGACGATCTACTACTACGCCTATCCGGCCGGGCAGGCCGTGCCCGGGACGGTCGCGAGCCCGGCGCAGGGGTTCGTGCCGCCGGTGACGGCACCCCCGGTGACGGCGCCGTCCTACGCAGTCCGGGGGGCGATCGGCACCAAGTACCACCGTCTGGGCGGGGCGGCCGTGCTCGGGGAGCCCACCATGAACGAGCGCGGCGGCCTGATCGAGGGCGGCGTCTACCAGCAGTTCCGGAAGGGCACCCGCACCACCACCGTCTACTGGGCCCCCGGCTACGGCGCGATGGCCGTGAAGAACTACGGATCCATCGGCGGCCGGTGGGTCGCGGCCGGCCGGGAGCACCACTTCGGCCTGCCCGTCACGGACGAGCGCCCGGCCACCAGTGGGGCGTACCAGGTCTTCCGCCGCGACGGTCGCTCCACCATGCTCCTGTGGAGTCCCGGGACGGGCTCCCGCGCGGTCAAGCAGTACGGGGCCATCGGGCGGGCCTGGAAGGCCGCCGGCTCCGAGCGCGGCTGGGGCTTCCCCGTCACCGACGAGTACCGCTACGGCGCCGAGGTGCGCCAGCGCTTCTCGAAGGGCGTCACCGTCCACTACGCCGCGGGGCGCACCTGGGCCACCCGCTGAGCCCGAAGCGGTTGAAGTCGGTCTCTCCGTGCGGTGGGATCGGCCGAGCCGGGGGTGTTCCGACGTGGCGCGCACGGTTCGTCGGATCGTCCGGCGGTTCCACCGCGGTTCCGGCCCTGGTGACCTGAGGGGATGCTCAGGGGAAACGGCTGCGGGTCGTTCCCGGCCGTGGGCAACAGGCGCGCTCGCGCGGCCGGTCCGGACCACCTCACCACGACACCGGCCTCGGGGAGCCGGGCCCAGGAGGCCGCGGGCTCGCCGGTCTCAGAACGGCGGGGGGTCATCGGGCGGGAGGTCGTCGAGCCGGAGGCCGCCGGGCGGAGGATCAGCGGCCGGACCCACGGGCGGAGGGTTGCCGGGCGGCCGGCCGGTGGCCGGGGCGCTCCGGCAGTCGGGTGCGGTGCCGGCAGCGGTGTGCTCGGGTTCGGGGCGGGCAGCCGTGTGCTCGGGTGCGGTGCGGTGCACGAGCCCGCCCGGTGAGGTCCACTCCAGGACCGCGGCGTGCCCGGCCGCGCCCCCGGCCGTTCCTCCGGGCGGGCTGCCGTCCGTGCCCGGGGCGGTGCCGTCGTGCGGGCCGGGGGTGATCCGCCGCACCGACCAGGCCCCGAGGTGGCCGTGGCGGTGCTTGACCCGGTGGTGGTGGCGGCACAGGGCGGCCAGGTTGTGCTCGGCCGTGGGCCCGCCCCGGGCCCAGGCCACCGTGTGGTCGAGATCGCAGGCCTCGGACCGGCGCCGGCACCCGGGGAAGCGACAGGTCCCGTCGCGCAGCTCGACCAGCCGGCGCAGGTCCCGGGGCACGGCGTAGACGGTCCGGTCGTGGTCGAGGACCACTCCGGTCACGGGGTGGGTCAGCACCCGGTGCCACGCCCCGGCCCCGGCGGCCAGCTGACGGGCCACCTCCGCGCTGATGGGCCCGTAGCCCGACAGCACCGGAACCCCGTCCCCGGCCGACTCGCCCCCGGCCGTGCCGGCGCACGTCAGCACCGAGACCGGGACCAGCACGCTCACCCGGGCCCGCACTCCGCGCGGAAAGCCCGGCTTCTCCGGCAGGACCCCGTCCAGCAGCAGGTCCGCCAGCACGTCGGCCCGCAGCTCCGACACCGAGCGCGGCACGGACTCTTCCTGATCCTGCGGTCCCGGCCGCCCCGATCGTGCGGGGTCCGGGACGTCCTGGCCCAGCAGCCGGGCCAGGTCCTCGAGCCGGTCGTGCACGGCCAGGGCCACCGGGGCCTCCAGCAGGGCGTGCAGCCAGGCCGTGCCGTCGGCGGCCGGCTCCACCCACACCGCCCGGGCCCTGCGCGCGGCGCGGCGGGCGCGTTCCTCGGCGCCGGCCACGAGCACGGCCCGCCGGGTGCGGGCGGTCGCGCGCAGCTGCGCGGCGGTGGCGTGCGGGGCCCGGTCCAGCAGCTCGGCGATCAGCCGGCCGACGGCCGCCACCGGCGGCGGGTCGCACCGGCCGGGGGCCCAGGTCGGGGCCTGGGTGATCAGCTCACGCCACTGATCGACCAGCACCGCGGCCTGGGGCGAGCCGATCCGGCCCTCCTCCAGGGCGGTGAGGACCTCCGGGAGCATCTCGGCCAGCAGCACGGCGTCCTCCACCCGCCGCCGGGCCGTGCCCGCCGGCAGCCGCAGGGCCGGACCGACCTCGGCCGCGACGTCCACGAGCAGCTGGTGCTCCGCCTCGGCCAGCGGGCTCAGCGGGTCCGGGCGGAGGAACCCGCCGGCGGCGATCTCGGCCTCGGCCTGCGCCATCGCCTGGAACCGGGCCGCCGTGCGCGCCGCCTGCCCGGCCAGCCACAACCGGTGGATGCAGCGCACTTGCGCGCCCACCGCCCGCGCCTCCGCCGCCGCGGCCTCCACCGGACCCGCCGCGGCAGCCCGCACCTCGGCGGCAGGCCCCTGAGCACCCTGCACCTGAGCGTCCCGCCCCTGAGCCACCTGCGCCACGGCGTCCTGCACCTTCATGGCCTGCACCACGGAGGCACGCCCCGGAGCGTCCTGCCCCGCGGTGTCGTGCGCCGCGACGCTGCGGGGTCCGTGCCCGGCCGCCTCGGCGAGCACCGGCCGCGCCGGAGACTCCTCCCCGGCCACCGGGGTCCGGGTCCGCCGCTGCGCCGTCGCCGTCATGGAACCATTCTCCCCAGCACCTCAGACTCGCTAAGCCGTGGGGGCCCCGACGACGACGGAGCCGCGCACCCCGATCGGGGTGCGCGGCTCCGTGGTGGTGCGGGTGCTCCGGGCGTCAGGAGCGCCACCAGTCGTCGAGGATCGTGGCGGGGGTCGTGCGCTTGTGCCGGGTGATGCGCCAGCGGTGCTCGATCTGCTCGGCCACGGCGTCGGCGACCTCGCGGCCCTCGAGGTAGTCGTCGATGTCGTCGTAGGACAGCCCGAGCTCGGCCTCGTCGGTCTGGCCCGGGGCGTCGTCGAGCAGGTCGGCGGTGGGGGCCTTCGCCCACAGCCGCTCCTCGGCGCCGAGGGTCTTCGCGAGGAGCCGGTTCTGCCGCTTGTCGAGCCCGAACAGCGGCAGCACGTCCGCCCCGCCGTCGCCGTACTTGGTGAAGAACCCGGTCACGGACTCGGCGCCGTGGTCGGTGCCGATCACCAGGTAGTTGTGCTCCCCGGCGATCGCGTACTGCGCGATCATCCGCATCCGGGCCTTGATGTTGCCCTTGTTGAAGTCGGAGATCTCCCGGTCCGTGGCGCCCTCGAAGCCGTGCTCGAAGCCGTCCACCGCCGGGGCGATGTCGTAGGTGATGGTGCGGTCGGCGGCGACGAAGCGCAGGGCCGCCTGGGCGTCCTCCTCGTCGTGCTGCTTCCGGTGGGGCAGGCGCACGCCCACGAACTCCGCCTCGCCGCCCTCGGCGCGCACCCGCTCGACCGCCAGCTGGGCGAGCCGGCCGGCCAGCGTGGAGTCGAGGCCCCCGCTGATGCCGAGCACGAAGCCCTTCGTGCCGCTGGCCCGCAGGTAGTCGCAGAGGAAGCCGACGCGCGCCTCGATCTCCTCCTCGGGGTCGATCTCGGGCTTCACGCCCATCTCTTCGATGATTGCTGCCTGCAGTGTCCGCATGGGCCCATGCTAGTGCGGGCCGCGCCCGGGCGGGCAAGGGGAACACGGTCCCGGAACGGCGGGGCCCTTGCGTAGGATGCGGGCCATGCCCCCGCACCGGAGCCGCCCCCGGGAGCACCGGATCCGACCGACCGAGCGAACCAGGAGCGCAGCATGAGCGAGCAGCACGGGACCGACCGCCGGAACACCGCCGAGGACACCCCTGGGAACACCTCCGGGAACACCTCACGGAACGCCTCGGGGAGCACGTACGAGAACATCCTGGTCGAGACCCGCGGGAGGGTCGGGATCATCACCCTGAACCGGCCGCGGGCGCTCAACGCCCTCGACGCCGCGACCCTGCGGGAGGTCGTCGCCGCGTCCACCGCCCTGGACACCGACCCGGGGATCGGGGCGATCGTCCTCACCGGCTCGGAGAAGGCCTTCGCCGCCGGCGCCGACATCAAGGAGATGGCGGGGCGCAGCGCCCCGGAGATGTACCTCGCGGACTGGTTCGCGGGCTGGGATGCCTTCACCCGGGTGCGCACCCCCGTGGTCGCCGCGGTCTCGGGCTACGCCCTGGGCGGGGGGTGCGAGCTCGCGATGATGTGCGACCTGCTGATCGCCGCGGACACGGCCCGCTTCGGGCAGCCCGAGATCAACCTCGGGGTGATCCCCGGGATGGGCGGCTCCCAGCGCCTGGCCCGTGCGGTGGGCAAGGCCAAGGCCATGGACATGGTCCTCACCGGCCGGCACCTCGACGCCGCGGAGGCGGAGCGGGCGGGTCTCGTCTCCCGCGTGGTGCCCGCGGCGGACCTGCTGGCGGAGGCCCTGGACGTCGCCGGGACCATCGCGGCGAAGTCCCTGCCCTCGGTCCTCGCGGCCAAGGAAGCCGTGGACACCGCGTTCGAGACCACCCTCGCGCAGGGCGTGCACCTCGAGCGGCGGCTCTTCCACGCGCTGTTCGCCACCGAGGACCAGAAGGAGGGCATGGCCGCGTTCGCGGAGAAGCGCGAGCCGCGGTTCACGCACCGCTGAACCCCCGCCGCGGCCGGGTGCCGCCCGGCCGCGGGAGCTAACGTGGTGCCATGCCTCAACCGTCGAACGATGCCTCCGCCTGGCAGGTCCGCGAGTCCGCCCTCGACCCCGGCGCGCACGGCGCCCTGGAGTCCGTCTTCGCCCTGTCCAACGGGTACGTCGGGATCCGGGGCACGCTGGACGAGGCGCAGCCCAGCGCCTCCCGCGGGACCTTCCTGGCCGGGGTCTACGAGTACCACCCGCTGTCCTACCCCGAGGGCGGCTACGGGCACCCGGAGCACGGGCAGGCCATCATCGGCGTGGCCGACGGGAGCACCGTGCGCCTGCAGGTGGACGGGGTGCCGCTGGACGTCCGGGAGTCCCCGCCGGAGCAGCACGACCGCGTGCTCGACCTGCGCGCGGGCACGCTGCGCCGCGAGACGGAGTGGGTCACCCCGCGCGGCGCCCGGATGCGCCTGACGTCCACCCGCCTGGTCTCGCTGACCCAGCGCTCCGTCACGGCGATCCGCTACGAGGTCGAGGCGCTGGACCGCACGGTCCAGGCGGTGCTGCGCTCCGACCTGGTCGTCAACGGCACCCCGCCCAAGGTGGAGAACGAGGACCCGCGCGTGGCCGCGGTCCTGGAGCAGCCGTTCCGCGCCTGCCTCAGCCGCTGCCACGAGACCGGCGGCGTCCTGGTCCACCGCACCCACGGGAGCGAGATCGGGGTGGCCGCGGCGGTCGAGCACGAGGTCGACATGCCGGCCGGCGGCGCCGTGAGCACGCAGTGCGACGACGACCAGGTGGTCACCACCCTCGTGACCGACCTCCGGCCCGGGCAGCGGGTGGGGTTCGTCAAGTACCTCTGCCACGCGTCCTCGGACGCGGACCCCTCGGCCGACCTGCGGGAGCAGGTGCTCGCCGCGATGACCGGGGCGCGGCGGCGCGGCTGGGACGGGCTGCTCGCCGACCAGCGGGCGGAGCTGGACGAGTACTGGGACAGCGCCGAGGTGGAGATCGACAGCGACCCCGAGCTGCAGCTGGCGATCCGCTTCGACCTGTTCCAGCTCCTGCAGGCGGCGGCCTGCGTCAGCCGCGCCCCGGTCGGGGCGAAGGGGCTGACCGGCGGCGGGTACAGCGGGCACACCTTCTGGGACATCGAGGGCTTCGTGCTGCCGGCCCTGGCGCTGCTGCGCCCCCGGGACGCCGCCCGGCTCCTGCAGTGGCGCTCCTCGACCCTGGACCGGGCCCGGGAGCGGGCGCAGGTCCTGGACCTGGGCGGCGCCTCCTTCCCGTGGCGCACCATCGACGGGCACGAGACGTCGGCGTACTGGCCGGCCAGCACCGCGGCCATGCACGTCAACGCCGACATCGCGCGGGCCTTCCGCTGGTGGGCCGACGCCACCGGCGAGGACCTCACCGAGGTCGGCGGGGTCGACGTCCTGGTGGAGACGGCGCGCGTGTGGGCGGCCATGGTGCACGAGGACCACGAGGGCGGCATCCACCTCCTCGGCATGACCGGGCCGGACGAGTACACCGGCGTGGTGGACGACAACGTCTTCACCAACCTCATGGCCCGGCGCAACCTCCGGGCGGCCGCCGACGCGTGCGAGGAGCACCCCGAGCACGTGGGGCGGCTCTCCGTGACGGCGGACGAGCTCCAGCGGTGGCGGGCCCTGGCGGACGCGATCCACATCCCCTACGACGCCGTGCGCGGCGTGCACCCCTCCAACGAGGGGTTCACGACCTACCGCGAGTGGGACTTCGAGGCCAAGCGCGACGGCTACCCCGTGGAGGAGCACTTCCACTACGCCAAGATCTACCGCCGCCAGATCGTCAAGCAGGCGGACCTGGTCCTCGCCCTGTGGTGGTGCGCCGAGGCGTTCACCCCGGAGCAGACCGCCCGGGACCTGGACTACTACGAGCAGCGCACCGTCCGCGACTCGTCCCTCTCGGCCTGCGTGCAGGCCGTGGTCTGCGCCCGCGTGGGCCACCTGGACCTCGCCCTCGAGCACCTGCGCGAGTCCGCCCTCGTGGACCTGCGGGACATCCAGCAGGACGCCGAGCAGGGCCTGCACCTGGCCTCCGCCGCCGGGTCGTGGCTGGCCGTGGTCTGCGGGTTCGGGGGACTGGACACGGACGGGGGCGAGCTGCGCCTGGCCCCCCGGCTCCCGGAGCGCCTGCACCGGATCGCCTTCCGCCTCCGGTGGCACGGCCGCCGGCTCGGCGTGGAGATCACCCGCTCGGGCACGACCGTGCGGGTCCTGGACGGGGACGCCGGCGAGGTGGCGCTGCAGATCGACGGCGAGGCCCTGGCCGTCACGGCCGAGCGCCCCGCGACCGCGCCGCTGCACACGCCGCACCCGCCCACCCCCGCCCCGCACCAGCCCCCGGGACGCGCCCCGCGCGCCCCCCGCACGCCGTGACGCGCCCCGCGCCCCTCGAGGTGCTCACCCGCGTCTGGGGCTACGACGCCTTCCGCGGGCAGCAGGCCGAGATCATCGACGCGGTCACCGGCGGCGAGGACGCCCTCGTGCTCATGCCCACCGGCGGCGGCAAGAGCCTGTGCTACCAGATCCCGGCGCTCGTCCGGGAGGGCACCGGGGTGGTCATCAGCCCGCTCATCGCGCTCATGCACGACCAGGTCGACGCCCTCGAGCAGGTCGGCGTGCGCGCCGCGTACCTCAACTCCACCCAGACCCTCGAGGAGCGCCGCGACGTGGAGCGTCGACTCCTGGCCGGCGAGCTCGACCTGCTCTACCTCGCTCCCGAGCGCCTCCCGGTCGCGGCGGACCTGCTCGACCGCGCCCGCATCGCGCTCTTCGCCGTCGACGAGGCGCACTGCGTGGCCCAGTGGGGCCACGACTTCCGCCCCGACTACCTCGGGCTGACGATCCTCCACGACCGCTGGCCCGGGGTCCCGCGCATCGCCCTCACCGCCACCGCGACCGCGGAGACGCGCGAGGAGATCGTCCGCAACCTCCGCCTGGACGACGCCCGGGTCTTCGTCTCCAGCTTCGACCGGCCCAACATCCAGTACCGGGTCGGGCCCAAGAAGGACGCCCGCCGGCAGCTGCTCCAGCTCATCCGGACCGAGCACGACGGCGAGGCCGGCATCGTCTACTGCCTCAGCCGCGCCTCGGTCGAGCGCACCGCGGAGTGGCTGGCCGGCCAGGGCGTCACCGCGCTGCCGTACCACGCCGGCCTGCCCGCCGAGGTGCGCTCGCAGCACCAGACCCGCTTCCTGCGCGAGGACGGCGTCGTCATGGTCGCGACCATCGCCTTCGGCATGGGGATCGACAAGCCCGACGTGCGCTTCGTCGCCCACCTCGACCTGCCCAAGAGCGTCGAGGGCTACTACCAGGAGACCGGGCGCGCCGGGCGCGACGGGCTGCCGTCGACGGCGTGGCTGGCCTACGGGCTGCAGGACGTCGTCCAGCAGCGCCGGATGATCGAGGACGGCGAGGGGGACCGGCAGCGCAAGCGCGCCCAGACGCTGCACCTGGACGCGATGCTCGCGCTGTGCGAGACGGTGCAGTGCCGCCGCCGGCAGCTGCTGCGCTACTTCGGCGAGGCGAGCGAGCCGTGCGGCAACTGCGACACGTGCCTGGACCCGCCCGAGGCCTTCGACGGCACGGTCCCGGCGCAGAAGCTCATGTCCACGATCGTGCGGCTGCAGCGGGAGCGGGGCCAGCAGTTCGGCGCCGGGCACCTGGTGGACATCCTGCTCGGCCGGGAGACCGAGCGGGTGGTGCGGATGCGCCACACCGAGCTCACCACGTTCGGCATCGGCACCGAGCTGAGCGACCAGGAGTGGCGCGGGGTGGTGCGCCAGCTGCTCGCCCAGGGCCTGCTCCAGGTGCAGGGCGAGTACGGCGTCCTGGCGCTCACCGAGGCCGCCGGGGAGGTGCTGCGCGGGCAGCGGGAGGTGCGCCTGCGGCGCGAGCCGGAGCGGGCCAGGACCGTCCGCACGCCGAGGACCGCCGCCGCGCCGCCGGTCCTCGACCAGCCCCAGCAGGAGCTCTTCCAGCAGCTGCGGGCCTGGCGCTCCGCCGTGGCCAAGGAGCAGGGCGTGCCCGCGTACGTCGTCTTCAACGACGCGACCCTCGCCGCGATCGCCCAGGCCCGGCCGAGCTCGCTGGGGGAGCTGCGCGGCATCTCCGGTGTCGGCGACGCCAAGCTCGAGCGCTACGGCGAGGCCGTCCGCCAGGTCGTCGCCGACGCCTGATGATCCGCACCTGCGGATGCCGTGCCGGACGAATGACCGTAGATGCGGATAGCATGGCGCCATGACCGAGCTCAGGATCGCCGAGGCCGCCCGCTTCCTCGGCGTCAGCGACGACACCGTCCGGCGCTGGATCGACCAGGGCGCGCTGCACAGCACCCGGAGCGCGACCGGCCAGACCGTGGTGGACGGACTGGAGCTGGCCCGCCTGCTCAAGGAGCGCGCCGTCCGGCCCGAGGACCCCGCGCACGTCGCCAGCTCGGCGCGCAACCGGTTCGTGGGACTGGTCACCGAGGTCGTCTCGGACACCGTGATGTCCCAGGTGGAGCTGCAGTGCGGCCCGCACCGGGTGGTCTCGCTCATGAGCACCGAGGCCGTCCGGGACCTGGGCCTGGAGCCCGGCCGCGTGGCCACGGCCGTCGTCAAGTCGACCAGTGTCGTCGTCGAGACCCCCGGGGCGTGAGGCGGCGGTGCGCACCAGGGCCCCCGCCGCGGCCGTCCTCCTCGCCGCCCTCGGCCTCGGCGCCACCGGGTGCGGGGCCGGCGGGGACCCCGCGACCGTTCTCGACGTCCACGCCGCCGCCTCCCTCACCGGCACCTTCACCGAGCTCGCCGAGCAGTTCGAGGCGCAGCACCCGGGGATCGAGGTGTCCCTGAGCTTCGCCGGGTCCTCCACCCTGGTCCAGCAGCTCACGGAGGGGGCGCCCGCCGACGTCCTCGCCACCGCGGACGAGCGGAGCATGGCCGGGGCCGTGGCGGCCGGCCTCGTCGACGGCGAGCCCGAGGTCTTCGCGACCAACGTCCTGACCGTGGTCGTGCCCGCCGGCAACCCCGCCGGCGTCGCGTCCTTCCGGGACCTGGCGGAGCCGGGCGTGCAGGTCGTGGTGTGCGCCCCGCAGGTGCCGTGCGGCGCCGCCGGCGAGCGGGCCCAGGATGCCTCGGGCGTGCGGCTGAGCCCGGTGAGCGAGGAGGGCTCCGTGACGGACGTGCTCGGCAAGGTCGTCTCGGGCCAGGCGGACGCCGGCCTGGTCTACGCCACGGACGCACGCTCGGCCGGGGACGCGGTCGAGGTCGTCGAGGTCCCGCAGGCGGCGCAGGCCGTCACCCGTTCCCCCGTCGCCGCGCTCGCGGACTCCGACGAGCCGGAGCTCGCCCGGCAGTTCACCGAGCTCGTCGCCGGCGACCGCGGCCGGGAGGTCCTGGCCGGGGCGGGGTTCGGGGCGCCGTGACCCGGCGTCTTCCCCGCGGGTTCAGCACCGTCCCCGGCTGGGTGTGGATCCCGGCGGCCCTGGGCGCCCTGGTGGTGGTCCTGCCGGTCCTCGGGATGCTCGCCCGGGTGGACGGGGGCGGCTTCCTCGGGCTGATCACCTCCGAGTCCTCCCGCACCGCGCTGTGGCTGAGCCTGCGCACCGCGACCGTCTCCACCGCGCTGTGCGTGCTCCTGGGCACCCCGCTGGCCCTGGTGCTGGCCCGCGCCCGGCTGCCCGGGGCGCGGCTGCTGCGGGCACTGGTGCTGCTGCCGCTCGTGCTGCCGCCCGTGGTCGGCGGGATCGCCCTGCTCCACACCTTCGGGCGCCACGGGCTCGTGGGGCGCCACCTCGAGCTGGCGGGGATCAGCATCGCCTTCACCACCGTGGCCGTGGTGCTCGCCCAGACGTTCGTGGCGCTGCCGTTCCTCGTGGTCAGCCTCGAGGGGGCGCTGCGCAGCGCGGCGGCGGGCTACGAGGAGGTCGCGGCCACGCTCGGCGCCCGGCCCACCACCGTGCTGCGCCGGGTCACCCTCCCGCTGGTGCTGCCGGGACTGGCCTCCGGCGCGGTGCTCTCCTTCGCCCGCTGCCTGGGCGAGTTCGGCGCCACCCTGACCTTCGCCGGCAGCCTGCAGGGGACCACCCGGACCCTGCCCCTGGAGATCTACCTGCTGCGGGAGACGGACCCGGACGCCGCCGTCGCCCTCTCGCTCGTGCTCGTGGTCGTGGCGGTCCTCGTCGTGGGGCTCTCCGCCCCCGTGCGCCGGACGGCGGGCCGGCGGTGACCGGGACGGCGACGACGGAGGGGCTGTCCGTGACCGCCCGGCTGGCCGCCCGGGACGTGGACCTCTCGCTGAGCGTCCCCCCGGGGGCCACCGTGGCGGTGACCGGCCACAACGGCGCGGGGAAGTCCACTCTCTTCGCCGTCCTCGCCGGGCTGCTCGTGCCGGACACCGGCCGGTGCACCCTCGAGGGGACCGTGCTCTTCGACCTCGACGCCACCGGGCGCGGGCGCTGGGTGCCCCCGCACGAGCGCGGCATCGCGCTCATGGCGCAGGAGCCGCTGCTGTTCCCGCACCTGAGCGTGCTCGAGAACGTGGCCTTCGGCCCGCGCAGCCGCGGGGCGGGCCGCGCCCGGTCGCGGGCCGCCGCCCGGCACTGGCTCGCCGAGGTGGGCGCCGAGCAGTTCGCCGACCGCCGCCCGGCCCAGCTCTCCGGCGGCCAGGCGCAGCGCGTGGCGATCGCCCGGGCCCTCGCGGCCGAGCCGCGGCTGCTGCTGCTGGACGAGCCGTTCTCCGCCCTGGACGCGGCCGCCCGGCCCCTCGTCCGCGAACTCCTCGTCCGGGTCCTGGCGGGGCGCACGGCCCTGGTCATCAGCCACGACCCCGGGGACGCCGCCGCCCTCGCCGAGCACGTCGTGGTGCTCGAGCACGGCCGGGTCGCGGCGGGCTGAGCACCGCGCCGGAGCGCTCCGGCGCCTCCCCGGTCCGCGCAGTACGATCGGGACCACCACCGTTTTCGTATGACCCGGCTCACACGACCCACCCCGTCGTGACGGGCCGACGAGAGGACCACCCATGACTCCCGTCCTGCGCGGCGAATCCCCGTCCGTGGAGCAGCACCCCGGCATCCCCTTCCCGGACGCCGACCTCTTCTGCTTCGCCGCCCTGCTCCCCCCGGAGGAGCGCGCCCGGCTGGCCGACCTGCACACCTTCCTCCAGGAGCAGGTCCGCCCCGTGGTCACGCCCTACTGGAACCGCGAGGAGTTCCCGTCCCACCTGCTCCCGGCGCTGGCCGCCCACGGGCTGGGGGAGCTCGAGCTCTCCGGGGCGAGCCGGCTGTTCCGGGGCCTGGCCTACGCCGAGGTCGCCCGGGCCGACGTGTCGCTGAGCGCCCTCGTGGGGATCCACAACGAGCTCATCGTCGACCTGATCGCCGCGCTGGGCTCGGAGGAGCAGAAGAACCGCTGGCTGCCCGACCTGCGCCGCTTCCGGGCTCTCGGCGCCTTCGCCCTCACCGAGCCCGAGCACGGCTCCGACATCGCCGGCGGCCTGGCCACCACCGCGACCCGGGACGGGGACGAGTGGGTGCTCACCGGGACCAAGCGCTGGATCGGCGCCGGCACGATCGCCGACGTCGCGATCGTCTGGGCCCGGGACACCGCCGACGGGAAGGTCAAGGGCTTCCTCGTGGAGACCGACCGGCCCGGCTGGTCCGCCACGAAGATCGAGCACAAGATCGGGCTGCGGATCATGCAGAACGCCGACATCGTCCTGGACGAGGTCCGGATCCCGGCGACCAACGCCCTGCCCGGGGCGCAGGACTTCGCCGCGGCCAACGTGATGCTGCGCAACTCCCGCGCCTGGGTGGGCTGGCAGAGCGCCGGGGTCCAGCTCGCGATCTTCGACGTCGCCCGCGACTACGCCCTGACCCGGCGGCAGTTCGGCCGCCCGCTCGCGAAGTTCCAGCTCGTCCAGGAGCCCCTCGCCCGGATCCTCGGCAACGCCACGGCCGCCCTGGGCCTCATGGCCCAGATCGCCCGGCTCCAGGAGGACGGGGGCTTCGACATGCCCCACGCCGCGCTGGCCAAGGCCACCACCACGTCCCTGGCCCGCGAGTCCGCGGCCCTGGGCCGGAACCTGCTCGGCGGCAACGGCGTGGTCACCGACCACGAGATGGCCAAGCTCTTCAACGACGTCGAGATCCTCTACACCTACGAGGGCACCTACGAGATCAACGCCCTCATCGTGGGCCGCGCCGTCACCGGCGTCTCCGCGTTCGTCTGAGCCGGGTCCCCGCACCACCGTCCGCCCCCCACCGCCCCGAGCAGCCCCTTCCGAAAGGACCCCGCATGGACGTCACCGACACCTCCGCCCTCGTCACCGGCGCCGCCTCGGGCCTCGGCGCGGCCACCGCCGCGATGCTCGCCGGGCGCGGCGTGCGGGTCTTCGGCGTGGACCTCCCGGCCGCGCTCGAGAACGCCCCCGACGTCCCCGGCGTCACCCGCGTGCCCGCCGACGTCACCGACCGGGAGCAGGTGCGCGGGGCCGTGGCGGCCGCGGCCGGCGCCGGGCCCCTGCGCACCGTGGTCAACTGCGCCGGCATCGGCCCCTCGGCCCGGGTGCTGGGGAAGAAGGGGGTGCACGACCTCGACCTGTTCGAGACCGTGCTGCGCGTGAACCTCCTCGGCACCTTCACGGTCCTCGCCCTGGCCGCGGAGCGGATCGCCGCCACCGACCCCGTCGACGACGACGGCCAGCGCGGGCTGGTCGTCAACACGGCCTCCGTCGCCGCGTTCGAGGGGCAGGTGGGGCAGGCCGCCTACGCGGCGTCGAAGGGCGGGGTGCACAGCCTGGGCATCACCGCGGCCCGGGACCTCGCGAGCGCCGGCATCCGGGTGAACACCATCGCCCCCGGCGTGATCGAGACGCCCATGCTCGCGGCGGTGGGCGAGGAGTTCCGGGCCGCGCTCGCGGCGGGTGTGCCGTTCCCGCGCCGGCTCGGCCGGCCCGGGGAGTTCGCCCAGCTCGTGGCGGCGTTCCTCGACAACGACTACCTCAACGGCACCACCGTCCGGATGGACGGGGCGCTGCGCATGGCGCCCCGCTGAGAGACCGCCCCATAGACTGGGGCCCATGACCACCGACTTCTCGCCCGTCGACCTCGCGACGGCCCGCGACCGCCTCCGCCAGCTGATCATCGACCTCGCCGTGGTGCGGGGCCGGGTCACGCTCGCCAGCGGCATCGAGGCCGACTACTACGTGGACCTGCGCCGCGTGACCCTCCACCACGAGGCGTCCCGCTACGTGGGCCAGGTGATGCTGGCGCTGCTCGACGAGGCCGGGATCTCCTGCGCCGCCGTGGGCGGGCTGACCATGGGGGCGGACCCCGTGGGCCACGCGATCATGCGCACGGCGGGGGACCAGGGCCGGGCCGTCGACACGTTCGTGGTCCGCAAGGCCCAGAAGAGCTACGGGATGGGCCGCCAGGTCGAGGGCCCCCCGGTGCAGGGCCGCGACGTCGTCGTCGTGGAGGACACCTCCACGACCGGTGGGTCCGCGCTCACCGCGGTGGAGGCCCTGCAGCGGGCCGGCGCCAACGTGGTGGCCGTGGCGATCATCGTGGACCGGCGGACCGGCGCCAAGGAGCGCATCGAGGAGACGGCGGGTGTGCCGTGCCTCTACGCCTTCACGAAGGACGAGCTCGGGCTTGACTGACCCCGCCGACGAGAACGGCACCGCGGGACCGGCGGCCGCGGTGGGCGTCGGCCCCTGGGCGGGCCCGTGGCCCGAGGGGGAACAGTGGGACCCGGAGCTGCTCGAGCACGGGGACCGGCGCAACGTCGTGGACGCCTACCGGTACTGGACGATGGACGCGATCGTGGCCGATCTGGACACCCGCCGGCACGGGTTCCACGTGGCGGTCGAGAACTGGCAGCACGACCTGAACATCGGCTCGGTGGTGCGCACCGCCAACGCGTTCCTCGCCCGGGAGGTGCACATCATCGGCAGACGGCGCTGGAACCGCAGGGGCGCGATGGTCACCGACCGGTACCAGCACCTGCGCCACCACGCGAGCGTCGAGGAGTTCGCCGCCTGGGCGGACGCCGAGGGCCTGCCCGTGATCGGGATCGACAACTTCCCCGACTCGCAGCGGCTCGAGACCTATGACCTGCCCGAGCGCTGCGTGCTGGTGCTCGGCCAGGAGGGGCCGGGGCTGAGCCCCGAGATGCACGCCGCGGCCGGGGCCACCCTGTCGATCGCCCAGTTCGGCTCGACCCGCTCCATCAACGCCTCCGCGGCGGCCGCGGTGGCGATGCACGCCTGGATCCGGCGCCACGTCTTCGGCCAGCCGGTCGCCTGACGGGCGACCCGCCGCGTCCACCCGCCGTCCCCCGTCGTCCCGCGGCGCGGCTTTGGCTAGAGTGGGAGCCAGGCCACACCCGAACCGAAGGAGCCAGCATGCCCATCGCAACCCCTGATGTCTACGCCGAGATGATCGACCGGGCCAAGGAGAAGGGTTTCGCCTACCCGGCGATCAACGTCACCTCCTCCCAGACCCTCAACGCCGCCATCCGCGGCTTCGCCGAGGCCGGCTCGGACGGCATCATCCAGGCCTCCACCGGCGGCGCCGCCTACTGGTCCGGGGCCTCCGTCAAGGACATGGTCAACGGCTCGCTCGCGATGGCCGCCTTCGCCCGCGAGGTCGCGAAGAACTACGACGTCAACATCGCCCTGCACACCGACCACTGCCCGCAGGACAAGCTCGAGGGCTTCGTGCTGCCGCTGCTGGAGGCCTCGGAGAAGGCCGTGGCCCGCGGCGAGGACCCGATCTTCCAGTCCCACATGTGGGACGGCTCCGCCATCGAGCTCGACGAGAACCTCCGGATCGCCCAGGACCTGCTGGCCCGCACGAACAAGGCCAAGATCATCCTGGAGGTCGAGATCGGCGCGGTCGGCGGCGAGGAGGACGGCGTCGAGAACGAGATCAACGAGAAGCTGTACTCCACCGTCGAGGACGGTCTCGCCACGGTCGAGGCCCTCGGCGCCGGCGAGAACGGCCGCTACCTCACCGCCCTGACCTTCGGCAACGTGCACGGCGTGTACAAGCCCGGCGGGGTCAAGCTGCGCCCCGAGCTGCTGCAGCAGATCCAGGCGGAGGTCGGCAAGAAGCTCGGCCAGGACCGCCCGTTCGACCTCGTCTTCCACGGCGGCTCCGGCTCCTCCGCGCGGGAGATCGCCGACGCCGTCTCCTACGGCGTGGTCAAGATGAACGTGGACACCGACACCCAGTACGCCTTCACCCGCCCCATCGCCGGGTTCATGTTCGCCAACTACGACGGCGTCCTGAAGATCGACGGCGAGGTCGGCAACAAGAAGAAGTACGACCCGCGCGTGTGGGGGGCCCTGGCCGAGGAGTCCATGGCCGCCCGCGTGGTCGAGGCCTGCCAGAACCTCGGCTCCGCCGGGACCTCCGTCAAGTAGCCGCCCCTCCGCGGCCGCGGAGCACGACGGCGGCGTCCTGCCCGAGCGGGGCGCCGCCGTCGTTCCCGCGCCCGTCCTGCACGCCCCGCAGTCCCGCGCATCGAAAGGACCCCGTCCCTCATGAGCCTCACCGGCAAGAACCTGCTCGGCGGCCCCGAGCCCACCTACCTCACCGAGGACCCGGGCCTGGTCGAGCGCATCGAGGCGGGCGACGAGGCGGAGGACCTCGCCGCGCGCTTCCCGAAGGCCTCCCTCGCGTGGGCCATGTGCGCCGAGGACGCCCTCGCCGAGGGCCGCGTCCTCGAGGGCTACGCCTTCGCCCGCGTGGGCTACCACCGCGGCCTCGATGCCCTGCGCGGCCACGGGTGGAAGGGCCACGGGCCCGTCCCGTTCTCCCACGAGCCCAACCGCGGCTTCCTGCGGGCGCTCGCGGCCCTGGGCCGGGCCGCCGCGGCCATCGGCGAGTTCGACGAGGCCGAGCGGATCCAGAAGTTCCTCAACGACTCGGATCCCACCGCCGCGGAGCAGCTGCAGCGCTGACCCGGCGGTCGCCAGGGCCCGGGGGACGTCGGAGGACGGCTCCCGGGCCCTCGTCGTGTCCGGTCACGACCGTTGTCGGCCGGCCGGAGCGGTGCCAGCATGGAGGCATGGCCGCCCCGCAGACGCCCGTCCCGGAGGGCCCCGGCGTCCAGCGCGTGCTCGGCGTGGTGAATCCCTACGACATGGCCCTCGACCGGGAGATGTGGCGGTGGATGCCCGCGACGACGTCCCTCGCGGTGGCGCGCACGCCGTACCACCCCCTGGTCGTGGACGAGCTCATGGCCGCGCGGATCGGCGACGACGCCGAGATCAGGGCGGCGGCCCGCTCCCTGGCGGCCGTGGGCCCGGAGGCCGTGGTCTACGCCTGCACGTCCGGCAGCTTCGTGCACGGCCGGCGGGGGGCCCGGCGGATCTCCCGGACGATCGCCGAGGAGACCGGTGTCCCGGCCCTCACCACCTCCGAGGCGCTGCTCGAGGCGCTCGACGCCCTGGGCACGACCGCCCTCGCGATCGCCACCCCCTACGTCGAGCGGCTCACGCAGCGGCTGGAGGACTTCCTCGCGGAGGACGGCAGGGACGTCGTCGCCTGCGCGGGCCTGGGGCTGGACCGGCTCATCTGGCACGTCCCCTACGCCGTGACGGCGGACCTCGTCCGCCGGGCGGACCGGCAGGAGGCCCGGGCCGTCTTCGTGGCCTGCACCAACCTGCCCACCTATGACCTCATCGCGCCCCTCGAGCAAGGAGCTGGGCAAGCCGGTGCTGACCGCCAACCAGGTCACGCTGTGGGCGGGCCTGCGCCGGCTGGGTCTGACCCCGGAGGGCCCGGGGCAGCGCCTGTGCGCCCTGCCGTCCCGCGAGGCCGAGCTGCGCTGAGCCGGCCGGGGTCACGCCCGGAAGAGGGCGCCGAGCCGGTCGGTGCGGGCGGGGTGCCCGGCCAGCCGCAGCCCGTGCCACGCCGTCACCTGGTTCGCGGTCAGCACGGGCAGCCCGAGCGCCCGCTCGAGCTCCGGCAGGGCGGCCACCGTGTGCAGGGCCGTGTCCGGGACGAGCAGGCACTCGGCGCCCCGGACGTCCGCGGCACGCGCGGCCCTGAGCAGCCACTCGGCGTCGAGGCGCCCGGCGTCCTCGCCGCTGGGGACGCCGTGGGCGGACAGCGCCGTGACCGTGATGCCGTCCCCCGCCAGGAAGGCCGTGAAGCGGGCCGCGACGTCCGCCGGGTAGGTCGCCGCCACCGCCACCCGGCGGGCCCCCAGGTGCCGGACCGCCGCCGAGAACGCCCAGGACGTCGAGGAGGCGGGAGCGCCGCCGGCCTCGGCCACCCAGCGGGCCTGGACGAGCGCGCCCTCCCGGCCGTGCACGAAGCTGCCCGACGTGCAGGCCCACAGCACGGCGTCCGGGGCGTGGGTGCGCGCCCGCCGGGCGGCGGGCTCCAGGTGCCGGCGGGCGCCGAGGTCGAGCAGCGCCCCGACGTCGTGCGCGGTGCCGCCCTCCCAGGTGTGCACCACGGGGAAGGCGGCGTCCGGCACGAGGCGCTCCAGCACCGCGTAGTCGTCCTCCGCGCTGTGCCCGGGATAGAGCATGACCACGGTGTGCACGTCGGGGCGCCTCCTCCTGGGAGGGTTGGACGAGATCGGTGAAAAGCTTACAGTTTGATTGTCGACAATCGTAGCGCCCGGAGGGAGTCCCGTGCAGGACGTGCTGGAGCTGTCCGCGCTGCAGCTGTCGGCGGCCTACGCCGTGGGCGAGCTGTCGCCGGTCGAGGTCGTCGAGGCGACGCTGCGCGCCATCGAGGCCGTGGACCCGGTCCTCAACGCCTTCTGCCTCGTGGAGGGCGACGAGGCGCTGCGCGGCGCCCGGGACTCGCAGGAGCGCTGGGCCCGCGGGGAGGGGCGCGGGCCGCTGGACGGGGTGCCCACCACGGTCAAGGACCTGCTCCTGGCCCGCGGCCGGCCCACCCTGCGCGGCTCCCTGCTCGTCGACGACGCCGGGCCGTGGGACGAGGACGCCCCGTCGGTGGCCCGGCTCAAGGAGGCCGGCGCGGTGCTCGTCGGCAGGACGACCACCCCGGAGTTCGGCTGGAAGGGCGTCACGGACAGCCCCCGCACCGGTGTCACGGTCAACCCCTGGGACACCGCCCGGACCCCCGGCGGCTCCTCGGGCGGCTCGGCCGCCGCGGTGGCGGCCCGGCTCGGCGCCCTGTCGGTGGGCACCGACGGCGGGGGGTCCGTCCGCATCCCGGCCTCCTTCTGCGGGATCGTGGGGCTCAAGCCCACCTACGGGCTGGTGCCCCTGTACCCGGCGAGCCCCTTCGGCACGCTGGCCCACGCCGGGCCGCTGACCCGCACCGTGGCCGACGCCGCCGCGATGCTCGACGCCCTGTCCGGGTACGACCCCCGGGACTGGTCCGCGCTGCCCACCCCCACCGGGAGCTTCCTCGGCCGGCTGGCCGGCCCGGAGCGGGCGGCCGGCCTGCGGGTGGCCTTCAGCCCGGACCTCGGCTACGGCGCCAACGACCCCGGGGTGGAACGCTCCGTGCGGGCGGCCGTCGGGGTGCTGGCCGAGCTCGGCGCGGTGGTCGAGGAGGTGGAGCTGGGCCAGGAGGACCCCGTGTGGGCCTACCACGTGCTCTGGTTCAGCGGCGCGGCGGCCGTGGTGGCCGGATGCGGGGCGGGCGCGCTCGAACGGATCGACCCCTCCCTGCGTGCCGCACTCGAGCGGCACCACGGCTTCACCGCCCAGGACTACCTCGACGCCACGGCCTGCCGCATGGCCTGGGGCCGCCGGATGGGACTGCTGCACGAGCGCTACGACGTCCTCGTGACGCCCACCCTGCCCCGGACGGCCTTCGAGGCCGGCACGGACGTCCCGGCCGGGTCCCCGAGCCAGGACTGGACCAGCTGGACGCCCTACTCCTACCCCTTCAACCTCACCCAGCAGCCCGCGGTCACCGTCCCGTGCGGACTCTCCGCGGAGGGGCTGCCCGTCGGCCTGCAGATCGTGGGCCCGCGCCACGGCGACCAGCGGGTGCTCGACGCCGCGGCCGCCTATGAGGCCGCGGCCGGCCACGGCGCCCTCCGCCCACCGGCCGCGGCCCGGTCCTCCGCCGCGGTGCCGGTGCGGAGCACCCCGTGACCCGCTACCTCACCGTCGGCCTGGAGCGGCGCGCCGTCACCGCCCGCGCCCGGCTCCTGGACCGCGAGGCGCCCCGGACCGCCGAAGCCGTCTGGCGGGCGCTGCCCCTCGCCGGCCAGGTCTTCCACGGGAAGTTCGCCCGCAACGAGATCTACGCCCTGGTCCCGGCGTTCGCGCCCGAGGAACCGGGGCCCGAGAACCAGACCGTGACGCCCATCCCGGGGGACCTCTGCTACTTCAGCTTCGACGGGGTGCTCGAGAACCCCGCCTACGGCTACGACGCCTCCTCCGGGACCTCCGAGCACCGCCTGCTCATCGACCTCGCCGTCTTCTACGGCCGGAACAACCTGCTGCTCAATGGAGACGTTGGGTGGGTGCCGGGCAACGTCTTCGCCACGATCGAGGACGGCCTCGACGAGCTGGCCGCCGCGTGCCAGGACGTGTGGATGGGCGGGGCCCGGGGCGAGACCCTGCGGTTCGCCCGCGCGGAGGAGCCCTGAGCCGGCCGGCACGGCGCGAACTAGGATGGATCCTCGGCCCGGGCGCCCCGCCCCGGGCCGGACGAGAGATGGAGAGCAGCATGGCAGCCCGGTCGGCCCTTCCCCCCGTGGTCCAGGAGTCGACCCCTGCGCTCATCGCCAGGATCCTGCGGGAGGCCATCGCCGACGGCCGCTTCCCGCCCGGGAGCCAGCTCGTGGAGCAGGAGCTGGCCAGGGAGCTCAACGTGAGCCGGGGACCCCTGCGCGAGGCCATGCAGCGGCTCACGCAGGAGGGCCTGCTCGTGGGCCACCGCAACCGCGGGCTGTTCGTGATGGAGCTGACCGAGGACGCGGTCCGGGACATGTACCTCGCCCGGGAGGCCGTGGAGTGCGCGGCCGTGCGCCGGATCGTGGCCACGGGCACCGGGCCCTGGGCCGCCGAGGCGCTGGCCGTGCCGCTGGCCGAGATGCGGGCCGCCGCCCCGGAGCCGAACGGGCGCGCGATGTCGGAGGCGGACCTGCACTTCCACGAGCTGCTCGTGGAGCTCGCCGGCAGCCCCCGGCTGCTCGGCATGCACCGGACGCTGCTCACCCAGATCCGGATGTCCCTGACCGGCATGCAGGGGACCTACGGGTCCGCCGACGCCCGCCTCCGGGAGCACACCGAGATCGCGGAGGCGCTCGACGCGCAGGACGCGGACCGTGCGGACACGCTGCTGCGGGCCCACATGCAGGACGGACTCGAGCGGGTCCTGGGCGCCTGACCGGGCCGCGCCCCTGCCCGCGCGCGGGGCGTCAGGACGCGCCGGGCTCCTCGCCGCGGCCGGGGCCGCCGGGCCGGCGCGGACGCCACATCGGGCGGGGCCAGTCCCTGCGGGGCAGGCGCACGTTCCACTCGCCCGCCCCGGGCAGCCGCCACCCCCGGCGCCGGGCCACCACGGTGACCGTGGCGGCGGTGAGGATCGCCGCGGCCATGCCCCAGTTGGGGTAGCCCAGGCCGTGCAGCACCGCCATCTCGGCGCTGCCGATCACTGCCCCGGTCGCGTAGAGGGTGTTGCCGCCGAAGATCATCGGCACCCGCCCCACCGCGATGTCGCGGATCATCCCGCCGCCCACGGCGGTGATCACCCCGATCATGACGGCCGGCAGCCAGGTCAGTCCCACGTCGAGGGCCTTGCCCGTGCCCGTCGCCGCCCAGCAGCCCAGGGCCAGGGCGTCGGCCACCACCAGCACGCGGTTGGTCCACTTCCCCCGGAACTGCAGGAAGAACGCGATGGTGGCGCCGGCGATCGCCGTGATCAGGTACGCGGGGTTGGTCAGGGCCACGGGGAAACCGACCTGCAGGAGGGTGTCGCGCAGCAGTCCCCCGCCGAGCGCGGAGACGACGGCCAGGAACGCGAAGCCGACGGGGTCCATCTTCAGCTGGCGCGCCACCACCCCGCCCAGGACGCCGTTGGTCAGCACGCCGAGCAGGTCGACGGCGTCGAAGGCCGCGCTCGGGTCGAGATCCTCCACGGCCACCACGACCACCACCGCCTCTCCCGCGTCACGCCGACGCCCGAGGGTAGCACCGTCTCCCGCGCCCCTGCTGGCCACCGCGGCGGCGTTCCTGGGCATCCTCGCTCTGGTGGGCGGGGTGGTGACGGGCATCGTGCTCGCGGTCCGCAGCGAGTGGGACAACCTCTCGGCCTCGGCCGTGGAGGGGTGGGAGGAGCTGCAGTGCGTGATCATGTCCGGGCCCCTGCCCGTGGACACCGCCTCCCTGGACGCGCTGCTCCAGCGGGCCACCGACTTCCTCACGTCCAGCGCGTTCGCCGGGGGAGCCATCAGCGGGCTCACGGCCGCCACCGAGTTCCTCGCCGGCGTGGTGCTCATGACCGTCGTCCTGTTCTTCTTCCTGAAGGACGGCGCGAAGATGTGGAACTTCACGCTGCGCTGGTTCCACGGCGGGACCCGGGCGCGGCTCGCCGAGTCCGGGGACCGGGCGGTCCAGGTGCTCGGCGGCTACGTGCGCGGCACCGCGGTCGCCGCCGTCGACGCGGTGTTCATCGGGGTGCCCCTGGCCCTGCTCGGGTGCCCTTGGCGCTGCCGCTGGCCGTCATCGTGTTCATCGGCGGGTTCGTCCCGATCGTCGGCGCCACGGCCGCGGGGATCCTGGCCGCCCTGGTCGCGCTCGTGACCAACGGCCCGTGGACCGCCCTGATCGTGGCCGGCGTCGTCGTCGTCGTCAACCAGATCGAGGGCGACCTCCTCCAACCCGTGGTGATGGGCCGGACCCTGAGCCTGCACGCGATCGTCGTGCTGCTGGTCCTCACGGTGGGCACCATCGTCGGCGGGATCTTCGGGGCCATCCTCGCCGTGCCGATCACCGCGGTGGCCTGGGCCGTGATCCAGGTGTGGAGCGACCGGTACCAGGCGGGGGAGGACCCGGTGCTGGGACCGGACCCGCTCGACCCCCAGGACACCGCCCGGTCCAAGGCGAGCATGGCGGAGCGGTGGAAGTACCAGCGGATGCGCTACCAGCACCGCCCCGGCGGCCGGCTCGGGG
This sequence comes from Kocuria sp. UCD-OTCP, assembly GCF_000349605.1. Taxonomy (NCBI): domain Bacteria; kingdom Bacillati; phylum Actinomycetota; class Actinomycetes; order Micrococcales; family Micrococcaceae; genus Kocuria; species Kocuria sp. UCD-OTCP. Next base: position 125,815 of record NZ_AOSQ01000018.1, read on the forward strand.
CCACGGGGCACGACGCCCGCGGGCGGCCGCACGACGGGCCCGCCCCGGCCGGGGACGAGCCGGACGCGCAGGCCTGAGCGGCCCCGGAGGGCCACGGCGTCACAGGAAGGGGCGCAGCGGCACCAGGACGGTCTCGGCGAACCAGGCCGCGGGGGACCGCTCGTCCCACCGGCCCGCGGTCAGCTCCCGGCAGTTCTCGCTGTCGGCGGCGAAGACCGCCTCCATGTCCGCGGCGACGTCCCGGTCGTGGATCTCGAGGTTCGTCTCGTAGTTGAAGCCCAGGCTCAGCCGGTCGATGTTGGCGGTGCCGACGATCGACCACTGCCCGTCGATCGTCGCGGTCTTGGCGTGGATCATGGCGTGGCGGTAGAGCAGCACGGTGATGTCCGCGGCCAGCAGGGTCGAGTAGAAGCCGCGGGAGAGCCAGTCGGCGAGCACGTGGTTGGAGTCCTCGGGCAGGATGACGCGCACGTCCACGCCCCGCCGGGACGCCTCGATCAGGGCGGAGAGGATCTGCTGGTCGGGGATGAAGTAGGCGGTGGTCAGGTAGATGTGGTCCGTGGCCCGGTGGATCGCGTCGAGGTAGACGCTGCGGATCGGGTACACGAGGCTGGCCGGGATGTTGTTGATCGCGCGCACCCGCGAGTCCCAGGAGCCGGGGTTCACGTGCGGGAGCTTCGGCCGCCGCGCCGAGGGGTGGTTCCACACCGCGGCGAAGGAGTGGCCCAGCTCGAAGGCGGCGGGGCCGGTGAGCCGCACGTGGGTGTCCCGCCACTGCGTGGCGTAGAGCGAGCCGAGGTTGTAGCCGCCCACGAACCCGACCTCGTCGTCGACCACCAGCAGCTTGCGGTGGGTCAGCCCGGTCGCCTGCAGGGGGCTCAGCAGCAGGCGCGGGCGCAGGACGGGGAACCGGAAGACGTGCACGTCCGGGTGGAAGCGGTAGAAGCCGCGGGGCACCACGAGGTTGCCGAAGCCGTCGTACATGACGTGCACCTCGACACCGCGGGCGGCGGCGTCGTTGACGGCGTCCAGGAACTCGCGCCCGACCTCGTCGTCCTTCCAGATGAAGGTCTCCAGCAGCACCCGGTGCCGGGCGCCGCGGATCGCGGCGAGCATGTCCCGGTAGAGGTCCTCGCCGTAGGTGTAGATCGTGGTGCCGGTCTCCGCGACCGTGTGCTCGAACGTGCCCGGGCGGGGGAACCCGGAGCGCCTCGAGCGGCTCCGGCGCTTGATCGCGTCGGTGGCCACCAGGGTGGCCACCACCGCCGCCTGCACGGCCACCATGCCCAGGGCGGAGCGGACGGCGAACGAACGGAGCAGGCGGGGCCCGGAGGAACGAGGAATTCTCATCCGCGAAGCCTACCCGGGCGCCGCCGGCGGTGCGGGGCGGCCTCAGACCGTCCGCGCCGCCGCCCGGCCCGCGGCGTCGTCCTCCGCACCGTCCTCCGCGCCGCCACCCGTCGACGACGACGGTGCTGCGGTCGTGCCGCCGGCGGTCGGCCCGTCCGCGCCCGGGGAGCCGTCGCCCAGGAGCCGGGCCTTCTCGGCCTCGAACTCCCCGGCGGTCAGCGCGCCGCGGTCCCGGAGGTCCGCCAGGAGCGTCAGCTGGTGGGCACGGCCCCCGTCACCCGGCCCCGGACGCGACCGGGCCGCCGCGAGGCGCTGCTCCTCGGCGGCGCCGACGGACCGGGTGAGGAGATAGACCAGCGGTCCCACGAACGGCAGTAGGACGATCACGAGCGCCCACAGCACCTTCGTCCCGCCCCTGATGTCCTCACGGCGGGTGATGTCGACCAGCGCCACGCCCCAGAGCAGGGCCAGCGGCGTCCAGATCACCAGCAGCCACAGAAACTCCCAGAAGTTCATGAGGTCCTCCCCGGTCCGGCGGGGCTCTCGGCGTCCCCGGGTTCACCTCCAGGGTCCCGCTTCGCCGCGGGCCGGGCCTCACCCGGCGCGGGTGATCCGGGGGACCCGTCGAGGGTCGTGTGCTCCAGGAGGCCGAGCGTCCGGGCGCGGAGCACGGCCTCCCGCCGGGTGCTGACGCCGAGCTTGCGGTACAGGGACTTCAGGTGCGCCTTGACGGTGTTCACCGACAGGTACAGCTCGGCGCCGACCTCCGTGTTGCTCATCATCGTCGGCAGCAGCAGGAGCACGCTGCGCTCGCGGCTGGTCAGCGACTCCAGCACGGCCGGTGCGCGGGTGGGGGTGCTGCCGCCGAGGAGGTCCAGGACGGTCCCGACGAACTCTCGGTGCGTGCCCACGGCCCGCCGGTGCAGCTCCAGCAGTCTCCTGACCCGCTGCCCGTCCACGAGCAGGAAGGGGCGCACGATGTGCTCGGGGGCCGCCACGGCCAGACAACGCCCGAGGCAGGCGTGGGCCTGCACCTCGTCGCGGAGCCGGTCGTGGGCGAGGGCCGCCAGCAACCAGGCCTCGACGGCGGGTCCTCCGTCCACCTCGGTCTCCCGGAACAGGTGCTGCAGCTGCCGCAGGCACTGCGCGGGGTCGTTGGTCTCCAGCAGGGCCCGGGCCCGCAGGACGATCCGGTGCCCGTGGGGCCGCCCCCGGGACGGGGCGGTGACGGGCGGGTCGCCGAGCAGCGCCGGGACGGCGGCGGGCCGTCCCTCCGCCAGGAGGATCTCGGCCCGGACCAGCTCGCACCACTGGGCGAGGAAGTCCGGCATCGCCCAGTCCTGCGTGCTCCCGCGCAGTCGCCCCAGGAGGTGCCGGGCCGCGGTCACGTCCCCCTTCGAGAGCTCGAGCCGCACGCCCACCAGGGCCAGGCCGGTCTCCGCGTAGCGGTCCGGCACCCGGCCCACGCACGCCCTCCCGCGGTCGAGGGCGGCGGCGCAGGCCCCGACGTCGTGCTCCAGGAGCCGGATCACCGCCTCCGCCAGGAACGCCGTGGCCGTCAGCGGGAGGAAGGTCCAGCCGGACTCCTCCGCGACGGCCAGTGCGACGTCCACCTCGCGGCGAGCCTCCCGCAGCCGGCCGCGCATCGCCTTCAGGGCGGCGAGGTTCCCGTGCAGGTGCAGCGCGAGCACCGGGGTCATGGCGGAGCGGTCCGCGAGAGCTGCCACCGTCCGGGTGAGGGTGGTCTCGGCGGCGCCGAGCTCACCGGTCCACAGGAGGCCCATGGCCAGCACCGTGGCGGTGGCGATGCGGTACACGGGGGCGGCCGGGAGCTCCTCGGGGAGCACCTCGTCCAGCTGCCGGATCGCGGTCCTGGAACGGCGGACCTGCTCGGTGGCGTCCGCGTGCATCCACGCCAGAACGGCGTCGAGCGTGGAGAGCACCACCGTGGTCAGCCGGGCGTCCTGCGCGGACAGCCGGAGCAGCAGCTCGCGGGCGCGCGCGGCGTGGGAGGCGACCCCCACCGGGTCGTAGGCGGCGTAGCGCACGGCGGCGACCGCGGCGGCCACCTCGCAGTCCCGGGCGACCAGCTCGTCCGGCACGCCGCTGAGCAGCGCGACGACGGCCGCGCGGTCCGTGCCCAGGACCTCCGCGCCGGCGCTGCGCAGGACGAACCGGGCCAGCGCCGGCCAGTCCTGCGCCGCGCGCAGGTGCCGGGCCGCTTCGAGCAGCTCCCTGTGGGCCGCGAACCAGCCCGCGGCGCGCCGGTGCAGGACGGCCTGCCGCGCGGGGTCCTCCGCCCTGAGCCGGTGGCGCAGCAGGTCGGCGAAGAGGTGGTGGTAGCGGTACCACTTCCGCCGGTCGTCGAGGGCGACCACGAAGAGGTTCTCGTGCTCGAGCCTGGCCAGCAGCCGCTGGCCGTCGCTGCGGCCCGTCAGGGTGTCGGCGAGCTCGCCCGAGACGCGCCGGACCACGCAGGTGTCGAGCAGGAACCGGGTCAGCGCGGGCTCCTGCTGCGCGAGGACCTCCTCGGTGAAGTAGTCGGCGGGACCGCGCTGGTCCCCGGCCAGTCCGCGGACGGCCGCGCCCACGTCCTCGGCGCCCTCGAGGGCCAGCGCGGCGAGACGGAGCCCTGCCGCCCAGCCCTCCGTCCTCGTCAGCAGCACGGCCAGCTGCGGCGGTGTGGGGGCGACCTCTTGGGCGGCGAGGAGCTCCAGGGCCTCCGCGGGGTCGAAGCGGAGGTCGTCGGCGCGGAGCTCCGTCAGCCGGCCGCTCAGCCGCAGCCGCTGCAGCGGCAGGTCCGGGTCGCTGCGGGTGGCGATCACCGGGCGGAGGGCGCCGAGGTCCTTCCGGGCCGCCGCGGCCAGGGTCTCCTCGGCGGGCGAGCCCGCGATGCGGTGCAGGTCGTCGAGCACGAGCACCCGCGGCGCCGGGAGCAGCCCGCAGGCCTCCACCAGGAGGTCGACGAAGCGGGGGTCGTGGGTCGGCGGGGCGCGCAGACCGGCCAGGGCGCTCCCGGGGCCGACGTCGGACGCGGCCTGCAGGGACGCCAGGACGCGGGCCCAGAGCTGCTGGGGGTCCCGGTCCTCGGGCTCCACCGACAGCCAGGCCACGGGCGGGCGGCGCGGTGCGGCCCACCCCGACAGGAGCAGCGTCTTGCCCGCCCCCGCCGGGGCGGAGACGACCACGGTGCCGGCGGCCACCCCGGCGTCGAGCATCCGCTCGAGACGCGGGCGGCGCACCGTCCTGGCGGGCACCCGGGGGATCGAGGAGCGCGTGGCGGACAGCGGTTCCGGCGGCGGTGGACGAGCCCCGCTCCGTTCGCCCGTCATGCTTGGAGGCTACTCCAGGAGCCCGGATGCCGGAATTGTGTCCGGCCGGCCCGCCGCATCACCCGTCGCGGGTGATGCGGGGCCCGGCCGTGGGCGCGACAGTGGGAGCACCGTCCGGCAGGCAGCGGGGCGCAGCAGGACAGGAGACAGCCATGGTCGTGTCGCTTCTCGTGCGGTGGGCGGTGCTGGCGGGGGCGGTCGAGCTCACCGCGTGGTTGCTCCCGGGGTTCTCCATCGAGGGCGGTCTGCTCTCCCACCTGGTGGTGGCGCTGTTCATCGGCCTCTGCAACGTGCTCGTGCCGCTCGTCACCGCCCGGCTGCCCCAGCCGGGGTCGGTGGTGCTGCTGGCGCTGCTCACCCTGGCGGTGAACGCGGTGCTCATCTGGGTCTTCTCCGCCCTGACGAGCCTGCTGGCCGTCTCCGGGCTGCTCGTCGCCGCGCTGGCGGCGCTGCTCATCTCGGTCTTCGCCGCCGTGCTGTCCCTGGTGGCCGATCGGCTCCTGGCCGCGCGCGCCCAGCGCACCGGTCCGGCCCCCGCCACTCGCGGGTGAGGCGCCCCGCAGGCGCCGGGAGGGGCGGCGACTACGCTCGTGCCATGGACCCCGGTTCCAGCGCCCCCGCCGTGGCGCGCTCGATCGGCCTCGTGCTCGGGCTCGGCCTCTCCGTGGCGGCGGTGACGCCCTCCCTGCTGCCGCGGCCGCCCGTCTTCCAGGGCTTTCTCGCCGGGGTCGGTTTCACGCTCGGCCACGGCCTGGGGGTCCTGCTCGTGGGGCTCGTGCTCCGGGCCGCTGCCGCCCGCCGCACCGGCGGACTCCCACCGGCCCGGGGCTCCGGGCGCGACTCCCGCCGGACCGCCGTGCGGGAGTGGGCGGCGGCCGCCGCCCTCGTGGTCCTGGGCTCGCTGGCCCTGTCCGCCCTGGTGGTCGAGTGGCAGAACGACGTCCGCGCGAACGTGGACATGCCCCCTCGGGCCGCCGCCGGGCTGGGCCCGTTCCTGCTGTCCTGGGCGCTGACCTCCGCGGCGGGACTGGGGCTCCTGGGCGCGCTGGGCGCCGTGCGGCGGCGCGCCCGCGACCTCGCCCGCCGTCGCGGCGCCGGCGCGGGCGCGGCCTCGGCCGTCTCCGTGGCCGCCGCGGGCACGGCCGTCCTCCTGGCCGTCCTGCTCGTGGTGCTCGGCGTGCTGGCCGCGGCGGACCGGGTCTACGCGGCACGGGACGCGACGACCCCCGAGGGCGTCGTCGAGCCCGGCTCCCGGTGGCGCTCGGCGGGCGGGGACTCGCCGGTGCGCTGGGAGGCGCTCGGCATGCAGGGCCGCGCCTTCGTCGGCGGCGGGCCCACCCCGGCGCAGATCGAGGAGGTGACGGGCCGTCCCGCGGCGGAGCCGGTGCGGGTCTACGTGGGTCTGGACCAGGCCGAGACGGCCGAGGAGCGCGCCGCCCTGGCCGTGGACGAGCTGCGCCGCACCGGCGGCTTCGAGCGGGAGGTGCTGGTGGTGGCCGCGCCCACCGGGTCGGGCTGGCTCGAGCGCCAGTCCGTGGACACCGTGGAGTACCTCAACGCGGGGCGCACGGCGATCGTGGCCACGCAGTACTCCTACCAGCCCAGCTGGGTCTCCTTCCTCTTCGCCCCGGAGCTGCCCCGCGCCTCGAGCCGGGCGCTGTTCGACGCCGTGCACGCCGAGTGGGCGCGGATGCCGGCGGGGGACCGCCCCCGGCTGGTGGTGTACGGGCTGAGCCTCGGCGCCTCCGGGATGCAGTCCGTGTTCGCCGACGTCCCGGAGATGACCCGCCGCACGGACGGCGCCGTGTTCACCGGCCCGCCGAACAACGCCCAGCCCTGGCGGAGCCTGCAGGAGGGCCGCGACCCCGGCAGCCCCGTGTGGCAGCCGGTCCTGGACCAGGGCCGGACCGTGCGCTGGCTCTCCGTCCCGGGGGACTTCGACGCCGTGCCCGGGCCGTGGGAGCGCCCGCGGATCGCCTACCTCCAGCACGCCACGGACCCCATCACCTGGCTGGACCCCGCCGTGATCTGGCAGCGGCCGGAGTGGCTGGCGGGATCGCAGGCCGAGGGCGGGCGCGCCGCGGACGTGAGCGACGCGATGGTGTGGATCCCGCTCCTGACCTACCTCCAGCTGGCCGTGGACATGGTCCTGGGCGAGGCCGTCCCGGCCGGCCACGGGCACAACTACGGGGACGTCGCCGTGGACGCGTGGGCCGCCGTCCTGCCGGACCACGGCCTGGACGGGCCGGCCCTGGACCGCGTCCGGGAGGTCATCGCCGCCTACCCCTACGAGGACGCCGGGGCGGACTGAGGCCGGCGGCCGGGCGGGGCGCGGTCGTCCCTGCCGCCGGGTCCCGGGCCGGCCCGGTGCTACCGCCCCGTCAGCTCCGCCCGGGCGAGGTCCAGGGCCCGGGCCAGGCGCTGCACGCCCACCTCCGTGCGCTCCGGGCTCGTGGAGGCGAAGCACAGCCGGAAGGCGTCCTGGAACCGGCCCGAGGGGGACAGCGCGGGACCGGGGATGAAGGCGACCCCCTCGGCGAGGGCGATCTCGAACAGCCGGGGCGTGGCCACGGCCGCGTCGTCGCCCTGCAGGGTCACCCACAGGAAGAAGCCGCCCTCGGGGTCGGTCGTGACCACCCGGGAGCCCAGGTGACGGGCGATCGAGGCGTCCATGGCCTGTTTGCGCCGCCGGTACTCCGTGCGCAGGCCGGCCAGGTGGTCGTCGTAGCCGCCCTGGCGCACGAACCGCTCCACGATGTGCTGACCGGGGACGTTCGTGCAGGTGTCCATGGCCTGCTTGCCTGCGATCAGCAGCCTCCGCAGCCGAGGGTCGGCGTCCACCCACCCCACGCGCAGCCCCGGGGCGAGGACCTTGGAGAAGGTCCGCACCGAGAACACGAGCGGGTCGTCCGGGCTGATCTCCCGGAACCCGGGGACGTCCTCGCCGGCGAAGCGCAGGCCCCCGTACGGGTCGTCGTCGATGATCATGGAGCCCCACCGGTGCGCGAGGTCCAGGAGGCGCCGCCGGCGCGGCTCGCTCAGCGTGGTGCCGGAGGGGTTCTGGAAGTTCGGGATCGTGTAGACCGCCCGCGGGGTGCGCCCGGTCTCGGCGACCAGCGTCTCCAGCGCGTCCACGTCCATGCCGTCCTCGTCGACGGGGACCTCGAGCAGGTCCGCGCCGTAGCTGAGGGCGGTGCCGGAGCCGTTCGTGTAGGTGGGGGACTCGACCACCACGAGGTCGCCAGGGTCCACGAAGAGCTTGAACGCGAGGTCGAGGCCCTGCATGCCGCCGGAGGTGATGACGAGCCGTTCGGGCCGGGTCGGCTCCGGGGTCGTGGAGTGGTGGGCCACGACGGTCTCGAGCAGACCGGGCTCGCCCTCCGTGGCCCCGTACGTGAACGAGCCGGCGCCGAGGACCTCGGCGGCGATCCGCCGGAACTGCTCCGTGGGGATCACCTCGGCGGCCGGGGCGCCCATCGCGAAGCGGACGATGTCGTGGGTCTGGGCGGCGAGCAGGGACGTCGAGGAGTCGATGACCGACCCCACGAGCCCGTCCGCCCGGCGGGCCAGGGGCAGCAGGCCCCGGGCGGGGTCGCCGCCCACCCCCGCGGTGGGGGTGGTGCGCAGGCCGGCCACGGTGGTGAGGGAGGCGGCGGTGGTGGTCATGGGATCACTTCCTGATGAGGGCTCGGGGGAAGGAGGTCAGGGCCTCCGTCCCGGTGGCGGTGATGCGGATCGACTCGGAGACCTCGTAGCCGTACCCGGTCATCCACATGCCGCAGATGAGGTGGAACGTCATGTTCTCGGCGAGCACGCTCTCGTCCTCCGAGCGGATGCTGATGGTGCGCTCGCCCCAGTCGGGGGGATAGCCGATGCCCACGGAGTAGCCGAGCCGGCTGGGCTTCTCGAGCCCGAACTCCGCGAGCGCCCAGTTCCAGGTGCTCGCGAGCTCGCGCACCGGGACGCCCGCGGCGGTGACGTCGAGCACGGCCTCGAGCCCCGAGGCCACGGCCTCCTCGAGCAGGCCCAGCTCGGCCGTGGGCGGGCCGAGCATCACCGTGCGGGCCAGCGGCACGTGGTAGCGCCGGTGCACCCCGGCGAGCTCCACCACCACGGCGTCGCCCTCCCGCAGCACCCGGTCCGACCACGTGAGGTGCGGGGTGTCGGCGGAGGCCCCGGTGGGGAGCATCGGGACCATGGCCGGGAAGTCCCCCCACGCGTCGTCGACCCCCTCGACCTGGGCCCGGGCCACCTGCGCCGCGACGAGGTGCTGCGGGACCCCGGGCTCGATCGTGTCGATCGCGGCCTGCATCGCGGCCGTCGTGACGCGGGCGGCCGTGCGCAGGTACTGGATCTCCGCCGGGGACTTCACGGCGCGCACCCAGTTCACGAGGTCGAAGGCGTCCACGAGGGTCCACTCCGGGAGGGCGTTGACGAGCGAGCGGTAGCCCTTGGGGGAGAAGAAGTGGGAGTCCATCTCCAGGCCCACGCACCCCCGGGCGGCCGGGGCGACCCGGCCGCGGCGGCGCAGGGCGAAGGCCACCCAGTCGAAGGGGTGCAGGTGCGGGCGGTGCACGTAGCGCTCGGGGTAGCCGACGATCTGCCCGGGGTCCAGTCGGGCCGTGCGGAACGCGCCGTTGGCGTCCATCTCCCGCAGGAACAGCAGCAGCTCGCCCTCCGCCGGCACGAACAGCAGCTGCGGGGTGTAGAAGGACCAGGCGTCGTAGCCCGTCAGGTAGAACAGGTTCGCGGGGTCGGTCACCAGCAGCGCGCCCAGGCCCTGCTCCGCCATCCGCCCCCGCACCGCGCGCAGCCGGGCGGCGTACTCCGCGTCGGGGAACAGCGCGGGGCGGACGTCCGGACCGGCCACGGTGTCATCGGCCACGGGGCACCGCCGTGTACTTCGTCTCGAGGAACTCCTCGATCCCCGTGCGGCCGCCCTCGCGCCCGAGGCCCGAGGCCTTGACCCCGCCGAAGGGCGCCGCCGGGTTGGAGACCAGCCCCGTGTTGATCCCGACCATGCCGACCTCGAGGGCCTCGCTGACGCGGAAGCTGCGGTCCACGTCGCGGGTGAAGAGGTAGCCCACGAGCCCCCACGGGGTGTCGTTGGCCCACCCGAGCACCTGCTCCTCCGAGTCGAACGCCACCACGGGCGCCACCGGCCCGAAGATCTCCTGGGACATGAGCGCGGCCTCGGGGCTGACCCCGGACAGCACGGTGGGGGCGTAGAACCAGCCCCGGCCCCCGGCCCGGCGTCCCCCGCACAGCACGGACGCCCCCCGGGCCAGGGCGTCGTCCACGAGCTCCTCCACCTTGGCCAGAGCCTTCTCCTCGACGAGGGGGCCCACCTGGGTGCCCTGGGCCACGCCGTGGCCCACGGTGAGGGAGCCCATGCGCTCCGCGAGGCGTGCGGAGAACTCCCCGGCCACGGAGCGGTGGACGAACAGGCGGTTGGCCGCGGTGCAGGCCTCGCCCATGTTGCGCATCTTCGCGGTCATCGCGGCCTCGACCGCCACGTCGAGGTCGGCGTCCTCGAACACGATGAAGGGGGCGTTGCCGCCCAGCTCCATGGACGAGCGCATGACGTGCTGGGCCGCCTGCTCGAGCAGCCGCACCCCCACCTCGGTGGAGCCGGTGAAGGAGATCTTGCGGGCGATCCCCGAGGACATCCAGGGCCCGACCACCGAGGAGGCCCTCGAGGTGCACACGACGTTGAGCACCCCCGCCGGCAGTCCGGCCTCCACCAGGACGTCCACGAGGGCCAGGGAGGACAGCGGCGTGAGGTTCGCGGGCTTGAAGACCATCGTGCAGCCGGCCGCGACGGCCGGGCCGATCTTGCGGGTGCCCATGGCCAGCGGGAAGTTCCACGGGGTGACCAGCACGCAGGGTCCCACCGGCTCCTTGGAGACCAGGATCCGGGTCCTCCCGTCCCCCGAGAGGGTCATGTCCCCGCCGATCCGCACGGCCTCTTCGGAGAACCAGCGGAAGAACTCGGCGGCGTAGGCGACCTCCCCGCGGGCCTCGGCGAGGGGCTTGCCCATCTCCGTGGACATCACCAGCGCGAGCTCGTCCCGGCGGGCCATGATGAGGTCGTGGGAGCGGCGCAGGATCTCGCCGCGCTCGCGGGGCGCGGTCCGCGCCCAGTCCTTCTGGGCCCGCCCCGCGGCCTCGATCGCCCGGACGGCGTCCTCCGGGCCGCCGTCCGCCACCGTGGCGACGACCTCCTCGGTGGCCGGGTCCACCACGTCGAAGCGGCGCCCGGAGGCGGCCTCGGTCCACTCGCCTTCGACGAAGACCCCGGTGCTGACCCCGGCGACGGCCTCCCGGGACCGGCGCAGGACGTCCTCGGAGGCGGTGATGGGGGCGGTGGTGGGGGCGGCGGAGTCGGTCACGGGGTGTCCTTCCGGTCGGGATCTGCGCGGGGTGCGGCGCGGGGTCCGAGGCGGGATCCGGTGCGTCCGGGCGCGGTGCGGGACGGGGCGGGGCTCATGCGGTCGCCGCCGCCCCGGCGAGGACCTCGGCCAGGGCGGCCTCGAAGCGCTCGAGGCCCGTGCGGATCTCCTGCTCGGAGACCACCAGCGCGGGGATCAGCCGGACCACGTTGCCGGCCGGCCCGCAGGTCAGGGTGAGCAGCCCGTGGCCGGTGGTGGCCTGCTGCACGGCGAGCGCGGCGGCGGCGTCCGGGGAGCCGTCCTCCTGTGCGAACTCGACGCCCTGCATCAGCCCGCGGCCGCGGACGTCGCTGATCCCGGGGTAGCGCTGCTGCAGGGGCCGCAGCCCCGCCTGCAGCTGGTCCCCGCCGACCCGCGCGTTCTCCACCAGGTGCTCGTCGCGGACCACGTCCAGGGTGGCGCAGGCCGCCGCGGCGGCCACGGCGTTGCCGCCGTAGGTCCCGCCCTGCGAGCCGGGCCAGCCCCGCTCCATCAGCGCGGTCGGCGCCGCGATCGCGGAGATCGGGAAGCCCGAGGCGAGGCCCTTCGCGGTGATCAGCACGTCCGGTACCACGTCCGCGAACTGGTGGCCCCAGAACCGCCCGGTCCGCCCCACCCCGGCCTGCACCTCGTCCAGCACCAGCAGGATCCCGTGCCGGTCCGCCCGCTCCCGCAGCCCCTCGAGGAAGGCCGGCGGGGTGGGCAGGTAGCCGCCGTCGCCGAGCACGGGCTCGATCAGGAGGGCCGCGGTGTCCTCGGGCGCCGTCCTGGTCACCAGGAGGTAGTCCAGCTCCCGCAGGGCGAAGTCGACCGCCGTCCGCTCGTCCCACCCGTAGCGGTGGGCGTAGGGGAACGGGGCCATGTGCACCCCGCCCATGAGCGGGGAGAAGCCGGCGGAGAACCGGGTGCCCGCTGTGGTGAGGGTCGCCGCGGCCACCGTGCGGCCGTGGAAGCCGCCCTGGAAGACCACCACGTTGGGCCGGCCCGTGGCCATCCGGGCCAGCCGCACCGCGGCCTCGACCGCCTCGGAGCCGGAGTTGGCGTAGAACACGGAGTCCAGGCCCGGCGGCAGGACCTCGCCCAGCTTCTCGGTGAGCTCGAGCAGCGGGGGGTGCAGCACGGTCGTGTACTGGGCGTGGATGACCCGGCCGACCTGCTCGCGGGCCGCCTCGACCACCCGGGGGTGGCAGTGGCCCGTGCTGGTCACCCCGATCCCGGTGGTGAAGTCCAGGTACTCGCGCCCGTCCGTGCCGGAGATCCAGCAGCCCCGGGCGGAGTCGACGACGACCGGGGTCGCCTGCTTCAGGAGCGGACTCAGTGAGGTCATGGCCCATCATGGGAACAGCCCGTGCAGATTGTCAACAATCGGACCGCCCCCGTAGGGTGGCCCCATGAGCACCGTGCGCGAGCCGCCCCGAGTCGTCGTGCTGACCGCCGAGGGCACGCCACCGCCCGGCAACGAGGACGCCCTCCGGGCCCTCGCCGACGTCACGGTGGTGACGCGCGAAGGCCTCGCCGACGCCCTCGCGGGGACCGGCGGGCGGCGCCCGGCGGAGGTGCTGCTGCTGTGGGACTTCTTCTCGGACGCGCTCGCCGGCGCGTGGGACGCCGCGACGGGGCTGCGCTGGGTGCACGTCGCGGCCGCCGGGGTGGACGCCGTGCTGTTCCCGGCGCTGCGCTCCTCGGCGGTGCTGGTGACCAACGCGCACGGCGTCTTCGACCGGCCCATCGCCGAGTTCGTCCTCGCCGCGGTCCTGGCCCAGGACAAGCAGCTGCACCGGAGCGCGCGGCTGCAGCGCGAGCACCGGTGGGTGCACCGCGAGCTGCGGCGCACCCAGGGCTCCACGGCCCTCGTCGTGGGCACCGGGGGGATCGGCCGCGCCACCGCCCGCCTGCTGCGGGCGGTGGGGGTGGAGGTCCGCGGCGCCGGGCGCACGGCGCGGGCGGAGGACCCGGACTTCGGGACCGTCGTCCCCGCCGCCGAGCTGGCCGAGCACGCCGGGTGGGCGGACCACGTGGTGCTGGCCGCCCCGCTGACCGGGCGGACGCACGGGATCGTGGGCCCCCGGGTGCTCGCGGCGATGTCCCCGCACGCCCACCTCGTGAACGTGGGCCGGGGCGCGCTGGTGGACGAGGACGCGCTGCTGGAGGCCCTCCGGGCGGGGCGTCCGGCCGCCGCGACCCTGGACGTCTTCGACACGGAGCCCCTTCCGCGGGACCACCCCTTCTGGGCGATGGACAATGTGCACGTGTCCGCGCACATGTGCGGGGACGTGGAGGGGTGGCGGGACGAGCTCGCCGCCCAGTTCGAGGACAACCTCCGGCGCTGGACGGCCGGGGAGCGGCTGGTCGACCAGGTGGACAAGGACGCCGGCTACGTCCGCTCCCGGTGAGGGGGCGGCGGGACCGCCGGTGACGGCGCCGCGGGTCCCGTGCCGGCGGGCCACGACGAGAGGAGAGCACGGACCATGCGCGTAGCAGTTCCCAGAGAGATCAAGCCGGCCGAGCGGCGGGTGGGCCTCGTGCCCGCCGGGGTGACCCAGCTCGTGCGGGACGGCCACGAGGTGCTCGTGGAGACCGGCGCGGGGGAGGGCTCCGGGTTCGACGACGACGCCTACACCGCCGCGGGGGCCGAGGTGGTCGACCGGTCCGCCGTGTGGGAGCGGGCGGAGCTGCTGGTCAAGGTGAAGGAGCCGGTGGCCGAGGAGTACGGGTTCCTGCGCCCCGACCTCACGCTCTTCGCGTACCTGCACCTGGCCGCCGACCGCCCGCTCACCGAGGCGCTGCTGGAGGCCGGCACCACCGCCGTGGCCTTCGAGACCGTCCGCGCCGGCCGGACCCTGCCCCTGCTCCAGCCGATGTCCGAGATCGCGGGCCGGCTCGCCGCGCAGTCCGCCGCCCACCACCTGCAGTCCAACGCCGGCGGCCCCGGGCTCCTGATGGGCGGGGTCCCCGGCGTCGCCGCGGCCAAGGTCGTGGTGGTCGGCGGCGGGGTCGTGGGCACGCAGGCCGCCCTGATGGCCTCGGGGCTGATGGCCGACGTCACGGTCCTCGACGCCAACGGCGTGCGGATCCGCGAGCTCACCGACCTGCTCGGGCACCGGGCCCGCGTGCTGATGAGCGACGAGCACGTGCTCGAGGAGGAGATCTCCGGGGCGGACGTGGTGATCGGGGCGGTGCTCGTCCCGGGGGCGGCGGCGCCCAAGCTCGTGCGCCGCGAGCACCTCGCGGTGCTGCACGACCACGCCCTGCTCGTGGACGTCGCCATCGACCAGGGCGGGTGCTTCGAGACCTCCCACCCGACCACCTACGACGACCCGACGTTCGAGGTGGACGGCATCACCCACTACTGCGTGGCGAACATGCCCGGCGCGGTGCCGCGCACCGCGACCCGGGCCCTCGGCAACGCCACCACGCCCTATCTGCGGCGCCTGGCCCGCGGCCCGGAGCAGGCCCTGGCCGCCGATCCGGAGTTCGCGGCCGGGCTCAACACGGCCGCCGGCAGGATCCGGCACGCCGGGGTGGCGGAGGCCTTCGCGGACCTGCCCGCGCAGCTGGACTGAGTCCCGGCGGACGTCCCGCCGGGGCTCACTCCGGCGCCGGGCCGTCCGCCGTGAGCAGGCGGAGCAGCCGCTCCAGCTCGACCCGGTCCTCCGGGGCCAGCCGCGAGAAGTACTCCTCGGACTCCCGGCGCCGGTCCTCCCGGACCCGCTCGCGCAGGCCGGTGCCCCGGGGCGTCAGCGCCACCAGTGTGGCCCGCCGGTCGGACGGGTCCGGGACCCGTTCCACGAGCCCCTTCTGCTCGAGCAGGTCCACCACCTCCGTGGCGGACCGCGGGGCGATGCGCAGGGCCTCGGCGAGGTCCTTCACCCGCAGGCTGGCGGACCCGCCGCCGTGGCGGCAGGTCCCGCCCGGACCGTGCCGGTGCCCCGGCTCACCGGCACATCCGGCGAGGGCGTCGAGCGCCCGGAACTGGTGCGGGGTCAGTCCGAAGGGGGCCAGCTGCTCGGCCCACCGGCGGCGCAGCCGGCGGAAGACGGCGTGCAGCAGGTCCCCCAGGCGGGCCGGATCCGGAGCGTCGTAGGGCATGGCGTCATCCTATCCCCATTGCGGGTTACCTCATAGAGAGGTAACCTCCTTGATAGTTCCCGAGGAGGATCCCATGGCGACGACCCAGCACCCCGCGCGCGTCCGCACCCCGGCGCACGACGGCGGAGGCACCCCGGCCGACAGCCCGGGCGTCCTGCCCGGCGCCGGCCCCGGAGGCGGCGGGGGCGGAGGTCGGCCTGCGCGCCGGAACCCCGCGGACCGGACGCAGCTCGCCCGGCACCCCGTCAGCCCGCGCCGGATCGCGGCGCTGTTCGCCCCGCACCGGGGCACGATCGCGCTCGTCGTCGTGCTCATCACCGCGTCCTCGGTCGTCAACCTCGCCCAGCCGTTCCTGGTCCGCGGCGTGATCGACGACGCCCTGCCGAGCGGCGACACCCGCCTGCTGGTGGTGCTGACCGCCTCGATGGTCGGGGTCGCGGCGCTCACCTCCGTGATCGGCGTGGTCCAGACCTGGATGGCCACCGCCATGGGCCAGCAGGTGATGCACGCGCTGCGCGTGCAGCTCTTCACCCACCTGCAGGCCCAGTCCCTGGGGTTCTTCACCCGGACCCGGGGCGGGGAGGTGCAGTCGCGGCTCACGCACGACATCGCGGGGATGCAGTCCGTGGTCACCAGCTCCGCCACGGGCGTGGCGTCCAACCTCACCACCGCCGTGGCGACGGCCGTGGCCATGGTGGCGCTGTCCCCGGCGATGAGCCTCGTCTCCCTGGTGGTGCTGCCGCCGGCGATCTGGCTCTCCCGCCGCGTGGCCCTGATCCGCCGGGACGTCACCGACGAGCGCCAGCGGGAGCTCGCCGCGCTCCACACCCAGGTGGAGGAGGGGCTGTCCGTCTCGGGGGTCCGCCTGGCCAAGACCCTGGGCACCACCGCGCGGGACGCGGAGCGCTTCACCGAGCGCTCCGACCGGCTCGTGGGCCTGGAGCTGCGCAGCCAGCTGGCCGGGCGCTGGCGGATGGCCACCATGCAGATCGTCTTCGCCGCCATCCCCGCCGTGATCTACCTGGCCGCCGGCTTCCCGGCCACCAGCGGCGGCATGACCATCGGCACCCTCGTGGCGTTCACCGCTCTGCAGGGGACCATCTTCCGGCCCGTCATGGGTCTGCTGAACATCGGCGTGCAGTGGGTGTCCGCGCTGGCCTTCTTCAGCAGGATCTTCGAGTACCTCGACCTCGAGCCGCAGATCGTCCCGCCCGCCGCGCCCGTCCGGCTGGACCCGGCCGCCGTGCGCGGCGAGGTCCGGTTCGAGGGCGTGCGCCACGCCTACGACGACGGGGCCGACGTCCTGCACGAGCTCGACCTGGTGCTGCCGGCGGGCACCACCACGGCGGTGGTCGGACCCACCGGCTCGGGCAAGAGCACCCTCGGCTCCCTGCTGCCGCGGCTCAACGACGTCGCCCGCGGCAGGGTGACGATCGACGGCGTCGACGTGCGGGAGATCGATCCGGCGGACCTCGCCCGGATTGTGGGCGTCGTCTCCC
Source organism: Kocuria sp. UCD-OTCP (assembly GCF_000349605.1). Taxonomy (NCBI): domain Bacteria; kingdom Bacillati; phylum Actinomycetota; class Actinomycetes; order Micrococcales; family Micrococcaceae; genus Kocuria; species Kocuria sp. UCD-OTCP. The sequence continues at coordinate 142,516 of NZ_AOSQ01000018.1, forward strand.
AGGAGACCTACCTGGTGCACGCCACGGTGCGCGCGAACCTGCTGCTGGCCGATCCGGACGCCTCCGACGCCGAGCTGTGGGCCGCCCTGGGCGCCGCGCGCGTCGCCGACACCGTCGCCGGGCTGCCGGATGGGCTGGACACCGTGGTCGGTGCGCGCGGCCACCGCTTCTCCGGCGGGGAGCAGCAGCGCCTGGCCATCGCCCGGACCGTGCTGCGCAACCCGCCCGTGCTGGTCCTCGACGAGGCCACCAGCGCGCTGGACAACACCACCGAGGCGCAGGTCCAGGAGGCCCTCGACCGGCTGGCCGCCGGCCGCACGACCCTGACCATCGCGCACCGGCTCTCCACGGTCGAGAACGCCGACCAGGTCGTGGTGCTCGAGGGCGGACGCATCGTCGAGCGGGGCGCGCCGCGGGAGCTGCGCGCGGCCGGCGGCCCGTTCGCCCGGCTGGCCGCCCGGACCGGCCCGGCCGGCGGCGCCGGCCCGCGCCCCGGCGCCGCCTCCTGACCCGCGGGAGCCCGCGTGACCACGGACGTCCGTGGTCACGCGGGCTCCCGCGGGTCGGCCGGTGCGCCCGGGGTCAGCCGCGCGTGCCGTGCTGGNCGTGACCACGGACGTCCGTGGTCACGCGGGCTCCCGCGGGTCGGCCGGTGCGCCCGGGGTCAGCCGCGCGTGCCGTGCTGGACGATCAGCGGCCGGCCGGCGGGCTGCGCCACCCGCTCGCGCGCCGTCCGGGCCGCGGCCACGAGGTGCTCCAGCGACGCCCTCGTCTCCTCGTAGCCGCGGGTCTTCAGGCCGCAGTCCGGGTTGACCCACAGGGTCCGCGCCGGGACGTGCTCGAGGGCCCGCTCGAGCAGCTGCTCGATCTCCTCCCGGGAGGGCACGCGCGGGGAGTGGATGTCCCACACGCCCGGCCCGATGCCCCGGGAGAAGCCGGCGGCCTCGAGGTCGGTCAGCACCTCCATCCGGGACCGGGCCGCCTCGATGCTCGTGACGTCGGCGTCCAGGCCGTCGATCGCCCCCACCACCTCGCCGAACTCCGAGTAGCACAGGTGGGTGTGGATCTGGGTCTCGTCCCGCACCCCCGAGGTGGCCAGGCGGAACGCGTCCACCGACCAGCCGAGGTAGACGGGCTGGTCCGCGCGGCGCAGCGGCAGCAGCTCCCGCAGCGCCGGCTCGTCCACCTGGATGATCCCGATCCCGGCGGCCTCGAGGTCCGCGACCTCGTCCCGCAGCGCGAGCGCCACCTGGTTCGCCGTCTCGCCGAGCGGCTGGTCGTCGCGCACGAAGGACCACGCGAGGATCGTCACCGGGCCCGTCAGCATGCCCTTGATCGGCTTGTCGGTGAGGGACTGGGCGTGGCCGATCCACGGCACCGTGAACGCCTCGCCGCGCAGGCCCGGACCCTCCCGGCTGACGTCGCCCCACAGGATCGACGGGCGGGTGCAGCGGGAGCCATAGGACTGGACCCAGCCGTGGACGGTGGTCGCGAAGCCGTCGAGGTGCTCGGCGAAGTACTGGACCATGTCGTTGCGCTCCGGCTCGCCGTGCACCAGCACGTCCAGGCCCAGCTCCTCCTGCAGCCGCACGACCCGCTCGATCTCCTCCCGCAGGAAGGCGTCGTACTGCGCGTCTGTCAGGGCGCCGGCGCGGTGCCGGGCGCGGGTGGCGCGGACCTCCGCGGTCTGGGGGAAGGATCCGATCGTGGTGGTGGGCAGCGGGGGCAGGGGCCCGGACGCCGTGAAGGACCGGCCGTCCTGGGCGCTCCGGCGGACCTCCGCGGCCGACCGTCCGATGTCCGCGGCGGTCAGCGACCCGGCGCGCTCGCGCACGGCCGCGTCCCGGACCCCCGCGGCGTCCTGCCGGGTGCGGCGGGCCTCGGCGGCCTCGGCCAGCTCCGGCGCGACCGCCTCCGTCCCGGCGGCGAGACCGCGGGCCAGGGTGACGATCTCGCCGACCTTCTGGTCGGCGAAGGCGAGCCAGCTCCGCAGCTGCGGGTCCAGCCGGGTCTCCTCGGCCACGTCGTGCGGGACGTGGAACAGGGACGTGGAGGAGGCCACGGACACCTGGGCGCCCCCGCGGGCCAGCTCCGCGAGCTGGTCGAGCCGGCCGGCCAGGTCGGCCCGCCACACGTTGTGCCCGTCCACGGCGCCGGCCACGAGCACGGCGGAGTCCTCGCCCCGGAAGAACTCCAGCTCCTCGGCGGTGGGGGCGGCGCCCTTGACGAGGTCCAGGTGCAGGGCCTCCACCCCGGAGCAGGCCAGCGGGTGCAGCAGCGGCCCGGGGGAGCCGTAGGACGTGGTGACGAACAGCTGCGGGCGCCCGGTCACGGCGGTCAGGCCCGTGTAGGCGTCCCACACGGACGCGGCGAGCTGCTCGCCGGTGACGTCCTGGTCCGCCACGAGGGCCGGCTCCTCCAGCTGCACCCAGTCCGCGCCGGCGGCGGCGAGCTCCTGGAGCAGCCGCGCGTACACGGGCAGCAGCTCGGGGAGCCGCTGCAGCGGGTCGAAGCCCGCGGGGGCGTCGTCGTCGGCCTTGGCGAGGAGGAGGAAGGACACCGGGCCCACGAGGACCGGGCGGACGGTGAAGCCGTGCGCGGCGGCGCGGCGGACGTCGGCCACGAGCCGGTCGGCGGTGGCGCGGAGCGGGGTCTCCGGGCCGATCTCGGGCACGAGGTAGTGGTAGTTGGTGTCGAACCACTTGGTCAGCTCGAGGGGAGCGCGCCCGGCGTCGCCGCGGGCCAGCACGAAGCTCGCGTCGAGGCCGAGCCGGCCCTCGGCGTCGGCGAGATCGGCGAAGCGGGCCGGCACCGCCCCGAGGGCCACGGTGGTGTCCAGGACCTGGTCGTAGAGGGGGAACGCCGCGGGCAGGGACGAGTCCCGGGCGCCGAGGCCCAGCTCCACGAGCCGGCGGTGGGTCGCCAGCTGCAGGTCGGCGGCCGCAGACTCGAGCTCCTCGCGGGTCGAGCGCCCGGCCCAGTAGGCCTCCAGGGCCTTCTTCAGCTCGCGGCGGCGGCCGATCCGGGGGTAGCCGGTGATGGTGGCGGCGGGGAACGGGACAGTGGTCATGGTGGTCTCCTGAAGGGGTGTCGAGGGGTCGTGCGGAACGGTGGGTGGGCGCGTGCTCAGGCGGGGAGCAGAAGGTCCTCGAGCGCGACGGGCACGTGCGGGACGCGCGGGAGGTCCACGTGCTCCAGCAGGTCGAGCGCGGCCCCGTGCTCGTTGAAGGTGTAGAGGTGCAGCCCGGGGGCGCCGGCGTCCAGGGCGGCGCGGGCCAGCCGCGCCGCGAAGGCCACGCCGGCGCGGTGCCGCTCGGCAGGACCGGGCGCGTCCTCCAGCGCGGCGGCCAGGCCCGGGTGGGGCGCCAGGCCCGCCAGCCGGCACAGCGTCCGGAGCCGCCGCGGGTCGGTGACCGGCATGATCCCCGGGACGATCGGGATCGTCACCCCGGCCGCCCGCGCCGCCGCGACCAGGCGCTCGTAGCGCTGCGGGCGGAAGTAGACCTGCGTGATCGCGAAGTCCGCCCCGGAGCGCTGCTTGGCCAGCAGCACCTCGACGTCGTGCCGGAAGGACGGCGACTCCGGGTGCCGGGTCGGGTAGGCGGCCACGCCCACGGCGAGCCGGCCGGCCGCCAGGGCCGCGGTGTGGCGCTGCTCGACCTCGCGCACGAGCTCCACGAGCTCGCCGGCGTGCCGCAGCTCGCCCGGCTCGGCCCCCGGGTCGAGGTCGCCGCGCAGGGCCAGGACGCCCCGGACGCCGCGGCGGACCAGTGCGGCCACGGTCTGCTCCAGCTCGGCCCGAGTGCTGCCGACGCACGTCAGGTGGGCCAGGGGCCGCAGGCTCGTGCGCGCCAGGAGGTGGTCGAGCAGGGCGAGCGAGCTGTCCCGGCGCTGCTCGTCCCCGCTGTACGTCACCGAGACGTGGTCGGGACGGGTGGGCTCGAGCTCCTCGATGGTCCGCAGCAGCGTGTCGGCGCTCGCCGCGCTGCGCGGCGGATAGAGCTCGTAGGACAGGGACGGCGGCGCCGGCCGGGCGGTCGGGCGTGGTGTCACGTTCTTCCTCCAAGGGTCACCCCGAGGGAGGGCAGCAGCCGTCCCGGAGTGGACCCGGGAGGCTGCGACAGCTCCATCGGTCCTGGCGGGAGCACCGTTCCGTGCACCCCGTGGCGGGGGCGCGGATGGTTGCTGCGGCGTCGACGAGCCAGGTCTCTCGGCCGCTCTGGATAGATGCAGGACCCATTCCAACGGCTGCCCCGCTGCGCTGCCAAGTGCGGGCGCCCAGAAGACGCCGGTGCGCCGACTGTGACGACCGCGGCGTCACAGGACGCAACACCGACGCGCGACGACGCACCGGCGACGACGCACCGGCGGCGAGGCCCATGAGGAGCGCAGGTCCGGGGTCGTCACGATCCGGTCTCGGGTCTTGCCGGGCCGGGGCGGGCGGCCTAGTCTTTGACAACCAACAGGTTGATCAAGGAATCAGTTGACAAACACCGTGGATCCCGGCGACGACGAGCTCGACAGGGCCTTCCTGGCCCTGGCCGACCCGGTCCGCCGCCGCATCGTCGCCCGGCTCAGCCGCGGCCCGGCCACGGTCACCGAACTGGCGGAACCCTTCGCGATCTCCCTCCAGGCGGTCTCGAAGCACATCCAGGTCCTCGAGCAGGCGCAGCTCGTCACGCGCACCCGTGACGCCCAGCGCCGGCCCGTCCACCTGGACCCCGCACGGCTCGAGGCGCTCACCGCGTGGATCGACCGGTACCGGCTGGTCCGGGAGGAGCAGTTCCGCCGCCTCGACGCCGTGCTCGACACCCGAGCCGCGGACCGCGGCGAGCACACCCAGGACTGAACCATGGGACACGCCCTGCACCTGACCGTCCCCGACGGCCTGCCCTTCATCGACTTCGAGCGCGAGTTCGACCACCCCGTGGCCGACGTCTTCCGCGCCCACGCCGACCCCGAGCTGTTCCGGCAGTGGATCGGGCCGCGCGGGCTGCGGACCCGGATCGACGGCTTCGAGTTCCGCCCCGGCGGCGCCTACCGGTTCGTCCAGCGCGGCGAGGACAGCACCGAGGAGTACGCCTTCCGCGGCGTCTTCCACACGGTGCGCGAGAACGAGCTCGTGGTCCAGACCTTCGAGTACGAGGGCTGGCCCGACGCCGTGGACCTGGAGTACCTGCATTTCGAGGACCTGGGCGACGGCCGGTGCCGGCTGCGCGGGCACACCGTCCACGCGTCCCAGGAGGCCCGCGACGGGATGGTCGGATCCGGCATGGAGAAGGGCGTGGCCGAGGGCTACGAGCGGCTCGAGGAGCTGCTGGGCGGGCGGACCGCGCAGGGCGGGGCCTGACCGTGGACTGGACGCTCGAGGTGGTGCTGGTGCCGGTGCGCGACGTCGACCGGGCCGTGGAGTTCTACCGGGACCAGGTCGGCTTCCACCTCGACCACCACACCACCACCGAGCAGATGGACATCGCCCAGCTGACCCCGCCCGGGTCCGGCTGCTCGATCGTGGTGGGCAACCTCCCCGCCCACCGGGAGATGGCCCCCGGGTCCCTGCGCGGGCTCCAGCTGGTGGTCGCGGACGCCCGGGCGGCCCGCGAGGAGCTGCTGTCCCGGGGTGTGGAGGTGAGCGGGATCACGGTGCTCGACGAGCGGGACGGCGGCACCGTCTTCGGCTTCAGCGACCCCGACGGCAACTCGTGGGCGGTCCAGGAGCTGCGGGTCCGCGCCGAGCGCCCGCTGATCCCGCCGGAGCACCGCCTCTGACACCGTCACCGGCGCCGGCGACGGCCGCGCACCGCGGCATGTCCTGTGCCCGTGGCCCCGGCGGGGCCGCGGCTCCGCCGGATCAGTCCTGCGGGGCGTGCTCGGCCCGGCGGCCGAGCACCTTCGAGGCCAGGGCGATGAGCGCCACCAGCCCGGCCGTGAGCAGGAGCTGGCCCCGCACGGCGCCGTCGAGCAGCCCGAGCAGGACGATCCCGGCGAGGAGCGCCAGCGCCAGGTACGACAGCCACGGGAAGGCCCACATCCGCAGGGGCAGCTCGGTGCCGTCCCGGTCCGCGCGGCGGCGCAGGACGATCTGCGAGACCAGCGCGAGCCCCCAGACGACCAGGCAGGTCGCGCCCACGGTGTTGAGCATCCACAGCAGCACGGTCTCGGGCCACAGGTAGTTGAGCACCACGGCGGCGAAGCCGAAGAGCACGGAGACGACCACCGCGCTCCGGGGGACCCCGCGGTCGGAGACGTCGGCGAAGGCCCGCGGCGCCGAGCCGCGGCGGGCCAGCGACCAGAGCATCCGGGACGCGCCGTAGATGTTCGCGTTGAGGGCCGAGAGCAGCGCCAGGATGATGACCACGGCCATCAGCACGTCCGCGCCGGGCACCCCGGCGGTCTCCAGCACGGCCACGAACGGGCTGACCGAGAGCTGCTCGTCGTTCCACGGCAGCACCAGGACCATGACGGTCACGGCGCCCACGTAGAAGACGAGGATCCGGACCAGGATGGTGCGCACGGCGCGGGCCACGTTGCGCTGCGGGTCCTCGGTCTCCGCGGCGGCGATGGTCACGAGCTCCGTGCCGCCGAACGCGAAGACCACCACGAGCAGCGCGGCGGCCACCCCGGTCGGGCCGTGGGGCAGGAAGCCGCCGTGGGCGGTGAGGTTCGCGAGCCCCGGGGAGGGCTCCTCGGTCAGGCCCAGGAGCACGGCGATCCCGACCGCGAGGAAGGCCAGCACCGCGAGCACCTTCATCAGCGCGAACCAGAACTCGGTCTCCCCGAGCGTGCGCACCCGCACCAGGTTGATCGCCGTGAACACCACCATGAACAGCAGCGCCAGCACCCACTGCTCGGCCACCGGCCACAGCTCCGCGAGCAGCTGGGCCGCGGCCGTGGCCTCCGCCGCGACCACCACCACGATCTGCGCCCACCACAGCCAGCCGAGGGTGCGTCCCACGGTGCGGCCCATGGCCTTCTCGGCGTAGGTGGAGAACGCGCCGGGGGACGGATCCGCGGCGGCCATCTCGCCCAGCGCCCGCATCACGAGCACGAGCAGCACGCACGCCACCAGGAAGGACAGCAGCACCGCCGGCCCGGCGGTGCGGATCGCGGCGCCCGTGCCGATGAACAGGCCGGTGCCGATCGCGCTGCCCAGGGCCATCATCACGAGGTGCCGGGCCTTGAGGTGGGTGCCCGGGGCGGCCGCGGGCGCGGAGGACGGGGACCCGCCCGGGGTCCACGTGGAAGGGGAACTCATGAGCATCGAGGGTATCGGACCGCGGTGGCCGCCGGACGGGGCGGCGGATGCCGGTCCCGGGTCACGGCCCGCTAGACTTGCACGGTACGAGCCCCTGGGTCTCTTCCTGCCGGCGTCGCGCCGTCCCGGTCGCGCGGGTGGGAGCGGGCCGACGCAGGGGCGTTGTCGTGCCCGGCCGGTGCGCGCCTCCGCCGGGGCCCGCGGGAGAAGTCCCGTTCCATCCAGGCAGGAGAGTCGTTCAATGCCAGCAATCGTGATCGTCGGCGCCCAGTGGGGCGACGAGGGCAAGGGCAAGGCCACCGACCTGCTGGGAGGCCGCGTGGACTACGTGGTCAAGCCCAACGGCGGCAACAACGCGGGGCACACCGTGGTGGTGGGCGGCGACAAGTTCGAGCTCAAGCTCCTGCCGGCGGGCATCCTGAGCCCCAACGCCGTCCCCGTGATCGGCAACGGCGTCGTCGTCAATCCCCAGGCCCTCTTCGAGGAGATCGACGGCCTCGAGGCGCGCGGGGCGGACACCTCCCGGCTGCGCGTCTCCGCGAACGCCCACCTGGTGGCCCCGTACCACCAGACGATGGACCAGGTCTCGGAGCGCTTCCTCGGCAAGCGGGCGATCGGCACCACGGGCCGCGGCATCGGACCCGCCTACATGGACAAGGTCGGCCGGCTCGGCATCCGCGTCCAGGACGTCCTGGACGAGTCGATCCTGCGGCAGAAGATCGAGGGCGCGCTGCGGCAGAAGAACGAGCTGCTGGTGAAGCTCTACAACCGCCGGGACATCGACGTCGAGGAGGTCGTGCAGTACTTCCTGGGCTACGCCGACCGGCTCGCCCCGATGATCGTGGACTCGACCTACCTGCTCAACCAGGCCCTCGACGAGGACAAGGTGGTGCTCATGGAGGGCGGCCAGGCGACCTTCCTCGACGTCGACCACGGCACCTACCCGTTCGTGACGTCCTCCAACCCCACCGCGGGCGGCGCGTCCGTGGGCTCGGGCATCGGGCCGACCCGCATCACCCGGGCGATCGGCATCATCAAGGCCTACACCACCCGCGTGGGCGCCGGGCCGTTCCCCACCGAGCTCTTCGACGAGATGGGCGAGCAGCTGCGCACCACCGGCGGCGAGTTCGGCGTCAACACGGGCCGTCCCCGCCGCACCGGCTGGTACGACGCCGTGATGGCCCGCCACGCCTCCCGGATCAACGGCTTCACCGACTACTTCCTCACCAAGCTCGACGTCCTCACCGGCATCGAGCAGATCCCGGTGTGCGTGGCCTACGACGTCGACGGCGTCCGGCACGACGAGATGCCGATGACCCAGACCGAGTTCCACCACGCGAAGCCGATCTTCGAGCACTTCGCCGGGTGGGAGGAGAACATCACCGGCTGCCGCACCCTGGAGGACCTGCCGGCGAACGCCCGGGCCTACGTCGAGGCGCTCGAGTCGATGAGCGGCACCCGGATGTCCGCGATCGGCGTGGGCCCGGACCGCGACGACACCATCGTGGTGCGCGACCTCATCAACTGATCCCTCCTCTCCTCCGCGAGGTTGCACGCGTCGGCGACCTCGAGCGCCCGGTCGCCGGCACGTGCGACCTCGCGGGCAGGGCAGGGAAACGCTCAGACGAGGACCAGGACCACCCAGATGCCGAGGGCGCCGAGGGCGAGCATCGCGGCCGAGGTCGCCAGCACGGCCCCGACCTCCGGCTCCGTGCCCTCCTCGACGATGCCGCGGGCGCTGCGGACGTAGCGGGGGCGCTGCGTGACGTAGATCGCCGCCGCCGTGAGGACCGCCAGGCCGAACAGCACCAGCACGAACGGCCCGTGGTGCGGCAGCCAGCGCAGGAAGATCGCGGAGACCACCACGAAGGACATCAGGGTCCGGCCCCAGGCCATCGTGGTGCGCTCCGGCTGCAGCCCGGGGTCCCCGTGCGGCGGCCGCGGGGGGGCCGGGGGCCCCGGAGGGCGGCGGAGCTGCGGGCGGGGCATCTCAGCCCTGCAGGACGACGACGACGAGCACTCCCGCCGCGATCGCCCCGCCCGCCGCGAGCACCGGTGCGATCAGGGGCAGGGGCAGCGGGGCCTGGCGCCGCATGCTCCGCTCCACCCCGATCCAGCGGAACGTGGCGCCCGCGCTGAGGAGCATGCTCAGCACCAGCAGCACGATCGCGAGGAACTTCCGCACGCCGTCGTCGAACAGGTCCGCGGTGAACGCCTCGATGGCGATCCCGCCGGCCAGGAACGCGAGCGCGGTGCGGATCCAGGCGAGGAACGTGCGCTCGTTGGCCAGCGTGAACCGGGGGTCGGGGGCGGTCCCGCCGCCGAGCACGCGCTCGGACAGCCGGCGTCGCCCCGGGGTCTCGGACTGCTCGCCCATCGCCTGCCCTTCGCTCGCACGGTCGTGTCGGCCCCATCCTGCCACGGGCCGTGCCGCGAGCTGTGCCACGGGCGGGGGCACAGGCCGGGGCACGGGCCGGTCGCGGATGCACCGGTCGCGGATACAGTGGGAGCTCCAGCCGCGACCCGCCGAGGAGGACACCCGTGAAGATCGCCGTCGGACAGTTCGCACCCACCGCCGACACGGCCGAGAACCTGCGGACCATGCGCCGGCTCACCGAGCAGGCCGCGGCCGGCGGGGCGCAGCTGGTGGTGTTCCCGGAGGAGGCCATGTTCTCCGAGCGGCTCCTCGGGGAGGACTTCGAGGAGCTGGTGCTGCGCGGCTGGTCCGGGTTCGTCCAGCAGCTGTCCTTCCTGGCCGCGCAGACCGGCGTCGCCGTGATCGCGGGCGGCTACGAGGGCTCCGCCGACGGGCGCCCCTACAACACGCTCGTGGCCGTGGACGCGCAGGGCGTGATCCTCGGCACGTACCGCAAGCTCCACCTCTACGACGCCTTCAGCCACCGGGAGTCCGACCGGATCCGCCCGGGGGACAAGGGCGTCACGGTGGTGCGGATCGGGGAGCTCGCGGTCGGCATGATCACCTGCTACGACCTGCGCTTCCCCGAGATCTGCCGCGCCGTGGTCGACGCCGGGGCGGAGCTGCTCACCGTGCCCGCGGCCTGGTTCGCCGGCGAGCACAAGGTGGACCACTGGCAGGCACTGCTCAAGGCCCGCGCGATCGAGAACACCGTCTGGGTCGCGGCCGCGGACACCTGCTCCGAGCACACGGTGGGCCGCTCCGCGGTGCTCGACCCGCTCGGCGTGGTGGTCGCCGAGGCGGGGGAGGACGAGACCGTGCTGACCGCCGACGTCATGCGCGAGCGCATCGCCGAGGTGCGCGAGACCGTGCCCGTGCTCGCGAACCGCCGGTTCGGCCCGGCGGAGCTGCTGCCCTCCGACGAGGGCTGAGGCGACCGCCGACCGACCGATTGAACCGACCGACCGGTCTGACCGACTGCACCGACGACCCCTGGAGGACCCCGTGGACGACGACCGCTCCGATGCCCCGCCGCGCCCGGACGGCCCCGGCGGGTCCGGGCACGCCGGCGGCGGCCCGACGACCCCGTGGGGCCCACCGCCGCCGTGGCAGGCGGAGCGCTTCGCCGTGGGCCGCAGCCACGCCGACACCGCGCTGATCCTCGGCATCCTGAGCGTGGTGGTGCTGCCCCTGCTGGGCCCCTTCGCGATCTGGCAGGCGCGGGAGGCCGAGAAGCTCGGCACCCCCGCCGTTCCCGGGCGGGTGCTCGGCTGGGTCGGCACCGTCCTGCTCGGCGTCCTGGTGCTGTTCCTCGTCCTGTGGCTGGTCGCCGTCGTGTTCCTGGTCAGCTCCGGCGGCTGAGCCGGGGGCTGGGACGGATCCCGGCCCCCGGTCACCAGATGCGCACGCGCTCCACCTCGGGCAGCCACAGCGCGTCCGTCTCCCGCACCCCGAACGCCTCGTAGAAGGCGGGGACGTTGCGGACCGTCTGGTTCGCCCGGAACTCGTTGGGGGAGTGCGGGTCGGTGGCGATGCGGTGGCGCAGCGCCTCGTCGCGGGACTTCTGCTGCCACACGTAGGCCCAGGACAGGAAGAGGCGCTGCTCGGGGCTGTAGCCGTCGATCAGCTCCCCGGGGCCGAAGGCGCTGCCGGTCTCCCGGGACATCCGCCACGCCTGGTGGGCGATCGTGAGCCCGCCCAGGTCCCCGATGTTCTCCCCGAGGGTGAGCTCGCCGTTGACGTGCGTGCCCTCCTCCGCGAGCTGCTCCGGGACCAGGCGGTCGTACTGGCGCACCAGCTCCGCCGTGCGCTCCTCGAAGGCCTGCCGGTCGGCGTCGGTCCACCAGTTGCGCAGCCGGCCGTCGCCGTCGCAGGTCGAGCCCTTGTCGTCGAAGCCGTGGCCGATCTCGTGGCCGATCACGGAGCCGATCGCGCCGTAGTTCACGGCGTCGTCGGCGTCCTCGTCGAAGAACGGGGGCTGCAGGATCGCGGCCGGGAAGACGATCTCGTTGCGCAGCGGGTGGTAGTAGGCGTTGACCGTCTGCGGGGTCATGAGCCACTCGTGCTTCTCCACCGGCTGGCCCGCCTTGCGGACGAGCTCGGCGAGCCGGAACTCCGTGGTGCGGATCCGGTTGCCCACCAGGTCCTCGGGGTCGATCCGCAGGGAGGAGTAGTCCTTCCACTTCTCGGGGTAGCCGATCTTCGGGGTGAACTGGGAGAGCTTCTTCAGCGCCTCCTGGCGGGTCTCCTCGGTCATCCAGTCCAGGCCCGTGATCGAGACGCGGTAGGCCTCCAGGAGGTTGGCCACGAGTTCGTCCATCCGCTCCTTGGCGGTGGGGGAGAAGTGCGCGGCGACGTAGAGCTCGCCCACGGCCTCGCCGAGGACCCCGTTGACGAGCTCGACCCCGCGCTTCCAGCGGTCCTTGAGCCGCGGGGTCCCCGAGAGCACGGTGCCGTAGAAGGCGAAGTCCTCCTCGACGAACGCGGACGACAGGTAGGAGGCGCGCGCGGAGACCAGGTGCCAGCGGGCCCAGGACCGCCAGGCCGGCAGCAGCTCGTCGACGAGCAGCTCCTCGACCCCGGTGAAGAAGCTCGGCTGGGCGTTGACCACGGTGCGCAGCGCCGTCCCGGGCAGCTCCGCGCCCTCGGCCAGGAGCCGCCAGTCGAGGACCGCGGTGGAGGCCGCGAGCTCCTCGAAGCCCATGGGGTTGTACATCTTGGTGAGGTCGCGGACCGTGACCTTGTCCCAGTGGTGGGCGGCGATCCGCGTCTCGAGGTCCACCACGGCGCGGGCCTGCTCCTCGGCGTCCTCCACCCCGGCCAGGGACAGCATGGTCCGCACGTGCTCCAGGTACTTCCCGCGGATCGCGGCGTGCTGGTCGTCCCGGTAGTACTCCTCGTCGGGCAGGCCCAGCCCCGACTGCCCCACGAACACGAGCTGGCGCTCGGGGTCGCCCGGGTCGGCGTCGACGTCCACGCCGACCAGGCCGCCCGCACCGCGGCGGATCATCCGGCCCAGGTGGCGCACCAGGCCGGGGACGTCCGCCACGGCGTCCACCTCCGCGAGGTCCGGGGCGAGGGGGGAGGCGCCGAGCGCCTCGATCCGCTCCTCGTCCATGAAGGACGCGTAGAGGTTCGCGATCTTGGACTCCACGGCCTCCGGGTCCCCGGCGCGGGCCCGGGTGATGAGCTCGCGCACGGCGGCCTCCGCCTGGTCCCGCAGCTCGATGAACGCGCCCACGGACGGCTTGTCGTCGGGGATCTCGGTCCGGCGCTGCCAGGTGCCGTTGACGTGGCGGTAGAGGTCGTCCTGGGGGCGGACGGAGCGGTCGAAGCCGGAGAGGTCGAACACCGAAGAGGTCACCGTGGATGTCATGCCCACCACGTTAACCGGCTCCCGGCGGAGCGGGCGGGCTGTTCCCCGACCGCTTAACCCGGTTCGTCCCGGGTCCGGCCCGCGTGCGCCCCGGGGCCCGGACCCGGCGGGACCGTCCTCCCGGGTCAGGACCGGCCGCCGGTGAACCGCGGCGGGCGCTTCTGCTGGAACGCGGCGAAGCCCTCGGCGTAGTCGGCGCTGCGGCACAGCTCGCCCTGCACCCGGTTCTCGTTCTCGACGGACTCCCACAGCCCCAGGCGCTCGTCGCGGATCTGGGCCACGAGCTCGCGGGAGGCGAGGAACGCGCCGGTCGCGCCCTCGGCCACGGCCGCCGCCTTGGCCCGGGTGAGCTCGAGCAGCTCGTCGGCGGGCACCGAACGGCTGAACAGCCCGGAGCGCACGGCCTCCTGGCCGCTCATCAGCTCGGCCGTGTAGATGAGGTCCAGGGTCCGGTGGGCGCCGAGCCGCTCGGTGAACAGGGCGTGCCCGCCCGAGTCGAGGGTCGCGCCCAGGTTCGCGAAGGGGGAGCCGATCTTGGCGCTGTCCGCGACGTAGACCACGTCCGTGGCGATCGCCAGGCCGAGCCCCACGCCCAGGCACGCGCCCTGCACGGCGGCGAACGTCGGGGCGGGGAACCGGGTCATGGCGCGCAGCAGCGGGGTGACCTTCCCGGCCAGGAAGCCGTGGGCGTCGTCGCTCGCGGGGTCCACCGCGGAGATGTCGCGGCCGGCGCAGAAGCCGCGGCCCTCGCCGCGCAGCACGAGGGCCCGGACGCCGGCCCTCGCCGCCTCGGCGTAGGCGTCGCCGAGCTCGGCGAGTGCCGCCTCGTCCAGGGCGTTCATCCTGCCGGGGGCGTTCAGCACCACTTCGGCCACGGATCCGTCGATGGTCAGGTCGATCACTGCTGCTCCTCGGTGAGGTCGGGACTGGGGGCGGGACGGCCCGGGGGCCCGGCACCCGCACGGTGCCGGGCCCCCGGAGCGAGCGGCTCAGGCGTCGAAGTCGACGACGAGCTCCTTGGAGGTGGGACGGGTCTGGCAGGTGAGCACGTAGCCCTTCTCGATCTCATCCTTCTCGAGGGCGTAGTTCTCCTCCATCACGAACTCCCCGGAGACGACCTTCGCGCGGCACGTCCCGCACACCCCGCCGGCGCACGCGAACGGGACGTCGGGGCGGACCCGGAGCGCGGCGTTGAGGACCGTCTCCTGCGCGTTCTTCGGGGACTCGATCGAGCTGGACAGGCCGTCCAGGTTGAACGTGATGTCGTAGCTCTCGCCCGAGGGGTCGGCCTGGACCACGCGGCCCTGCTGGCCCTGGGGGTTCTCGGGGCGGCCGGTGCTGAAGAGCTCGAAGCGGATCTTGTCCTCGGCCACGCCGCGCTCGGCGAGGGTGTCCCGGCACAGCTGGACGAGCTCGAACGGCCCGCACAGGAACCACTCGTCCGTCCGGTCCACCTGGAGCACCTCGTCCAGGATGTCCTGGAGCTTGTCGGCGTCGATCCGCCCGGACATCAGCGGGCTGATCCGCTGCTCGCGGGAGAGCACGTGATGGACGGCCAGGCGGGACGGGTACTTGTCCTTGAGGTCCCCGAGCTCCTCGGCGAACATGACCTCCATCGCGGAGCGGTTCGCGTAGACGAGGTCGAACGTGGAGGACTCCGAGGCGCGCAGCACGGCCTTGGCGATCGCCATGATCGGGGTGATCCCCGAGCCCGCGGCGAAGGCCACGAGGTGCACCGAGGCGTTCTTCGCGACCTCCTCGGCGGCGAGCCGCTCGGGGTCGTTCATGCTGGTGAGCCCGAGCTTGGAGATGAACGCGCCCTGGGGGTTCATGACGTCGAGCGTGTCGCCGGCCTTCAGGGAGCTGTTGGCCCAGGTGGAGAAGACCCCGCCGATGTCCTGCTTGATCGCCACCCGGATCTCGCCCGGCCGCGGCTCCGCGCAGATCGAGTAGGACCGGCGGACCTCCTGCCCGTCGATGTGGGCGCGCAGCGCCACGTACTGCCCGGGCAGGTAGTCGTAGTCGTCCACGAGCTCCGGGGGCACCGTGAAGGCCACCTCGACGGAGTCCGCGGTGAGCTTGCGGACCTGGGAGACCTCGAGGGTGTTGAACGTGGCCCGGCGCCGGGCGGGGGCGGTGATCTCGGTCATCAGTGCACCTTGAAGTAGTCGAAGGGTTCCAGGCACTCGTTGCAGACGTGGAGCGCCTTGCAGGCGGTGGACCCGAAGCGGGTCAGCTCGCGGGTGTTCAGGGAGTGGCAGCGCGGGCACTTGACGGTGAGCCCCAGCCGGACGGGGCCGGCGGCGGCCCGGCCGCTGGGCGGGGCGATGCCGTACTCGTCCAGCTTGCGCCTGCCCTCGTCGCTCATCCAGTCCGTGGTCCACGCCGGCTGCAGCACGAGGTCGACCCGCACGTCGTCGTAGCCCTCGGCGTTGAGCGCCCGGGTGACGTCCGTGGTGATGGTCTCCATCGCGGGGCACCCGGAGTAGGTCGGGGTGATGACGACGACGGCGCGCGCGCCCTCCAGCCGGGCGTCCCGCAGGATGCCGAGGTCGGCGATGGAGAGCACGGGGACCTCGGGGTCGTTCACCGTGGCGGCGATGTCCCAGACGCGGCCGGCGGCCTCGTCCCGGGGGCGCAGCTCGCGGCCGGTCACCTGCGTGGCGCCCGTCTGCTCGGAGCCGGTCATCGTCATCGCCTCCTCACCAGGTGGCGCCGGGATGCCGGCGGGCCAGCACCTGCATCTCGGCGAGGATGTGGCCGCGCTGCTCGCTGAACTGCCCCGAGCGGTCGCCGCCCCAGGCACCCAGGACCTCGGGGACGGACAGCCCCGCCTCGTCGAGGATCGCGGTGATCCGGCGGTCGAAGTCGGCGCGCAGGGAGGACGGGAGCACGGCGACGTCCCCGAGGGACTCGACGAGCTCGTCGTCGTGGAACAGCTCGTCCACGTAGGGCCACATGTAGGTGAGGCCGGCCTGGACGCGGCGCTTGGACTCCTCCGTGCCGAGGCCCAGGCGCAGGATCCACTGGCTCGCGTGGTCCTGGTGGTACTCGACCTCCTTGAGCGCCTTGTCCGCGATGGCCGCGAGCGTCGGGTCGGTGGAGCGGACGAGGCGGCGGTAGAGCTCGTACTGGTAGTAGGAGAAGATCAGCTGCCGGGCGATGGTCTGCCCGAAGTCGCCGTTCTCCTGCTCCACGAGGCGGCAGGAGCGGAACTCCTCCTCGTCGCGGAAGTAGGCGAGGTCGTCCTCGGTCTTCCCCCACGCGGTGCCCGCGTAGGTGAGCAGGAAGCGGGCGTGCCCGAGCAGGTCCAGGGCGATGTTGGCCAGCGCGATGTCCTCCTCGAGCTCCGGGGCCCGGGCGATCCACCAGCCGAGGCGCTGGGCGAGCATCAGGGCGTCGTCGCCCAGGTACAGGGCGTAGCGGGCCACGTCCTCGGGGGCCTTCGCGCCGCCGGCCCGGATGTCCTCCGCGGTGATGGCGTCGCCCGCGCTCTGCCGGGTCGCGGACTCGTGGGATGCGAAGCTCACAGGTGCTTCACCCCTTCGCTCTTGGTGTAGTACGTGGCGTGGCGGTAGCTCTTGCCCTGGGCGGACTCGAAGAACCCGCCCTTGGAGTCGGGGTCCGAGGCGGTGATGGCCGCGGAGGGCACCACCCACACGGAGGTCCCCTCGTTGCGGCGGGTGTAGAGGTCCCGGGCGTTGCGCACGGCCATCGTGGCGTCCGGGGCGTGCAGGGATCCGGCGTGGACGTGGGAGAGCCCGCGCGAGGACCGCACGAACACCTCCCACAGGGGCCACTCGTCCGAGGGCGCGCCGATCGGGCTCACGGTGTTCTCGCTCATGCTCAGGCTCCGATGAGTTCGGCGGAGGCGCGCTCCGCGGCGGTCTTGCGGGCGTAGGCGGCGGCGGCCTCGCGGACCCAGGCGCCGTCCTCGTGCGCCGTGCGGCGGCGCTGCATGCGCTGGAGGTTGCACGGGCCCCGGCCGCCGACGACGGCCTTGAACTCGTCCCAGTCCAGCGGTCCGTAGTCGTAGTGGCCGCGCTCCTCGTTCCACTTGAGGTCCGGGTCCGGCAGGGTCAGGTCCAGTGCCGCGGCCTGCTCCACGATCATGTCCACGAAGCGCTGGCGCAGCTCGTCGTTGGAGAAGCGCTTGATGTTCCACGCCATGGACTGCTTCGAGTTGGGCGAGTCGTCGTCCGGGGGGCCGAACATCTGCAGCGAGGGGCCGTAGAAGCGGTTCACGGCGTCCTGGGCCATCTGCTTCTGGGCGGGCGTGCCGTGGGAGAGCTCGTAGAGGATCTCCCAGCCCTGGCGCTGGTGGAAGGACTCCTCCTTGCAGATGCGGACCATGGCCCGGCCGTAGGGGCCGTAGGAGGCCCGGCACAGCGGAACCTGGTTGGCGATCGCCGCGCCGTCCACGAGCCAGCCGATGGCGCCCATGTCGGCCCAGGTACGCGCGGGGTAGTTGAAGATCGAGGAGTACTTGGCCCGGCCGTCCAGCAGCTGCTGGTTGAGCTCGGAGCGGGGGGTGCCCAGGGTCTCGGCGGCGGAGTAGAGGTACAGCCCGTGGCCGGCCTCGTCCTGCACCTTGGCCATGAGGATGGCCTTGCGCTTGAGGGACGGCGCCCGGGAGATCCAGTTGCCCTCCGGCTGCATGCCGATGATCTCGGAGTGGGCGTGCTGCGAGACCTGGCGGACCAGGGTCTTGCGGTAGGCGGCGGGCATCCAGTCGCGCGGCTCGATCCGGGAGTCCTCGGCGATGATGCGGTCGAAGTGCTCCTCGCCCGCGCGGTCCAGCTCCGCCTGCTCGGCCGCGTCCGCGGCGGGCACGGCGTGGAGCCCCGTGTTCTGCGTAGTCATGGTGTCCCTCTTCCGACGAGATGGCGCCGCGGGGCGGGAGGGCCGCACGCGACTAACTGACCGTTCGTTCAGAATATAAGCCCCCCGGGGGTGGCGTCAACAGGTTGCGCCGATGGAGTGCTCCCGCGCTCCTCCGGGGCGGTGCGGGTTGACACGGGCGGCGGAGTGGGATTGTCTACTGAACATTCGGTCGTGAACTGTGAGGAGAGTTACATGTCCCAGGGCCATCCGATCCTCGCGGGGGACCACACCTCGCGCTGGATGGGCATCACCGTGGACCGTGCCGAGTACGGCC
This sequence comes from Kocuria sp. UCD-OTCP, assembly GCF_000349605.1. Classification (NCBI taxonomy): domain Bacteria; kingdom Bacillati; phylum Actinomycetota; class Actinomycetes; order Micrococcales; family Micrococcaceae; genus Kocuria; species Kocuria sp. UCD-OTCP. The sequence goes on from NZ_AOSQ01000018.1 coordinate 160,721, forward strand.
ACGCCCAGATCCGCATGACCCTGCGGGAGGAGATGCTCAACGGGTTCGGCATCGCCCACGGCGGCATGGTCTTCGCCTTCGCGGACACCTGCTTCGCCCTCGCCTGCAACGACCCCGCCGGGGACGGCACCACCATCACGGTGGCCGCGGGAGTGGACATCAACTTCCTCGCCTCGGCCTACCGCGGGCAGGAGCTCACCGCCGTGGGGACCGTGCGCGCCCAGGCGGGGCGCAGCGGCGTCTACGACATCCAGGTCCTGGCCGACGGCCGGCTCATCGCCGAGTTCCGGGGCCGCAGCCGCACCATCCCCAACCCCGCCCTCCGCGCGGCGACGCCCGCGGAGCGCCCTGCCGAGGACCCTGCCGGGGACCCGGCCGCGCAGCCCGTCCTGCAGTCCGCCCAGCCGTCCGCCCCGCAGCCCGAGGAAGTCTGACATGACCGAGTGCTCCGTCCCGAACCCCTACACCCCCGCCCCCGCCCCGGCGGACCGGTCGCAGCCGGACCCCGAGGAGACGATGAGCCGGGACCAGGTCGAGTCCCTGCAGGTCGAGCGGCTGCGCTGGACCCTGCACCACGCCTACGAGAACGTCGCCGCCTACACGGAGCTCTTCGACGGGCACGGCGTGCACCCCGGCGACTTCAAGGAGCTCGAGGACCTCCGGCTCTTCCCGTACACGGACAAGGAGTTCCTGCGGAAGGCGTATCCGTTCAAGTCCCTCGCGGTGCCGATGTCCGAGGTCCGGCGGATCCACGCCTCCTCCGGCACCACCGGGCAGCCCACCGTGGTGGCCTACACGCAGAACGACATCGACACCTGGGCGGGCCTCGTGGCCCGCTGCTTCCGGCTCTCGGGCGTGCGCCCCGGGGACAAGGTGCACAACGCCTACGGCTACGGTCTGTTCACGGGCGGGCTCGGTGCCCACTACGGCGCCGAGCGCCTGGGCTGCGCCGTCATCCCGATGTCCGGCGGGCAGACCGAGAAGCAGGTCCAGATGATCCGGGACTTCCAGCCCGAGGCCATCCTCTCGACCCCCACCTACCTGCTGACCATCGCCGACGGCTTCAGGAAGCTCGGCCTGGACCCGCGGGAGACGTCGCTGCGCACCGCGGTGCTCGGGGCGGAGCCCTGGACCGAGGAGATGCGCCGGGAGATCGAGACGGCCTTCGACGTCGACGCGTGCGACATCTACGGCCTCTCCGAGGTCATGGGCCCCGGCGTGGCCGGCGAGTCCGCCGCGTCCAAGGACGGCTCGCACATCTGGGAGGACCACTTCCGCCCCGAGATCATCGACCCGTTCACGGACGAGGTCCAGGACACCGGCCGGCCCGGCGAGCTCGTGTTCACGGCGCTCACCAAGGAGGCCCTGCCGATCATCCGCTACCGCACCCACGACCTGACCCGCCTGCTGCCCGGCACGGACCGGCCCGGGCACCGGCGGATGGGCCGGATCACGGGCCGCTCAGACGACATGATCATCCTGCGGGGGGTCAACCTGTTCCCCTCCCAGATCGAGGAGCTCGCCCTGCAGGTGCCGGAGCTGAGCCCGCACTTCACGCTCGAGATCACCCGCCCGCACCGGATGGACCAGATGACCATCAACATCGAGCGGCGCGAGCAGGTGACCGTCGAGGCCGCCGAGGCGGGCGGCCAGAAGCTCCTGCACGCCATCAAGACGAAGATCGGCTCCTCGGCCTCGATCCGGATCGCCGAGCCGGGGACCCTCGCCCGGTCCTCCGGCAAGCTGCGCCGCGTCTACGACCACCGCAAGGACGCGTGACGCCCCGGCGCCGACCCGTGCCGCGGCGGGCCCCCGGGACGGCCCGGGGGCCCTTTTCGAAGGCCTTTTGCGGTGGTGGCGNGAAAAACCGTTCGAAAAGCATAAGATCGTTGTCCTGCCCGTCCCCACCGAGATCGAGGTCCCCATGACGCACGCACCGGCGCCCGCCCCTCCGGACGGCGCGGCCCCGCGCCGGGGCCGGCCCGGCTACGACCGCGAGACGCTGCTCGCCGTGTGCGTGGAGGTCTTCAACGTGCACGGCTACGACGCCACGTCGATGGGGACGCTGTCCAAGCACCTGGGGATCTCCAAGTCCGCGATCTACCACCACGTGGAGTCCAAGGAGGAGATCCTCGAGCAGGCGCTGGGCCGGGCCCTCGACGCGCTCGAGGAGGTCCTGGCCGCCGCCGAGCGGACGCAGGCCCCGGCGGTCGAGCGGCTCGAGCAGGTGATCCGCGGGACCGTGCACGTGCTCGTGGAGCAGATGCCGTACGTGACCCTGCTGCTGCGGCTGCGGGGCAACTCGGAGGTCGAGACGAGGGCGCTCGAGCGCCGCCGCGCGGTCACCCGCCGGGTCGGCGCGCTCATCGAGCAGGCGCAGGCGGAGGGCGACCTGCGCCGCGACCTCAGCGGCCGGTCCGCCTCGCGGCTGCTCCTGGGCATGATCAACTCGATCGTCGACTGGTACCGGCCGGACCCGGACAGGGCCGACGACGGGCTGGCCGACACCGTGGTCGCGCTCGCCTTCTCGGGGCTGCGGGCCTCCTGAGCCCTCGCCCGGTCGCTCCGCCGAGCCCCGACCGCGGAGGCCGCTCGCCGCCGGGTCCCCCCGAAGCACGCGATCCCCCACGCCCGGTGCGTGAGGGATCGCGTGCTTCGTGGGGACCCGACAGTCCGGGCGGGTCTCGCCCGGGTCAGGCGGTGGGCCAGGTCTTCGCGACCAGGGTCAGCACGTCGTAGGTCGCCACGATCTCGTCGTGCTGGTTGTGCAGGATCGCGTCCCAGCAGACCTCGCCGTACTCGTCGGTGACCCGCGGGGTGATCTGCTTGGCGGTGAGGGTCACCCGGATGTGGTCGTCGTAGGTCACCGGCGTGATGAAGCGCAGGTTCTCCAGGCCGTAGTTCGCCAGGACGGGACCGGGGGCGGGCTCCACGAACAGCCCGGCGGCCCAGGAGACCAGCAGGTAGCCGTGGGCCACCCGGCGCGGGAAGAACGGGTTGGCCGTGGCGGCCTCCTCGTCGGTGTGCGCGTAGAAGGTGTCGCCGGTCTTCTCGGCGAACTCGGTGATGTCCTCGAGGGTCACGGTGCGCAGCTCGGAGGCGAACTGGTCGCCGATCCGCAGCGTCTCCAGGGACTTGCGGAACGGGTGCTCGCCGGTGCCGTTCTCGACCGCCTCGCGGGTCACGGTGTTCGCCGCGGCGCCCCGGTGCCAGACCCCGGTCACCGCCGTGAGGATGTCCGGGGGTCCCTGGATCGCGGTGCGCTGCATGTAGTGCTTGACGCCGCGCACGCCGCCCAGCTCCTCGCCGCCGCCGGCGCGGCCGGGGCCGCCGTGGACCAGGTGCGGCATGGGGGAGCCGTGGCCGGTGGAGGTCTTCGCGTCCTGCCGGTTGAGGAAGTGCACGCGCCCGTGGTGCGAGCCGATGCCCGCGGTGAACCGGGCGGCGGTCGCGCCGTCGTTCGTGCACACGGTCGCCACGAGCGAGCCGCCGCCGAGCGCGGCGAGCCGCACGGCGTCGTCGACGTCGGTGTAGCCGAGCACGGAGGTGACGGGGCCGAAGGCCTCGACGAAGTGCACCTCCGGGGTGTCCGGGTCGTCGAAGGACAGCACCGTGACGGGGAAGAAGGCGCCCGCCCCGGTGTCGGCGTCGCCGACGGAGGCATCCGGGCCGCCCAGGCGGACGGTGCCGCCGGCGGCGACCAGGCGCTCCACGGCCTTGCGGACCTCGCCCTGCTGCTCCTTGGAGGCCAGGGCGCCCATGGTGACGCCCTCGGTGCGCGGGTCGCCGATGACCACGCGCTGCTGCACGCGCTCGGCGACGGCGGCCACGACGTCCTCCACGCGGTCCTGCGGGACGATGACGCGCCGGATGGCCGTGCACTTCTGCCCGGCCTTGGAGGTGATCTCGACGAACACCGCCTTCACGAAGGCGTCGAACTCCGGGGTCTCCGGGGTGGCGTCGGGGCCGAGGATCGCGGCGTTGAGGGAGTCCGTCTCGGCGGTGAAGCGCACTCCGCCGTCGATGACGTTCTCGTGGTGGCGCAGCGACTGCGCGGTGCCGGCGGAGCCGGTGAAGGCCACGTGGTCGCGGTAGTCCAGGTGGTCGAGCAGGTCCCGGGCGGAGCCGGAGACCAGCTGCAGGGAGCCCTCCGGCAGGATGCCGGAGTCGATCATCAGGCGCACGCAGGCGGCCGTGACGTAGCCGGTCGGCGTGGCCGGCTTCACCAGGGTCGGCATGCCGGCGATGAAGGCGGGGGCGAACTTCTCGAGCATGCCCCACACCGGGAAATTGAACGCGTTGATCTGCACGGCGACGCCGGGCATGCGGGTGTAGATGTGCTCGCCCAGGAAGGACCCGTCCTTGGAGAGCTGCTCCACCGCCCCGTCCACGACGACGTTGGCGTTGGGCAGCTCGCGCCGGCCCTTGGAGGAGAACGTGAAGAGGGTGCCGATGCCGCCGTCCACGTCGAAGAAGTGGTCCTTCAGCGTGGCCCCGGTCGAGTAGGAGACGTCGTAGAGCTCCTGCTTGTGCTCGGTGAGGTACTGGGCGAGCTCCTTGAGCTTGAGCGCCCGCTCGTGGATGGTGAGCTCCCCGAGGGAGCGCTGCCCCACGGTCCGGCCGTAGTCCACGGCGGAGGCGATGTCGATGCCGTCCGTGGACACGCGCGCCACGACCTCGCCGGTCGAGGCGTCGGCCACCTCCGTCACCTTCTGCGGGTTCTCCGGCGACCACCACCGGCCCCTCAGGTAGCTGGGGAGGATGGTCTGGGTCTGTGCTGCCACGGTGCGTGGTCCTTTCGCTCGGGTGCGCGCGGGCGGCCGGTCCGTCGCCCGCATCCTGACCGATCGTTCGGTATTATGACCACGATAACCTACGTCACACCCCGGGACCACTGCCCCACGGTGGTCCTGCCCCGTCGCCGAGCGCCCGAGGAGTGCCATGACCACGACCGAGACCCACGAGCCCTGGCGCATCGTCCTGGGCGAGCTCGACGAGAAGATGGGCGTCACCGTCCTCGAGGAGTCGGCGGAGCGCGTGGTCGCCTCCATGCCCGTCGAGGGCAACCGCCAGTCGCTGGGCCTGCTCCACGGCGGCGCCATGGTGGCCCTCGGCGAGGCCGTCGGTTCCTGGGCCGCGGTGATCCACGCCTCCACGATGGGCAAGGTCGCCGTGGGCGTGGACGTCAACGCCACCCACCACCGGTCGTCCCGCACGGGCACCGTGACCGCCACGGCCACCGCCCTGCAGCTCGGACGCTCCCTCACGTGCCACGAGGTGGTCCTCGAGCACGAGGACGGCGCCCGGCTGTGCACCGTGCGGATCACGAACTTCCTCAAGGACAAGCCGCAGCAGGCCACGAACCCCGCCGAGGGCTAGACCGGGAACCAGGCCCGGGGTCCGCCCGCCGGCGGGTCAGGACGCCGGACGGGGGCGGATCAGGACGGGCTGTGGAGCCGCCGGCGCAGGGCGGCCAGCTCCTCGGGCGACAGCCCGGCGTCGACGAGCCAGCGCTCGGCGTCGAACCCGTCCAGCAGCTCCTCGAGGGCCGCGCGGCGCCCCGCGAGCAGCGGGGCGAGCTCGTGCTCGGGGTGGTGGCGCTCGACCGGGTGGGGGACGGGCGAGACGCGGTGCCACTCGTTGATCCCGCGCGCGGCGGCCTCGTCCTCCGCGACGAGGCGCTCCGGGGGCGCTCCGGCCAGCCCCAGGAGCAGCAGCGCGAGCACCCCCGTGCGGTCGCGGCCGGCCGAGCAGTGCACCACCACGGCGCCCTCGGCGGTCGCCACCGCCCGCACCGCCTCGGCCAGGAAGGCCGGGAACAGCCGCAGGTAGTCGCGGTAGCCGCGCGGGTGGTGCAGATAGGGCGTGCCCACCAGCGGGAACTGCGGATGGGCGGGGTCCTCGGTGGGGCGGTGCAGCACCGTGATGCCGGCGCGGGCGGCCGGGTCGTCCGCGGGGTCCGTGGGCCGGCGCCGCCGCTCGTCCGCGTTGCGCAGGTCCACGACCGTGCGCACCCCGTCCGCCGCGGCGGCGCGCCACCCCGAGGGGCTCAGCCGCTCGGAGCGGCCCATCCGCCACACGTCGCCGGCCAGGCGCCGGGCGTTGAGCGCGCCGTCCCACGCGGCGGGGGTCCCGGGCTGTGCGTGCATGCCCCCACCCTAGGACCCGCGTCCGACGGCGCGTCCCGCCGCCCGCGGCCGGGAGGGCGGGACGGCAGGGGGCGGGTGCTACTGGTCGTAGTCGAAGAAGCCCTTGCCGGTCTTGCGGCCGAGCTCGCCGCGGGCCACCATGTCCCGCATCAGCTGCGGGGGGGCGAAGCGCGGGCCGAGCTGCGACTCGAGGTACTCGGCGATGCCCAGGCGCACGTCCAGGCCCACGATGTCCGTCAGGGCCAGGGGGCCGACCGGGAACCTGTAGCCCAGGACCATGGCGTTGTCGATGTCGGCGGGAGAGGCCACGCCCTCCTCGACCATCCGGATGGCCTCGAGGGCGATCGCCACGCCCAGCCGCGACGAGGCGAAGCCGGGGGCGTCGTTGACGACCACCGGGGTCTTGCCGAGGCCCTCGACCCACTGCACCGAGAGCCGCCTGAGCTCCTCGCCGGTGTGCTTCGAGTTCACGACCTCCACGAGCTTCGAGGCCGGCACGGGGTTGAAGAAGTGCAGCCCGCAGAACCGCTCGGGGCGTCCCAGCTGCTCGGCCAGCCCGTCCACGGACAGCGAGGAGGTGTTGGTGGCCAGCCACGCGGTCTCGGCGAGGTGGCGCTCGACCTCCTGCAGGGCCGTGACCTTCAGATCCCACGCCTCGGGGACGGCCTCGACGACGAGCTCGCAGTCCGCGAAGTCGGCGTGGTCGAGGGAGACGGTCAGGTTCTCGGCCCACTCGTCCAGGTTGCCGTCCACGCCCCCGCGCTCCAGGGACTTGGCGAGGTCCCGCTCGATCCGCTCGCGGGCGGCCTCCGCTGCCTGCCCGTCCCGCTCCACCACGGTCACCCTCGCCCCGGCGAGCAGGAAGGCGTGGGCGATGCCCGCGCCCATGCGGCCTCCCCCCAGGACGCCGACGACGGCGGGAACGGCCAGTGCGTGCTTCTCGGTCATGGTCGGGATGCTCCTACTTCTTGTTCTTCTTGCGGTCCAGGAAGGCCTGCATGCGGTCGAACTTCGCCTCCGACTCGAAGAGCACGGCCTGGGCCAGCTCGTCGATGTGCGGGTGGGCGGACGGGGGCGCCGCGAAGACCCGCTTGGAGATCCGCACGGCGAGGGGGTCCTGGGCGCCGATCCGGTCGGCGAGCGCGTGCGCGGCGCCGACGAGCTCTGCGGGCTCGTGCAGCTCGGTGACGAGGTGCAGGGCCAGGGCCTCGTCCGCGCCGAGGAGCCGGCCGGCGAGCAGGATGTCCAGGGCGATCGCCTCGCCGACCAGCTCCTTGAGCCGCCACAGCCCGCCGGCGGCGGCGATGATGCCCAGGTTCGTCTCCGGCTGGCCGATCGTGAGGTGCGGGGTGGCGATGCGGAAGTCCGCGGCGTAGGCCAGCTCCGCGCCGCCGCCCAGGGCGTAGCCGTCGATCGCGGCGATCACCGGCATGGGCAGCCTGTGGATCCGGTCGAAGATCCGGGAGTTGATCCCGGCCAGGGCGTCGTCGCGGCGGCGCTCGCGCAGCTGCGCGATGTCGGCGCCGGAGGCGAAGACCCCCCGGCCGTTCACCTCGGTGCCGGAGAGGATCAGGATCTTCGGGTGCCGCTCGAGGTGGCTGCACACGGTGTGCAGCTCCTCGACCATGGTCGCGTCGATGGCGTTGCGCACGGCGGGGCGGTCCAGGACCACGTGCAGGCGGTCCTCGCGCTCCTCGAGCCGCAGGGCGGTGAACTCCGCGCCGAGGATCTCGCTGGGCCCGACCATCAGAGCTTCTCCACGAGCATCGCGGTGCCCTGGCCCACGCCCACGCACATGGTGGCCAGGCCGCGGTCGGCGCCCTCGCGCTCCATCCGGCCCAGCAGCGTCACCACGAGCCGGGAGCCGGAGGAGCCCAGGGGGTGGCCGAGCGCGATCGCCCCGCCGTCGTTGTTGACGGTGCCGGCGTCGAGGCCGAGGCGGCGGATGCAGGCCAGGGACTGGGAGGCGAAGGCCTCGTTGAGCTCGACCGCCCCGAGGTCGCCGATGCCCCACCCGGTGCGCCCGAGCACCTTCTGGGTGGCGGGGACGGGGCCGATGCCCATGATCTCCGGGGCCACGCCGGCGGAGGCGCCGTCGACGATCCGGGCCCGGGCGGCCAGCCCGTACTTCTCGGCCGCGCGCTCGGAGACCACGAGGATCGCCGAGGCGCCGTCGTTGAGGGAGGAGGCGTTGCCGGCGGTGACGACCGTCCCGTGGTCCACCACGGGGCGCAGCTTCGCGAGGGCGTCCATCGTGGTGCCCGGGCGGGGGCCCTCGTCCGTGTCGACGACGGTCGTCGCACCCTTGCGGCCCGTGACGGTCACCGGGACGATCTCGGGGGCGAAGCGCCCGGCGTCGATCGCGGCGATCGCCTTCTCGTGGGAGGCCACGGCGAAGGCGTCGGCGTCCTCGCGCGAGATCCCGTCGACGATCGCGACCTCCTCGGCCGTCTCCGGCATCGAGTAGGTCATCTTGTCCTGCTTCTTGAACTCGGGGTTGGTGAAGCGCCAGCCGATGGAGGTGTCGAAGACGTCGCCGGGCTTCGCGAACGCCTTGGCCGGCTTCTCCATCACCCAGGGGGCGCGGGACATGGACTCCACGCCGCCGGCGACGACGATGTCGGCGGCGCCGGCCTTGATCATGTGGGAGGCCATGATGATGGCCGAGAGCCCGGAGGCGCAGAGCCGGTTGACGGTGATGCCGGGGACGGTGTCGGGGAAGCCGGCGAGCAGCCAGGCCATGCGGGCGACGTTGCGGTTCTCCTCGCCGGCGCCGTTGGCGTTGCCGAGGATCACCTCGTCGACGTCGTGCGGGTCGATCCCGGCGTCGGTCACCGCGTGCCTGACCACGAGGGCGGCGAGGTCGTCGGGGCGCACGCTCGCCAGCGCGCCGCCGTAGCGGCCCACCGGGGTGCGGGCCCCGCCGACGAGGAGGGCCTGAGGGGTTGCGGGCATGGGTGGGCTCCTGTCGCGACGGGGTGCGGCCGGCATCCGGGCATCGTCGCCCGAATTTACCGACCGATCGTTCATCAAACCTTCCCACGCGTGCGCCCGCGGGGTCAACAGCGCCGCGGCCGCGATCGGCTGTGGCCTGCTTCACAAATCAAGGTCCGGGGGCTACCGTGGAACTAATACAGCATTTGACTATCCCGGGCCCTGCGCGGCCCCACGAAGGAGACGGCACATGGGCACCACCAAGTCGTTCGCGTCCTCGGCGGACCTCGGCGAGAAGCAGAAGACCCTCGAGATCCTGGCCGAGGGCGTCTACGCCCTCACGGCCGAGGGGGACCCGAACATCGGGGCGATCGAGGGGGAGGACTTCCTGGTCTGCTTCGAGGCCCTGGCCACCCCCGTGGTGGCCGCCGAGTGGCTGGCGGAGCTGCGGAAGCACACCGACAAGCCGATCCGCTACCTGGTGCTCTCCCACTACCACGCGGTGCGCGTGCTCGGCGCCTCGGCCTTCCACGCCGAGACGATCGTCGCCCACGAGAACACCTACGACCTCATCGTGGAGCGCGGCAAGGAGGACTGGGCCTCCGAGTTCGGCCGCATGCCGCGCCTGGCCAAGGGCGCGGACACCGTCCCGGGCCTGACCTGGCCCACGGTGACCTTCCGGGACAAGCTGACCATCGACCTCGGCGGGGACCGCGGGGACCTCGTGCTCCAGCACTTCGGCCGCGGCCACACCGAGGGCGACATCGTCGCCTGGCTGCCCCAGCAGAAGATCCTCTTCGCCGGGGACCTGGTCGAGGCCGAGGCCGCCCTCTACACCGGGGACGCCTTCCACCGCGACTGGGCGAGCCACACCCTCGACGCCGTCAAGGCGCTGGGTGCGGAGCAGCTCGTGGGCGGGCGCGGGGCGGTCTCGAGGGGCCGGGAGGCCGTGGACGCGGCGATCGAGCAGACCCGCCGCTTCCTGGACGTCATGATCGAGGAGGTCGGCACCGTCCAGAAGAACGGCGGGACGCTCAAGGACGCCTTCGAGGCCGTGCACACCGCCCTCTACGACGACTTCGGCCACTGGCCGATCTTCGAGCACTGCCTGCCCTTCGACGTCTCCCGGCTGTGGGACGAGCTCTCGGGCATCGAGCGGCCCGTCATCTGGACCGCCGAGCGCGACCGCGAGGTCTGGGACCAGCTCCAGAACGGCTGACCCGGTCCCCACGAGCAGCGACACGAGAACGAGGAGGGCGACAGTGAGACGATTCGACTCCGGCAAGGTGCTGGTGCTCGGCAACGGGCCCGTGGGCCAGACCGCGGCGCTGCTGCTGGCGCGGTGGGGCATCCCCGTCACGGTCCTGGACGCCCGCGCCGAGCGGGACCCCATCGGGTCCAAGGCGATCTGCCAGCAGCGCGACGTCCTGGAGGTCTGGGAGGCCGTGGGCGTGGGCCGGCAGGTGGCCGCCGAGGGCGTCACGTGGGACACCGCGCGCACCTTCTACCGGGAGAAGGAGCTGTTCGCCCAGCCCTTCCGGGACAGGGGGCAGTCCCCGTTCCCGCCGTTCGTGAACATCTCCCAGACCCGCACCGAGGAGCTGCTCGCGCAGAAGATCGCCGCCGAGCCGCTGATCGAGGAGGTCTGGGGCCACGAGATCGTCTCGATCACCCAGGACGAGCGCTCCGTGACCGTGGTGTGCTCCTGCCGCGACGGGGGCCGGGCCGAGATCGTGGCCGACTACGCGATCGCCGCGCTCGGCTCGAAGGCGCGGTGGCTGCGCGACCAGCTCGGGGTGAGCTTCGACGGCCGCTCGTTCGAGGACAAGTTCCTGATCTGCGACATCCGGGCCGACATCCCCGGCTGGGCCACCGAGCGCCGCTTCTACTTCGACCCCGAGTGGAACCCCGGCCGGCAGGTGCTCATCCACCCGTGCCCGGACTCGACCTTCCGGATCGACTGGCAGGTGCCCGGCGACTACGACCTCGACGCCGAGGAGGCCTCCGGGGCCCTCGACGCGAGGATCCGCCAGATCATCGGGGACACGGACTACGAGATCGTCTGGAAGTCCGTCTACCGCTTCCACGCCCGGCTGGCCTCCCGGATGCGGGTGGGCCGGGTGCTGCTGGCCGGGGACTGCGCGCACATCGTCTCCCCGTTCGGCGCCCGCGGGCTCAACTCGGGCGTGGGCGACGCCGAGAACGCCGCCTGGAAGCTGACCTCGGTGCTGCGCGGCAACGCCGATCCGGCGCTGCTGGAGTCCTACGACGTCGAGCGCCGCGCCGCCGCCGTCGAGAACCTCGAGGTCACCGAGGCCACCATGGACTTCCTCGTGCCCCGCACCGAGGAGCAGCTGGCCGAGCGGCTCGCCAAGCTCGAGCGGGCGATCGGCGACCCGGCCGCGTCCACCTACGTGGACTCCGGGCGCCTGGCCGAGCCCTTCTGGTACGTCGACTCCCCGCTCACCACCCCGCACCCCACCCGGACCTTCGCCGGGCGCCCGCCCAAGGGGGAGGTCCCCGACCCCGTCCCCGGCGTGCTGCTGCCGGACGTCCCGGTCGCCGTCCCGGGCATCGCCGCCGACCGCGTCCGCGAGCTCGCCCGCTTCGGGATCCTGCTCCTCACCGGCCCGGCGGTCGACCAGGAGCTCGTGCGCGGGACCGCGCTCGCCGCCATCCGGTCCCCGCTGCGCCTGCACGCCATCGCGGACATCGACACCACCGGCAAGCTCGCCGAGGCGCTGAAGCCGGAGCCGACCGACGTGTGGGTGATCCGCCCCGACTCGCACATCGCGGCCGTGGTGGACGGCACGGACCCCCGTGCGCTGAGCCGGGCCCTGCAGAACACCGTCGCCGCCCCCGGTTCGGAGGCGGCCCGGGTCCTCGCCGAGCGCGAGCGGCTGCCGGGGCCCCCCAGGCGGCGGGGCTCCGTGCCGGAGACCGTGCCCCAGGAGGTCGCCGCCGCCGGCTGACGGCGGACCCGTGAGATCCTGGCGTCCTCATCGCAGACTCGAGCCGGCGCGTCCCGCCGGGGTCACCGGAGGTGCAGGATGTCGTTCCAGGAGTCCATGGAGCTGGTCGGGGAGGCCGTCGACGTCGCCGGCGTGGTCGCCATCGTCGTCGGGACGGTGGTGGCGACCCTCCTGGCCGGGCGGGACCTGCTGGGGCGGGGGAGCGGGGAGCGCGACACCTACGAGAGCTACCGGCAGCGGCTCGGCCGTTCGATCCTGCTGGGCCTGGAGCTGCTCGTGGCCGCGGACATCATCAAGACCGTCGCCATCACCCCCACGTTCGAGTCGGTGGGGGTGCTGGCGCTCATCGTGGTCGTGCGGACCTTCCTCAGCTGGTCCCTCGAGCTCGAGATCAGCGGGCGGTGGCCGTGGCAGAAGAAGCAGGGCGAGGCGGCGCCCCTGCCCGAGCGCGCCGCGTAGGCCCGCCGGGCCCCGGCCGGGCGCTCAGGCCTCGGGCGGGTACTCCTCCGGGCGCAGGTCCCGGCTGCACGGGACCCGGTGGCCGGGCACCAGCTGGTTGGCGGCCCGCGCCAGGCTGTCCCGGTGCCGGGGCGGCAGGTACAGGGCGTGGTGCAGGTAGGCGTCGAGCTCCAGCTCCCCGACCTCTCCGCCCAGGTGGACGTACCGCAGCCACAGGTCGCGCGCACCCAGCCCGGTGCTCGTCAGCGCGGTGCGGATCAACCTGGCCTGCGTCCTGGCGATCGTCCGGTCGTCCATCTGACCCCTTCTGCCCGCTGCCACCAGGATAGTCGGCGGACCGGGGCGGGGGCAGGGCGCACGGGTACCCGGACCGGGCCCTCGGGGGCGTCCGGGCCCGCGGCTATCCGCGGTCCGGTTCCGGGCGCGCCTGCGTGCGCAGCCCCGCGCCGACGGCGCCCAGCCACGCCTCCACCGACGAGCGGGCCTGCCCGGTGCCCGGGTAGCGCGCCCGCAGGTGCAGGCCGCGCTCGCCCACCACGAACCACACCTGCACCCCGGTGGTCGGCGCCGACGCGGAGATGTGCTGCGCCCGCAGCTCCGGCGCCAGGGTGGCGGGCAGCCGCCGGTAGTCGAGGTAGGACAGCATGAACATCCCCGGCGGGACGGGCATGCCGCCGTGGGGCCGCAGGATCGGCTCCAGGGCGTGCGAGCCCAGCTCCAGCGTCTCGCGCACGGCAGCGCGGCAGGCCTGCGGATCGGGGTCCGAGCACTCGAGCACCGAGTTGGTGATGAACCAGCCCACGGCGTCGCGCCAGTGCGGCTCGGTGCGGCTGTGCACGGGCAGGACCGCGCGCAGGGGCCGGCCGGCCAGCTCGGCGGTCGCCCGGGTCAGCACCGAGACCACCAGGACCAGCAGCCGGACGTGCAGCCCGTCGGCGCGCGCCTCCAGGCGGGCCAGGCCCTCGGCGTCGAGGACGTCGTGCGTGGTCACCGTCTCGGGTGCCGGGGCGCCGGGCTCCCCCAGCGGCAGGGGGAAGACGGGCAGGGCGCCGTCGCCGTCCGCGAGGATCCGCGCCCAGCGCCGCACCACGTGCGGCGGTGCCGGGGGACGGGCGGCGAGCTCCCGCGTGTGCTCGGCGAAGGACGCCGCGGGCGCCCGGCCCGCGCCGGCCGGGCGGCCGGCGCGGAGATCGTCCAGCCCGTCGAGCAGGTCCCGGGCGAGCAGGGGCAGGGACCAGGCGTCCACGTGCGCGTGGTCGGCGGCGAGCACGACGACGGCGGGCCCGGCCGCGGGCTCGATCAGGCACAGCCGGTGCGAGGGCCGGGCCAGCGGGGAGCAGGCGGCGTCGGCCACCGCCTGCAGGGCCGCCCGCGTCCCGGCGGCGCCGACCTCGTGCCGGGTCCACACGGGGCGCACGGCGTCGGCGATCTCGTGCAGCCGGACGCGGCCGTCGTCGTCGGCGGAGAAGACGGTGTGCAGCGTGTGGTGCCGCCGCACGACACCCGCCCAGGCCTCGCCCAGGTGCGCGGCGTCCACCGGCGCGGGAAGCTCCACGGCCACGGCCATCCAGGACCCCGGGCGGGGACCGGCTCCCACGTGCATGCCCTGGTCGAAGGACACCGGCAGCGGCCGGCCGGCGCCCTCGGCGGGGACGGTGCAGCTGGACAGGCGGCCCTCGGGCAGCCGGGCGTGCGTGATGCTGGTCAGCCGCATGCGCACCTCCTGGTCGGGCCGGGGGGCCGGCCGCCGAGGACGCGTCCGGTCCACGGGTGGTCACAATCTACGCGTACCGTGGCGGCATGCCGACGCTCGAGCTCCCCCGCTGCCGCCTGACCTACGACGTGACCGGCTCCGGCCCGCCTGCCGTCCAGCTGCACGGGCTGCTGTCCGACCGGGCCGCCAACACCGCGGGCGGTCTGGACCTGGCGGCCGAGCTGAGCGGGCACCGGACGGTGCGCTACGACGCCCGGGGCCACGGCGGCTCCGCCGCGGAGCCCGTGGCCGCGGACTGGACCTGGCCCCGGCTGGCCGAGGACCTGCTGCGCCTGCTGGACGCCGTGGCGCCCGGTGAGCCGGTCCACGGGATCGGCCCGTCCATGGGGGCGGCCACGCTGCTGCACGCCGCCCTCGCCGAGCCCGGGCGGTTCCGCTCGCTGACGCTCTGCGTGCCCTCCACGGCCTGGGCCTCGCGCCGCGGCCAGGCGGGGACCTACCGGCAGGGCGCGGACCTGGTGGAGCGCCACGGCCTCGAGGCCTACCTCCGGGCCGGCCAGGCCGCGACCCGGCCGCCCGCCGTGGCGGACCGGCCGGTGCACCCGCCGCGCGTCGGCCCCGGCCTGCTGCCCGCCGTGCTGCGCGGCGCGGCCGGCACCGACCTCCCGCCGGTCGAGGAGCTGTCGCGGATCGGCGTGCCGACCCTGGTGCTGGCCTGGTCCGAGGACGCCACCCACCCGCTGTCCACGGCCGAGGCGCTGCGCGCGGCCCTGCCCGGCGACGCCCTGCACGTGGCCGGCACGCCCGCCGAGCTGGCCGAGTGGCCGCGCCGGTGCGCGGACTTCGTCCGGGCGGTGGAGGCGGACCGGGGGGCCGGTTCGCCCGGCTGATCCGCGAAGGTCCGCAGGGGTCCGCCGGGGCCTCGCCGGGGCCTCGCCGGGGCCGGCGGGTCAGAGCCGGCGGCCGGCGGTGAGGGAGGCGGACATGAACTCGGCGACGACCTGCTGGGAGATGGCCACGTCCAGGACGAAGACGCCCTCGTCGTGGGTCGCCAGCCAGTCGGTGAGCGCGGTGAGGTCGGCCAGGGTGTGCGCCTTGGCCCCGGCCGCGCCCATCGCCCGGCCCACGGCGGCGAAGTCGACCTCGTCGATGAGCATCGCGGTGGGGTCCAGGCCCTTGGACGCGTACTGGTGCAGCTCGGCGCCGTAGGCGGAGTCGTTGAGCACCACGATCACCCCGCGCTTCGTGGCGCGCAGGAACGTCTCGAGGTCGGCCAGGCCCATCAGCCCGCCGCCGTCGCCGGTGACGAACACTGTGGTGCGGTCGGGGCGGGCCACCGAGACCCCGGCGGCGGAGCCGAAGCCGAGGCCGATGGACTGGAAGGCGGTGCCGACCAGGACCATGGCCTGCGGGTCCGGCACGGTCAGGTACATCGGGGCCCAGCCGATGAAGTGGCCGCCGTCCATCACCACGGAGCGCTCGGCGGGGAGGACGTGCTCGAGGGCGGCGACGACGGCGCGGGGGTTGAGCCGGCCGTCCGGGCCGAACTCGGCCGGGTCCTCGACCGGGGCGGAGCCGCGGAAGGCGTCGGTGGCGACCTCCGGGGCGGCCGCCCGCCAGGTGTTCTCCGGGGCGGCGGCGGAGATCCGGCCGGTGAGTCCCTGGAGGAACGGTCCCAGGTCCGCGCGCACGTAGTCGGTGACCGGGGGCGTGCGGTCCTCGGGCTCGTTGTCGATGCGGATCACCCGGGTGCCCTCGGCGAAGAGCGTGCCGTAGCGCAGCTGGAAGGCGTTCAGCGATGCCCCGGCGACCAGCACGACGTCGGCCTGCCGGGCGAGCTCCAGACGGTGGGCGCGGGTGAAGCCCCCGGCGATGCCCAGGTCCCACGGGGAGCCGAAGACCCCGGTGGCCATGGCGGAGGTCATGAACAGCGCCCCGAGCCGGTCCCCGATCTCGGTGAGCGGGGTGGTGGCCCCGGCCAGGAGCACTCCGCGCCCGGCGAGGATCAGGGGCCTGCTCGCGGCGCGCAGCAGCCCGGCGATGCGGTCGAGGTCCTCGGTGGAGGCGGTGAAGGTGGGCTTGACCGGCAGCGGCTCCAGGACGGTCTGCTCGGTGAGGGGGGCGGTGGCGTGGTCGTAGGGGAGGGCCAGCACCACCGGCTGCACGGTCTGGGCGGCGAGGTCGAAGGCCCGGTGGGTGATCGCGGTCGCGTTGTCCGGGGCCGCGACCAGGGTGGTGACCCCGGCGGCGGCGGCCGCGGTGGTCTGGTCGACGTCGAAGGCCCGCCGCCCGGTGGTCGGGGCGTCGCCGACGACCAGGACCAGGGGGATCCGGGCCAGCCGCGCCTCGGCCAGGGCGGTGTAGGTGTTGGTGAACCCGGCACCGTAGGTGGTCGTGGCGGCCCCGGTCCGCCCGGTGGCCCGGTGGTAGGCGTCGGCCATGGCAACGGTGGCGGACTCGTGCCGGGCGGAGGTGAAGCCGAAGCCGCGGGAGGTCAGCGAGCTGATCAGGTGCGCGTTGCCGTTGCCCATCAGGCCGAACAGGTGGTCGGTGCGCTCGGCGAGCACGTCGGCCACGGCCGTCGAGACCGTGGGGAGCAGGAGGTCGGTGGTCATGGAGGAGTCCTTTCGGCGGGGCTCCGGTGGGAGCCCGGGGTGGGAGCGGGGTGTGCTCGGGGTGCCCGCACGAGCGGAGCCGCCCGCTTTTCGAACCAGTTTTGCGTGCCGGACNGCTTCGAGGCGGTGCGCTCCGGCATCTGGCTCTACCACTTTTCGGAGGGGTTTTGCTCAGTCGCGCTGCTTCTCGGCGGCCTGGGCGGCCGCGAGGATCTCGGCGGCCTCGGGGTGCTCGGCGACGTAGTCCTCGTGCACCTCCTCGACGTGCAGGTCGATCTCCTGGATGTCCTTCGGCACCATCGAGACGGCGATGAAGGAGACGATCGCGATGCCGGCGATGTAGAGGCCGATCGTCCAGGACATCCCGGTCTCGTTGAGCAGCAGCTGCGCGATCATCGGGGCGAACGCGCCGCCGATGATGGAGCCGAACGCGTAGCCGATCGAGACGCCCGAGTAGCGCACGCGGGCCGGGAACATCTCGGCGTAGAGCGCCGACTGCGGTCCGTAGGACGGGCCGAGTCCCACGGTGAGGATCACGATCGCCAGGGCGAACAGCGGCAGGGACGCGGTGTCCAGCAGGAACCACATCGGCACGGCCCACAGGATGATGATGGCGTAGCCGATCTGGAAGGTGCGCACGCGCCCGATCCGGTCCGAGATCCAGCCGCCGAACATCGTGAAGACGAGCCAGCCCACGCCACCGATCAGGGAGGCGATGAGGGTCTGCGAGCGCGGCATGCCCAGCACGTTGGAGCCGTAGGAGGCGAAGAACGCGATCACCAGGTAGCCGGCGGCGTTGTTGGCGGCGAAGATCAGGGCCGCGAGGGTGACCGGCTTCTTGTGGTGCTTGAACAGCTGGCCCAGGGGAGCGGAGGACTCCTTCTTGCGCAGCTGCATCTCCTTGAAGACCGGGGACTCGTCGACGGTCTTGCGGATCAGGTAGCCGACCACGATCAGCACCACGGAGGACAGGAACGGGATGCGCCAGCCCCAGGCCTGGAAGTCCTCGGGGGACATCATCGAGGTGAGGGCGAACATGAAGGACGTGGCGAGCAGCATGCCCAGCGGCACGCCGATCTGCGGGTAGGCGCCGAAGAGCCCGCGCTTGTTCCGCGGGGCGTGCTCGACGGACATCAGGGCCGCGCCGCCCCACTCGCCGCCGGCCGAGAAGCCCTGCATGATGCGCAGGAGCACCAGGAAGATCGGGGCCCAGATGCCGATCGTCGCGTAGGTGGGGAGCATGCCGATCAGCATCGTCGCGGCACCCATGCCCACCAGGGTGAGGACCAGGACGATCTTGCGGCCGTACTTGTCGCCGAGGTGGCCGGCGACCACCGCGCCCAGCGGGCGGAAGAGGAAGCTGATGCCCAGGGAGGCCCACGCGACCACCTGGGCGAGGCCGGCGTTCTCCTCGGACAGCGGCGCGAAGTACAGCGGCGCCAGGACGAAGGCCGCGGCCTGGGCGTAGATGAAGAAGTCGTACCACTCGATGGTGGTGCCCACGAGGGTGCCGGCGAGGACCTTGCGCTCCTCGCGCGACATCTCGTGCCGCCCGGCCGGGGCGGAGGATGGGTGCGCCATGGGATCTCCAGGGAATCGGGGACGGCGACGTCCGCGGCGGAACCGAACGCATCATGACCGAACGTTCGGTATTGCATTGCGATACTACGGGCGGAAGTGACGCCTGTCACCCTCCGGACGGAATAATCAAACCATGTATCACTAATGTGACACAGACCACCGGGGATGGAAACCGCCGGGCCCGGCCCTCGCAGGAGGACCGGGCCCGGCGGCGCGGCAGGGGCGTCGGGGACGCCGGGATGCGGCTCAGCGGTAGAGCCGCTCCGTGGCCAGGCGCGCTCCCTCGACGAGGGACTCGAGCTTGGCCCAGGCGATCTGCGGGTGCAGGCGCCCGCCCAGACCGCAGTCGGTCGACGCGACGACGTTCTCGCGGCCCACGACCGAGGCGAACTGCTCGATCCGGTCGGCCACCAGCTCCGGGTGCTCCACCACGTTCGTCGAGTGGGAGACCACGCCCGGGATGATCACGCGGCCCTCGGGCAGCGCGTGGTCCTTCCAGACCTTCCACTCGTGGGCGTGCCGGGCGGAGGCGCCCTCGAAGGTGTAGCCGCCGGCGCTGATGGTCAGCATCAGGTCCACGAGGTGCTTCAGCTCGAGGTCCGTGGTGTGCGGGCCGTGCCAGGAGCCCCAGCACAGGTGGAAGCGGACCTGCTCCTCGGGGATCCCCCGCAGCGCGTGGTTGAGCGCCTCGACGCGCAGCCGCGTGAACGCCAGGTAGTCCTCGACCGTGGGCTCGGGGTTGATCTGGTCCCAGGACTCCGCGATGGACGGGTCGTCGATCTGCACGGTCAGCCCGGCGTCCGTGATCGCCAGGTACTCCTCGCGCATCGCGTCGGCGCACGCGTAGACGAGCTCCTCGTCGGTCCTGTAGTACTCGTTCGTCACGCGCGCGGCGGAGCCGGGGGAGAGGGCGGCCACGAACCCGGTCTGCGCCCCGGTGGCCGCCATGGCCGCCCGGAGGTTGCGGACGTCCGAGGCCACGGCCTCCTGTCCCGTGTAGGTCAGCGGCCCGGTGATCTTGGGCTGCGTGGTCGAGGAGCGCCCGGTGAGGATGCCCGACGCCGGGTCCTCGTACGCCTCCCGGAAGCGCTCGCGGTCCCGGCGGTCCGGGAAGCTCGTGAGCACGATGTGGCCGGGCGAGGAGCGCCTCTTCTCCGTGGACGCCCACCGGTCCTCGTCGGTCGGGGTGAGCCCGCCGAGGCGGGAGAAGGAGTAGTTCCACCACGCGCCGTAGTCGACCGCGCTGGACATCGTGTGCCCGTACTCGCCGTCGTTGACCACGTCCACGCCGATCTCGCGCTGCCGGCGCACCACGTCCTCGACGCCCACGGCGAGCTCGTCGGTGAGCTGCTCGAACGTGATGGCGCCCTCGGCGTGCCGCTGGTTGGCCTCGAGCAGCCGCGGGGTCCGCGGCAGGGAGCCCACGTGGGTGGTCTGCACGTGGTCGGTGTTCTGCATGGTCATGCGTGTCCTCCTGAGGGTCTGCGGGAAGGTCGGGGGCCGGTCAGGACCAGAGCCGGCGGGAGGCGAGCTCGGCCCCGCGGGCGAGGGTCTCGAGCTTCGCCGCGGCGATCTGCGGGTGGATCCGCCCGCCCAGGCCGCAGTCGGTCGAGGCGATCACGTTCTCGCGGCCCACCTGGCGGGCGAAGCGCTCGATCCGGTCGGCCACCAGCTCCGGGTGCTCCACCACGTTGGTGGCGTGGGAGACGATCCCCGGGATGATGATCTTGCCCTCGGGCAGCTCGTGGTCCTGCCAGACCTTCCACTCGTGCTCGTGCCGGGCGTTGGCGGCCTCGAAGCTGTAGCCGCCGGCCCTGATGGAGAGCATGAGCTCCACCAGGTGCTCGAACCCGAGGTCCGTGGTGTGCGGGCCGTGCCAGGAGCCCCAGCACAGGTGGAAGCGCACCTGCTCCTCCGGGATGCCCTCGAGGGCGTAGTTGAGGGCCTCGACCCGCTTGCGGGTGAACGCGAGGTAGTCCTCCACGCCGGGCTCGGGATTGACCTGGTCCCAGTTCTCCGCGATGGACGGGTCGTCGATCTGCACGATCAGCCCGGCGTCGGTGATCGCCCGGTACTCCTCGCGCATCACCTCGGCGCAGGCGGTCAGCACCTCGTCCTCGTCCGCGTAGTGGGTGTTCTCCAGCCGCGCGCACGAGCCCGGGGACAGCGCGGCGAGGTAGCCCTCGCTCGCGCCCGTGGCCTGCAGCCCGGCCTTGAGGTTGCGGATGTCCGCCTCCAGCGCCGCGTGGCCCGTGTACTCCAGCTTCCCGGTGATCTTCGGGAACGGCGCCTGCTTGCCCGTGGTGATGCCCGAGGAGGGGTCCGTGTACGCCTCGTGGAAGAGCCGGCGGTCCCGGCGGTCCCCGAAGCTCGTCAGGACCACCCTGCCGGGCGAGGAGCGCTGCGGCTCCTGCTCCCACAGGTCCACGTCGCCGGGGGTGAGGCCCGAGATCCGGGCGAAGACGTAGTGCCACCACGCGCCGTAGTCGACCTCCGCGGCCATGACGTGGCCGTACTCGCCGTCGTTGACCACGTCGATCCCGAGCTCGCGCTGTCGGCGGACCACGTCGACCACCGAGTCCTGCAGGAGCCGGTCGTACTCCGCCTCCGGGACGGCCCCCTTCGCCCGGTTGGCCTCGAGCAGCGCCGGGGTGCGCGGGAGGGACCCGGCGTGGGTCGTGCGGATGCGGTCGGCGCTTCGCAGCATGGGTCGTGCGTCCTTTCCATCGGTCCTGGCGGTAGCACCGGAGGCGGGACGGGGATGCCGTCGCCCGGGTTGCTGCGGCGTCGTCGAGCCAGATCTCTCGGCCGCTCTGGATGGTGACCCTGTCATCCAAGCGCACCCGTGCGCGCTGCGCCATTCGGCGCCCGGATGACGGACATGACGCCGTGTGACGCGACCCGGCGCGCACTCCCGGGAGGAGCTGTCCTTCGCGAACATGGCCTGGATCACATACCGTGGCGGTGATCCGTGCCCCTCACCCCGCGGGCACGACGGACCAGAGGAAGGACCCCCATGTCCCAGACGCCCCAGCAGCAGGACCTCGAGGGCCGCACGGCGCTCGTCACCGGTGGCGCGAGCGGCATCGGCCTGGCCGCCGCCTGGGCCCTCGCCGGCTCCGGCGCGCACGTGGTCGTGGCCGACGTCGACGAGGCCGGGGCGCAGCGCGTCGCGGACGAGCTCGGCGGCCGCGCGTGGGCCGTCGACCTGCTCGACACCGCGGCGCTCGCCGAGCTGAGCCTCGAGGTCGACGTGCTGGTCAACAACGCCGGCATCCAGAAGGTCGCCCCCCTCCAGGAGTTCGACCCCGCGGACTTCCACCGGATCCTGGTGCTGATGCTGGAGTCCCCGTTCCTGCTGGTGCGCGCCGCGCTGCCGCACATGTACGAGCGGGGCTGGGGGCGCGTCATCAACGTCTCCTCCGTGCACGGGCTGCGGGCGTCCCCCTACAAGAGCGCCTACGTCTCGGCGAAGCACGGCCTGGAGGGGCTGTCCAAGACCGTCGCGGTGGAGGGCGCGGCCCACGGGGTGACGAGCAACTGCATCAACCCCGGCTACGTGCGCACCCCGCTCGTCGAGAAGCAGATCGCCGACCAGGCGAGGGTGCACGGGATCCCCGAGTCCGAGGTGGTGGAGCGGATCATGCTCGGCGAGACGCCGATCAAGAAGCTCGTGGACCCGGAGGACGTCGGCAGCCTGGTCGCGTGGCTGGCCGGACCGCACGCGTCCATGGTCACCGGGGCCTCCTACACGATGGACGGCGGCTGGACGGCGCGCTGAGCCCGCCCCGGGCCGCTCAGCGGTGACCCAGCTCCCGGGAGAGCCGGTGGGCCTCCGTGAGCAGGGCCCGGCCCAGGAGCTGCCGGCGCTCGCCGCTGAACCGGGGCTCGATGCCCGTGAGGCTCAGCGCGTAGACCGGCGTGCCCGTCGCGTCGAAGACCGCGGCGGCCATGCCCCAGCTGCCCTCGACGATCAGCCCCGGGTTCACGGCGAAGCCCTCCCGCCGGACGTCCGCGAGCAGCTCCCGGATCCGCTCGGGCGTGTGCAGCGGGCCCCACTCGGTGCGGGCCCCGGCCGTGGCCGCGAGGACCCGGTCCACCTCCGCGTCCGGGAGGTGGGCCAGGACCGCCAGCCCTGCCGAGGCCACGCCGAGCGGCAGCCGCAGCCCCTCGTAGAGGACGTGGGAGCGGATGGGGAAGGCGCCCTCCACGCGCGCCAGGCAGACCGTCTCCAGCCCCCGGCGGACCGAGAGGAACGCGCTCTCGCCGGTGGCCTCCGCGAGCCGGCGCAGCGAGGGCCCGGCCAGCTCCCGGATCGGATAGCGGTGGGCCGCCACTGCGCCCAGCACGTACAGCTCGGGGCCCAGCTGCCAGGCCCCGGTCCCGGCGTCGCGGTCCACGAGGCCCTCCTCGGCCAGTCCCGTGAGCAGCCGGTGCACGGTGGGGCGGGTCAGCCCGGTCTCGGCGGCGAGCTCCGCCACCGTGCTGCCCCGTTCCCGCCCCGCGACGGCCCGCAGCAGCTGCCCCACCCGGTGGACCACCTGGGTCCCCTGGCCCGTCGTCCGCTCCTGTCCCATGACTCCACTATATGGACAGTCAGGGGACGAATGGCCGGATGCTGAGGAGAAGCGCCGTCGTGCCGCCGGATCTGTTGACCGGCATGTGGAGGCTCCCTAGATTGAGTGCTGGGTCACAGTCCGACGAGAGGAAGGGACAAGGGTGTCCAAGGTCAGAGACAACGCCGCCGAGCTGCTGGCGGAGAGCCTGCGGGACGGCATGACGCTCGCCGTGGGCGGGTTCGGGCTGAGCGGGATCCCCCGGGATCTCATCGACGCGGTGCGGGACTCCGGGGTCACGGACCTCACGGTGGTCTCCAACAACATGGGCGTGGACGGCAAGGGCCTCGGGGTCCTGCTCGAGAACCGCCAGGTGAAGAAGGTCCTCGCCTCCTACGTGGGCGAGAACAAGCTGTTCGCCCAGCAGTACCTGGACGGCGAGCTCGAGGTCGAGTTCAACCCCCAGGGCACCCTCGCCGAGCGGCTCCGGGCCGGCGGCGCGGGCATCCCCGCCTTCTACACGAAGACCGGGGTCGGCACCCTCGTGGCCGAGGGCAAGCCGCACGCCGAGTTCGACGGCGAGACCTACGTGCAGGAGCGCGGCATCGTCGCCGACATCGCCCTGGTCCACGCCCACACTGGGGACGCCGACGGCAACCTCGTCTACCGCTACACCGCGCGCAACTTCAACCCGATCGTCGCGACCGCCGGGAAGGTCACCTTCGCCGAGGTCGAGCACGTCGTGGCGGTCGGCGAGATCCACCCCGACCACATCGTGACCCCGGGCGTCTACGTCCAGCACGTCGCGCAGTACAGCGGCGCGCCCAAGGACATCGAGCAGCGCACCGTCCGCCCCCGCCCCGCCGGGCGGGCCGCCCAGCAGAACGGAGACCAGGCATGAGCTGGACCCGCGACGAGATGGCGGCGATCGCCGCCGTCGAGCTCTCCGACGGCGACTACGTCAACCTCGGCATCGGCATCCCCACCCTCGTGGCCAACAACCTGCCCGAGGGCGTCGACGTGGTGCTGCAGTCCGAGAACGGCGTGCTCGGCATGGGCCCGTTCCCCTACGAGGGCGACGAGGACCCGGACCTCATCAACGCCGGCAAGCAGACCATCACACTGCTGCCCGGGGCCTCCATCTTCGACTCCGCCACGTCCTTCGGGATGATCCGCGGCGGCCACGTCAAGATCGCGATCCTCGGCGCCATGCAGGTCTCCGGCACCGGCGATCTCGCCAACTGGATGATCCCCGGCAAGATGGTCAAGGGGATGGGCGGCGCCATGGACCTGGTGGCCGGCACCCCGCGCGTCGTCGTGCTGACCGAGCACGTCACCAAGGACGGCTCCGCCAAGATCAAGACCGAGTGCGATCTCCCGCTCACCGGGGTGCGCGTGGTCGACCGCATCGTCACGGACCTGTGCGTGTTCGACGTCGAGGACGGCGAGCTCGTGCTGCGCAGCCTCGCCCCCGGGGTCACCGAGGACGAGATCCGCGAGAAGACCGAGGCGTCCTTCCGCACGGACCTGCAGGACGTCACCCCCGACACCGTCCCCACCGAGACCGCCGCCGCCGGCGGCGCTGAGGAGAACCGATGAGCACCGCCACCGACGTCGTCGTCCTGTCCGGCGCCCGCACGCCCCAGGGCAAGATCCTGGGCCACCTGGCGTCCTTCACCGCGGCCGAGCTGGGCGCCCACGCCATCCGGGCCGCGCTCGAGCGCGGCGGGATCGCCCCCGAGCAGGTGGACTACGTGCTCATGGGCCACGTCCTGCAGGCCGGCGCCGGGCAGAACCCGGCCCGCCAGGCGGCCGTCACCGCGGGCATCCCGCTGAGCGTGCCCGCCGAGACCGTCAACAAGGTCTGCCTCTCCGGGCTCGTGGCCATCACCAACGCCGCCCGGATGATCCGCGCGGGCGAGGCCGAGATCGTCGTGGCCGGCGGCCAGGAGTCCATGACCAACGCCCCGCACCTCGCGATGGGCGTGCGGCAGGGCAAGAGCTACGGCGACTTCAAGCTCGAGGACGCGGTGGCCAAGGACGGGCTCGTCGACGTCGCCGCGTGCGTGTCCATGGGCTCGCTCACCGAGTCCGGCAACAGCGATCGCTCGATCTCCCGCGAGGAGCAGGACCAGGTCGCTGCCCTGAGCCACCAGCGCGCGGCCCGCGCCGCGGAGGAGGGCGTCTTCCGCGACGAGATCGCCCCCGTGTCCGTCCCGCAGCGCAAGGGCGACCCGCTCGTCGTCGACACCGACCAGGGCGTGCGCCCCGACTCCAGCGCGGAGTCCATGGCGAGGCTGCGCCCCGCGTTCGCGAAGGACGGCACGATCACCGCCGGCAACTCCTCGCCGCTCTCGGACGGCGCGGCCGCCGTGGTCCTGACCAGCCGGGAGTACGCCGAGCGCCACGGCCTCGAGTACCTGGCCGTGGTCGGTGCCCCGGGCCAGGTGGCCGGCCCCGACACCTCGCTGCACTCCCAGCCGTCCCGGGCGATCGAGGCCGCGCTCGAGCGGGCCGGCTGGTCCGTGCAGGACCTGGACTTCATCGAGATCAACGAGGCGTTCGCGTCCGTGCTGATCCAGTCCCTGCGCGACCTCGACTACTCGGTGGAGAAGGCCAACATCCACGGCGGCGCTGTGGCCGTCGGGCACCCGATCGGCGCCTCCGGGGCCCGGTTGGCGCTGCACGCGGCGTTCGAGCTCTCTCGCCGGGGCTCCGGCCGGGCCGCGGTCTCGCTGTGCGGCGGCGGCGGCCAGGGCGAGGCGCTGCTGCTCTACCGCGACTGACCCCCGCCCCCTCCGCTGACCCGCGGGGGCCCGGGTGACCACGATTTTTCGTGGTCACCCGGGCCCCAGCGGGTCATCCGGCGAGGGGGTGATCTGCGGTCCCGGCGGTGCTCCGCCCGCGGGGCTACTTGCGGGCGCGGGCGCCGATCCGCTCGCGCTGCTCCATGAGCTTCTCCAGCAGCGTCACGAGCGTGTGCTGCTCCTCCTCGGTGAGGGCCTCGGCCCACTGGCTCTCCCGGTCGTTCTGGGCCCGGAACGCCGTGCGGATCTTCTCCTGCCCGGCCTCGGTGAGGTGCAGGGTCACGGACCGGCCGTCGGCGGCAGAGGCCTCGCGCCGGAGCAGGTCCTTGCCGACCAGCGTGCCCGTCAGGTTGGAGACCGCCGCGCGGCTCATCCCCGTGAGGCGGGCGGCCTCGTGGGGGTTGAGGGGACCGGCCACCCAGAGGGCCAGGAGCAGCCGGAAGCTCGACCAGGTTCCGCCGGCGGGGCGGTGGATCGACGACTCGAAGTCGTAGACCGCGGTGGACGAGGACCGGTTGAGCGAGAGGAACACCCGGTTGGCCGCGAGGTCGGCGTCGGGGAACTCCTCGGAGATCCGGCGCTGGGCGGCCTGGACGAAGGACCAGTAGTCGGGCAGCGCGGCGGCGGAGGGCGTCGCGGTGGACGCCTCGGTGGACGCCCGGGTGGGCGTCGCTGGGGGCTCGGTGCGGTCGGCGAGGGGCATGGCGTCGATTCTAGGGGAGGGGTTGCCCCATATAGTACAACGCTTTACTATCTGGGGGAGAGCTGGATCACAGACCGCCACACGCAAGGAGACGGCCATGGCCTACTACCGGCAGCTGGGCCCGGTGCCCCGGCAGCGTCACACCCTGTTCAAGGACGACGAGGGCAGGATCCTCTACGAGGAGCTCATGGGCGAGGAGGGCTTCTCCTCCGACTCGTCGCTGCTCTACCACCGGCACATCCCCTCGGCGATCGTCGGGACCCGCGGCTGGGAGCTGCCCGACCAGACCCTGACCCCCAACGACCCCCTGCTGCCGCGGCACCTGAAGCTGCACGAGCTGTTCACCGAGGAGCAGGCCGCCGGGACCGACGCGGTGACCGGCCGCCGGCTGGTGATGGGCAACGCGGACGTGCGGCTCTCCTACGCCTGGGTGGGGAAGACCTCCCCGCTGTACAAGAACGCCGTGGGCGACGAGTGCGTCTACGTGGAGCGCGGCTCCGCCCTGGTGGAGACCCAGTTCGGCCCGCTCGAGGCCGTCGAGGGCGACTACGTCATGATCCCGCGCGCCACGATCCACCGCTGGGTGCTGCGGGAGGGCGAGACGGCCCGGCTCTACTTCGTGGAGGCGAACTCCCACATCACCCCGCCGCACCGCTACCTCTCCAAGTACGGGCAGCTGCTCGAGCACGCCCCCTACTGCGAGCGCGACCTGCACGGTCCCTCCGGTGTGCTCCTGCGGGACGAGACCGACGTGGACGTCTACGTCAAGCACCGCGGCCGCGGCCCCTCCGGCCTGGACGGGACGGTCCACGTCCTGCCGCAGCACCCCTTCGACGTGGTGGGCTGGGACGGGTGCCTCTACCCGTACACCTTCAACATCAAGGACTACATGCCGATCACCGGCAAGGTGCACCAGCCGCCGCCCGTGCACCAGGTCTTCGAGGGGCGCAACTTCGTGATCTGCAACTTCGTGCCGCGGAAGGTCGACTACCACGAGCTGGCCGTCCCGGTGCCCTACTACCACTCGAACGTGGACTCGGACGAGGTCATGTTCTACGTGGACGGGGACTACGAGGCGCGCAAGGGCTCGGGCATCGGCAGGGGCTCGATCTCCCTGCACCCGGGCGGGCACCCGCACGGCCCGCAGCCCGGGGCGATCGAGAAGTCCCTGGGCGTGGAGTACTTCGACGAGACCGCCGTCATGGTCGACACCTTCGCCCCGCTGGAGCTGGGCGAGGCAGGCCTGGCCGGCGACGACGGCAAGTACGTCACGTCCTGGACCCCCGGCCGGGAGTGGACCGGCGGGCTCTGGTCGAACTCGTGAGCGCCGCCCCGACCACGGAGACCGCCGAGCGGCGCGTCCCGGCCCAGTTCGTTGCGTTCTTCGACGACGCCGCGACCTTCCCACCGGGACTCGCCCCGCTGGAGAAGGCGGTCACGGACCACGTGGCGCGGTGGGCGGACCCGCTCGTCGCCGCCGTGGGTCCGGCCGTGCTGAAGCTCGACGACCTGCCGGAGGCCCGGCGCATCGCCGCCGGCCAGGACGGCGGCGGCCGGGCGGTCGAGGTCTCCGTCGTGACGCCAACCGGGCAGCTGCAGGCCGCGCTGGACGCCGTCGAGCAGACCGGGCCCGAGCTGCGGGTCGTCTCGGTCGAGCTCAGGACCGACCCCTCGGACACCGACGCCTGGCAGGCGCAGATCACCGAGGCGACCCGGGTGCAGGGCGTCCCGGTCTACGTCGAACTGACCGCGGACCAGGTCCGCGGCGGGGCGCTGGAGCTGCTGCAGGGCACCGGGCTGCGCCTCAAGCACCGCACCGGCGGGATCGAGGCGCACCTGTTCCCCAGCCCCGAGCAGCTGGCCGCGGTGCTCACCGAGGCCGTGGCCGCCCGGATCCCGTTCAAGCTCACCGCCGGGCTGCACGAGGCCGTGCGGTACACGAACCCCGCCACGGGGTTCACCCACCACGGCTTCCTCAACATCGCGATGGCCACCGAGGCCGCCCGCGCCCACGAGCCCGCCGAGCGGGTGGCCCGGCTGCTCACCGAGACCGACCCGGCACCGCTCGTCGAGCTCGCCCGGTCCTCCGACGGGTCCTGGCGCGGGTCCTTCACGTCCTTCGGGACATGCAGCGTGGGCGAGCCCGCCGCGAGCCTCGAGCGCCTCGGCCTCTTCCCGCACGGCCTCACCTGACACGGCGCCCTCCCGCCCCGGGACCACCGGGGCGGAAGGGCGCCGCCGTCGCCACCGTCCCCCCACGTCCAAGGAGATCCACCCCGTGAGCACCGCCGCCGACCGTTTCGCCGCCGAGGGCTTCGGCCCCGAGAACCTGCCCTACGCCTCCTTCTCGCCCACCGGCGGGGACCCGCGCCTGGGGGTGCGCCTGGGGGACCGGGCGATCGACGTCGCCGCCCTGGCCGCCACGGTGGAGGGGCTCGACGACGCCGCGCGCACGGCGGTGTCGGCCCCGAACCTGGACGCGCTGCTCGCGGCCGGCCACGGGACCTGGACCGCGCTGCGGGCCTGGCTGGTGGAGGTCGTGACCGCCGACGGGCTCGCGGACACGGTGGAGCAGGCCTCCCACCCGGTGGACGGGATCACCCTGCACATGCCGTTCACGGTGGCCGACTACGTCGACTACTACGCCTCCGAGCACCACGCCTCCAACGTGGGGAAGATGTTCCGTCCGGACCAGGCCCCGCTGCTGCCCAACTGGAAGCACCTGCCCGTGGGCTACCACGGCCGCGCCGGCACCGTGATCCCCTCCGGCAAGGACTTCCCCCGGCCCAAGGGCCTGCGCCCCGAGCAGGACGGGCCGCCCAGCTTCGGCCCTTCCCGCCGCCTGGACATCGAGGCGGAGCTCGGCTTCGTCCTCGGCGGGGCGGCCCCGGCCGGGGAGGTCTCCCTCGAGCAGGCGGCCGCCGAGCACCTCTTCGGCGTGGTGCTGTTCAACGACTGGTCCGCCCGCGACATCCAGGCCTACGAGTACGTCCCCCTGGGCCCCTACCTGGGCAAGTCCTTCGCGTCCTCGATCTCGCTGTGGGTCGTGCCCTGGCAGGCCCTGTCCGCGGCCCGCGTGGCGCCCCCGGCGCGCGAGCACGAGCTCGCCCCCTACCTCGACGACGAGGGCAAGGAGCCGTGGGGGCTGGACATCACCCTGGGCGTGAGCGTGGACGGCCGGACCGTCTCGCACCCCCCGGCGTCCACCCTGTACTGGACCGCACCCCAGATGGTCGCGCACATGAGCGTCAACGGCGCGTCCCTGCGCCCGGGGGACTTCTTCGGCTCCGGCACCGTCTCCGGGCCGGAGAAGGACCAGCGCGGGTCCTTCCTGGAGCTCTCCTGGGGCGGCAAGGAGCCGTTCGCCCTGCCCGGGGGCACCGAGATGACGTTCCTGGCCGACGGCCAGAGCGTGACCCTCACCGGCACCGCGCCCGGCCCCGGCGGCTCCGTCATCGACCTCGGCGAGTGCACCGCCACGATCCTGCCCGCCACCTGAATACTGGTCCCGTCCCCGCCGATGACCACGATCACCCCCGCCGAGCCCGCCGCGCCGCGGCCGGCGGGGGAGGGCGTGGCCGCCCGCGCGCCCGCCGACAGCAGGAGTCCCCGCCATGAGCACCGGCACCCGTGAACCCGCGATCGCCCGGGCGATGCGGCCCGTCAACTCGGTCGTCGAGAAGTACATCCCGTCCGCGCTGAACTTCGCCATCCTGCTGAGCGTCGCCGTCGGGCTCATGGCCCTGCTGCTCACCGACGCCGGACCCGCCGACGTGCTGCGCGGCTGGGGCGAGGGGCTCGCCGGGCTGCTCGCGTTCATGACGCAGATGGCGCTGATCCTGCTGCTGGGGCACGCCCTCGCCAACACCCGTCCCGTGCGCCGGCTGCTCGGCGCCCTGGCTCAGGTGCCCCGGACGCCCCTCCAGGCGTACGTGTTCGTGTTCCTGGTGGCGGCGGCCGCCTCCCTCATCACGTGGGGGCTCGGCCTCGTCGTCGGCGCCCTGCTCGCCCGCGACGTCGCCGCCGCGGGGGACCGCCGCGGCCTGGAGCTGAGCTTCCCGATGCTCGTGGCCTCCGGGTTCTCCGGGTTCGTGGTCTGGCACATGGGCTACTCCGGGTCCGGGCCGCTCACCGCGGCCACCCCCGGCTCCTTCATCGAGGAGC
This sequence comes from Kocuria sp. UCD-OTCP, assembly GCF_000349605.1. NCBI lineage: Bacteria > Bacillati > Actinomycetota > Actinomycetes > Micrococcales > Micrococcaceae > Kocuria > Kocuria sp. UCD-OTCP. The sequence goes on from NZ_AOSQ01000018.1 coordinate 191,375, forward strand.
AGCTCGGACGCACCGTGCCCATCACCGAGACCACGTTCTCCGCCTGGAACCTCACCGCCGTCGTCGCCACCGTGGTCCTCGTCGCGCTGGCCCTGTGGCTCATCGCGCCCCGGGTCGTGGACCCCGCCCACCGGATGACCGCCGCCGCCCTCGCCGCCTCGGAGCAGACGGTCACCGAGGAGGAGGTCGTCACCCCCGCCGACCGGCTCGACGCCAGCCGGGTCCCCACCCTGGTCGTGGGACTGGCGCTCGCCGGCTACCTGGTGCTGCACTTCGCCGAGGGCGGGACGGTGACGCTCGACGTCGTGAACTGGATGTTCCTGGGCCTGATCTTCCTGCTCGCGCGCAATGCCTTCGAGGTCATGGCGCTGATCAAGAACGCCGCCGCGAACGTGGGCGACATCCTCCTGCAGTTCCCGCTCTACGCCGGGATCATGGGGATGATGGCGGCGACCGGCCTGATCCAGGTGCTCTCCGACTCGGTCGTGGCCGTCGCCACGCCCCAGACGCTGGGGCTGCTCGCGTTCCTCTCGGCGGGGCTCGTGAACTTCTTCGTCCCCTCCGGCGGCGGGCAGGTGGCCGTGCAGGCCCCGATCCTGCTGGACGCCGGCGCCCGCCTCGACGTGGACCCGGCCGTGGTGATCATGGCGATCTCCTACGGCGACCAGTGGACCAACATGATCCAGCCGTTCTGGGCGCTGCCGCTGCTGGCCATCGCCGGGCTCAAGATCCGCGACATCCTGGGCTACACCACCGTGGTGCTCGTGGTCTCGGGCCTGGTGTTCGGGGCGACCCTGCTGCTCGTCGGCGCGGGCTGAGCGGGCCTCGGCCCGCGCCGCCGGCTCCGTGCCGCTGGCTCCGTGCCGCGGCGGCCGGGGAGCGTGTGCTCAGGCGGTGCGCTCCGGGGTGCCGCGGCCGGTGCCGTGACGCAGGAGGTCGGCGCTCGAGGGCACGCGCTGGTGGTACCGGCGGTCGAGGAGGGTGTTGGCCGCCCAGCTCAGCAGGTCCCGCTCGCGGGCCGGCAGGTCCAGGCACTGGTGCAGGTACGCGCTGACCTCGAGCTCGTCGGCCGTCCCGCCCAGGTACAGGTAGCGGACCCAGAGCCGGCGGTGCCCGATCGACGCCCGCTCGAGCGCCTGGTGCAGTCCGACGGCCTGTTCCCGGCCCAGGGAGTCCTCCATCGTGGTTCCTTCCGTGCGGTGCGGGGGTGCGGGGGTAGGGGGTGCGGAAGCAGGGTGCTCGAGCTCCGGAGGGAGCACACACCCGCACCCACAGGCTCCACGGTAGGAAGGCGGCAGGGCCGGGGCCACGGTATTAGCGGAGGTACACCATTGTGTCCGAGTGTGAGGGAACACCCGGCCGGCACCCAGGCGACGCCGAGCCGCCCGGCCGGGTCAGGAGCCGACGACCGCCCCGTAGAGCTCCTCGAAGCGGGCGCGCGCGGTGCGGTAGTGCTCCGCGCGTCCGGGCACCGGCCGGTGCTCCGGCCCGTAGGGCGGGGAGGCCCGCTCCACGTCCGGGGCGAGGCTCTCGAGGGCGAGCAGGGCGGTGCCGCGCAGGGTCGCCCGCTTGAACTCAGCCCGCGCCACCGGCTTGCCGAGGGCGTCGGCGAGCAGCTGCAGCAGCTCCGGCACGTCCTGCGACGCGCTGCCGGAGGCCACCACGCGCTCCACGCCGCCGGCGGCGTCCTCGAGCTGCTCGGCCACCCGGGCGTAGGAGACCGCGACGCCCTCGAGCACCCCGCGGGCCAGGTCGGCCCCGGTGCTCGAGGCCGAGACGCCGGCGAACACCGCCCGGGCGCCGCCGGCCCAGCCCGTCGAGCGCTCGCCCGTGAAGAACGGCAGGACCACGGGGGTGGATCCGGACACGTCCGCGGCGGCGACGTCCGCGAGCGTGGTGCTCTCCGGCAGGGCCACCGTGCGCTCGAGCCAGGCGAGCGCCCGGCCGACGTCGTTGAGGGCGCCGCCCAGCAGGCACCGTGCCCCGTCCACGCGGTAGCACCACAGTCCGGTCGGCACCCGCTCGGGGATCCGGTGCAGCAGCACGCGCGCGGCCCCCGAGGTGGCGGTGGAGACGACCATCGTCGAGGCGTCGGAGCCGCCCGTGCCGAGGTTCGCGCTCAGCCCGTCGGCCACCGGCGCGAACCACGCCGCGCCCTCGAGGACCGGCCAGCGCTCGGCCACGGACGCGGCGACGTCCGGGATCGGCTCGTGCGGGTCGGCGAGCGGGTTGAACTGCTCCGCGTCCAGCCCGCAGGCCAGGAGCAGGGGCTCGTCCCACCGGCCCGTGCGGCGGTCCAGCATCCCGGTCCACGCGGCCGTGGCGGTCCCGGCGCGCGCGGTGCCCAGCAGTCGCAGGTGCACGTACTCGCCCAGGGACATCCACCGCCGGGCCCGCCCCCACGCCTCCGGGTCCGTCTCCCGGAGCCACCGCAGCCGCGGGGCCAGGTACGAGGTGTGCAGGCGGGCGCCCGTGCGCTGCAGGGCGGCGGGCTCGTCGAGCTCGCCGCGCAGCCCGGCCAGCTGCTCGGCGCACCGGGAGTCGGCGTAGGTGAAGCACGTGGTGACCGCGGCGCCGTCGGTCCCGACGCCGACCAGTGAGGACGCGAAGGTGTCCAGGGCGACGCCCGCGACCCGGCCGGCCAGTGCGGGGTCGGCCAGGACGAGGTCGAGGACCGCCGCGAGCTCCTCCGTCACCTGGTCGGGGTCGATCACGGAGGTCCCGTCCGCCGCGGTGGTGAACTCGTGCTCGATCTTGTGCCGGTAGCCCCGCACGGGGGTCCCCGTGGCGTCGTGCAGACCGCCCCGGCTGCCCGTGGAGCCGACGTCCAGGGCCATCACCAGCGGATCGAGGGCCTCGCGCAGGTCCACGCTGAACGCGGCGCCGTCGTCCGGCCGTGGGGGCGTCGGGTGGTGGCTCATGGTCGGCTCCTCCTGGGGGCTGCGCGGCTGGCCCCAGTGTAGGAGGCGGCGCGGCGCGACGGTCACATCGTGAGACGCGAGTCCGCCCACCAGGACGTTGCGGTCGAAAAGCGTATTCTGGACGGCGGACCGCCGGCGGCCGGCCCGGGTGCCCCACGGCCCGTGCGCCGCCCGCCCCGCCACCGGACATCCCCGACCGAGGAGACCCAGCTCCGCCATGCCCCACCTCCGCTCCCGCACCTCGACCCACGGCCGCAACATGGCCGGCGCCCGCGCCCTGTGGCGCGCCACCGGCATGGGCGACGACGACTTCGGGAAGCCGATCGTCGCGATCGCGAACTCCTACACGCAGTTCGTGCCGGGCCACGTGCACCTCAAGGACATGGGCGACCTCGTGGCCTCCGCGATCCGGGAGGCGGGGGGCGTGGCCAAGGAGTTCAACACCATCGCGGTCGACGACGGCATCGCGATGGGCCACGACGGGATGCTCTACTCCCTGCCCTCCCGCGACATCATCGCAGACTCCGTGGAGTACATGGTCAACGCCCACCGGGCCGACGCCCTGGTCTGCATCTCCAACTGCGACAAGATCACGCCGGGCATGCTGCTGGCCGCGCTGCGGCTGAACATCCCGGTGGTCTTCGTCTCCGGCGGGCCCATGGAGTCCGGCGAGGCCGTCGAGGGCGTCGTGGAGCACCGTCTGGACCTCGTGGACGCGATGTCCATGGCCGTCGACGAGTCCGTCACCGACGAGCAGCTGGGCCAGATCGAGCGCAACGCCTGCCCCACCTGCGGGTCCTGCTCGGGCATGTTCACCGCCAACTCCATGAACTGCCTCACCGAGGCCCTCGGCCTGTCCCTGCCCGGCAACGGCACCACGCTGGCCACCCAGGTGGCCCGCAAGGAGCTCTTCCTCGAGGCCGGCCGCCGGGTGGTGGACCTGTGCTGCCGGTACTACGAGCAGGACGACGAGTCCGTGCTCCCGCGCAACATCGCCACCAAGGCCGCGTTCGAGAACGCCATGGCCCTGGACATTGCCATGGGCGGGTCCACCAACACGATCCTGCACATCCTCGCCGCGGCCCAGGAGGGCGAGGTCGACTTCACCCTCCCGGACATCGACGCCCTGTCCCGCCGGGTGCCCTGCCTGTGCAAGGTCGCGCCGAACTCCACGCGGTTCCACATCGAGCACGTGCACCGCGCCGGCGGGATCCCCGCGCTCCTCGGCGAGCTGCGCCGCGCAGGCCTGCTCAACGAGGACGTGCACTCGGTGCACGCCCCGGACCTGGCCACCTGGCTGGACGAGTGGGACGTCCGCAGCGGGCGGTCCTCGGAGCGCGCCCGGGCGCTCTTCCACGCCGCGCCCGGCGGCGTGCGCACCACGCAGGCGTTCTCCACGGCCAACACGTTCGAGTCCCTGGACCTCGACGGCGAGGACGGCTGCATCCGCTCAGTGGAGCACGCCTACACGCGGGACGGCGGCCTGGCGATCCTCTACGGCAACATCGCCGAGGACGGGGCGGTCATCAAGACCGCCGGCATCGACGAGGAGCTGTTCCACTTCGTGGGGAGGGCCTTCGTGGTCGAGTCCCAGGACGAGGCCGTCTTCGAGATCCTGTCCAAGAACGTGGAGCCCGGCGACATCGTGGTCATCACCCACGAGGGCCCCAAGGGCGGTCCGGGCATGCAGGAGATGCTCTACCCGACCTCCTACCTCAAGGGCCTCGGCCTCGGCCGGGAGTGCGCGCTCATCACCGACGGCCGCTTCTCCGGCGGCACCTCCGGCCTCTCGATCGGGCACATCTCCCCGGAGGCCGCCGCCGGCGGCGCCGTGGGCCTCATCGAGACCGGCGACGAGATCGAGATCGACGTCGCCCGGCGCGTGCTGCGCGTGAACGTGGACGACGCGACGCTGGCCGCCCGGCGGCAGGCCAGGGGGCCGGCCCCGTGGTACCCCACGAAGCCGCGCGAGCGCCAGGTCTCCAAGGCCCTGCGCGCCTACGCCTCGATGGTCACCTCCGCGGACAAGGGCGCCGTGCGCGTGATCTGACCCCCTCCGGCCGTGATTCCGGCGCCCGCAGGGCACCGAGACGCGGGTCACTTCCACTAGAGTTCCGTCGGGGCGCGCAACCGCTGCGCCCGGTCTTTCACGCGGGCCCCGCAGACCCCACGCCGGGGACCCGCGTCCGTCACAGTTCGGAGCTGCAATGGAACTCGTCACCGATCTCGTGGGCACCCTCGGCGGCTGGGTGTGGAACGTGGTCTTCGCCATCCTCATCGGGGTGGGCCTCTACCTGACCGTCCGCACCGGCGTCGTGCAGCTGCGGCTGGTCCCGGAGATGTTCCGGGTGCTCAACGACAAGCCCGGTCTGGCCGAGGACGGCCAGAAGGGCATCTCCGCGTTCCGGGCCTTCACCGTCTCCGCCGCGTCCCGGGTGGGCACCGGCAACATCGCCGGCGTCGCGATCGCCATCAGCCTGGGCGGGCCGGGCGCCGTGTTCTGGATGTGGGTGATCGCCGGCATCGGCGCGGCCAGCGCGTTCACGGAGTCCCTGCTGGGCCAGCTCTACAAGATCAAGGCGCCCACCGGCTACGTGGGCGGGCCCGCCTACTACATGGAGCGCGGCCTCGGCGCCCGCTGGATGGGGCTGCTCTTCGCGGTCGTCATCACCTTTACCTACGGGTTCGTGTTCAACTCCGTGCAGTCCAACTCGATCGTGGACGCGCTCGGCGGCTCCCTCGGCGTGGACATCGCGGCGGCGGAGGCCCTGTGGTTCCGGATCCTGGTCGGCGCCGTGCTCGTGGGGCTGACCGCCGCGATCATCTTCGGCGGCATCCGCCGGATCTCCGCGGTCTCCGAGATCGTCGTCCCGATCATGGCGGTGCTCTACCTCCTGCTGGGCCTGCTCGTGGTCTTCCTGAACCTCGGCGAGGTCCCCGCCGTGCTCGGCCAGATCCTCGAGGGGGCCTTCGGCATCCGCGAGTTCGTCACCGGCGGGCTGATCGGCGTCATCATCCAGGGCATGAAGCGCGGCCTGTTCTCCAACGAGGCCGGCATGGGGTCGGCCCCCAACGCCGGCGCCACCGCGTCCGTGTCCCACCCGGCGAAGCAGGGCTTCCTGCAGGCGCTCGGCGTGTACTTCGACACCTGGCTGATCTGCTCGATCACCGCGTTCATCGTGCTCCTCTCCAACCCCGAGTTCGGCGGCCGGGAGGGCGCGTCCCTGACCCAGTCCGCGCTGGCCCTGCAGCTGGGCAACTGGGCGGTGCACTTCCTGACCGTGGCGATCTTCCTGTTCGCGTTCACCTCCGTGATCGGAAACTACTACTACGGCGAGTCCAATGTCCGCTTCCTCACGGGCTCGCCCGCGGCGATGACCGCCTACCGCGTGCTCGTGCTGGTGTTCGTCTTCGGCGGCGCCGTGCTGGCCCTGGACCTCGTCTGGTCCCTGGCCGACCTGTTCATGGCGGTCATGGCCACCATCAACCTGGTGGCCCTGGTGCTGCTCGCCGGCGTGGCCGTCCGGGTGCTCCGGAACTACGAGGCCCAGCGCAAGCAGGGCCTCGAGCCGATCTTCCACAGCGGCGACGTCCCGGGCCTGTCCGGGCTCGGCGCGTGGGACGGCACCGACGTGGTGACCACCCGCGGCTACTGGGACGAGCTGGCGCAGAAGCCCACGAGGACCCGCTGACGGTCACGGAGCAGCAGGCCGGGGCCGGGACCGCGTGGCGGCCCCGGCCCCGGCCCCTCTACAGTGAAGTCATGGAATCTCGTACGGACATCGACGCCTCGGCCCTGCGGCAGCTGCAGGCCCCCCTCAAGGAACGCTACCGGGAGCACCCCGAGGAGGCCCGCACGCCCCTGCACGCCCGCGGCGACTTCCGCGACACCGGGCTCACGACCACCGTCGACTCGTGGGCCGGGCCGGTGCGGGCCGGCCTGCACGCCGCCACCGGCGGTGACGGCAGCGACGCCTGCTCCGGGGACATGCTCCTCGACGCGCTCGCGGCCTGCGCGGGCGTGACCCTGCGCAGCGTGGCGACGGCCATGGGCGTGCCGATCCGGTCGGCCGAGCTCCGCGCGGAGGGCATGTTCGACGCCCGCGGGACGCTGGGCCTGGACCGGTCCGTGGCCGTGGGGGTCCAGGACGTCGTCCTCACCGTCCGCCTCGACACCGACGCCGACGACGCCACTCTCCAGCGGCTGGCCAAGTCGACCGAGCGGTACTGCGTGGTCAGCCAGAGCCTGAACACGGACGTGGCGTTCGTCGTCGAGCGCGTGTAGCGGCCGCACCCTCGCCGGACGCGGAGCGGCTCCGTGCGCCCCAGGGCGCACGGAGCCGTTCCGCGTTCAGGACAGGACCTGGCGCTTCGACGAGATGACCCCGGTGTTGAAGCCGGCCAGGTGGAGCCCGCCGTGGAAGCGGGCGTGCTCGATCTTCAGGCAGCGGTCCATGACCACGGAGAGCCCGCCCTCCTCGGCGATCCGGGCGGCCTCCTCGTGCCAGGACCCCAGCTGCAGCCACAGGGTCCGCGCCCCGACGGCCACGGCCTCGTGGGCCACTCCGGGGAGGTCGTCGTGGCGCCGGAACGCGTCGACGACGTCGGGCGTCTCCGGCAGGTCCGCGAGGGACGGGTAGACGGGCCGGCCCATGATCTCCCGCAGCGCCGGGTTGACGAAGTACACCCGGTACGGCGAGGAGGACAGCAGGTAGGTCGAGACGAAGTAGGAGGCGCGGGACGGCTTGTCGGACGCGCCCACGACGGCGATCGACTCGGTGCCGTGCAGGATGCTCAGCCGCTCGGGCGCGCTCGGCCCCGTCCACGTGCGGGTCTCGGCGGTCATCGGAGCGCTCCTTCGGTCGTGACGTCGGCGTCGGCGTCGGCAGCAGCGGTGTCGTCGGCGGTGGCGCCGGCCGGGGCGCCGGCCGCGCGGCCGGGGGTCTCCCGGGGCAGGCCGGTGGCCGCCGTGAGGGCCTGGTCGAGGTCCCAGAGGATGTCCTCGACGTCCTCGAGGCCCACCGACAGGCGGATGAGGTCCTCCCGCACCCCCGCGCCGACCAGCTGCTCGGCGCTCAGCTGCTGGTGCGTGGTGGAGGCGGGGTGCAGGACGAGGGTGCGGGCGTCCCCGATGTTGGCGAGGTGGCTGGCCAGCTGCAGGTTCTCGATGAAGCGAGCGCCGACCTCCCGCCCTCCGAGCCGGTCCGTGGGGGAGACCCCGAACGCGAACACGGAGCCCGGGCCGAGGGGCAGGTACCGCCGGGCCCGCTCGTGATGGGGGTGGCTCTGCAACCCGGCCCAGTTGACGTAGGAGACCCGGGGGTCCTCCTCCAGCCACCGCGCGACGGCCCGCGCGTTGGCCAGGTGCGCGTCCATGCGCTGCGGCAGCGTCTCCACGCCCTGGAGCAGGTTCCAGGCGGACTGGGGCGCCAGGGCGGGGCCGATGTCCCGCAGCTGCTCGGTGCGCAGCCGGGTCAGGAATCCGTACTCCCCGAAGTTCCCCCACCAGGTGACGTCGTTGTACGTGGGCACCGGCTCCGTCATGGACGGGAAGTTGCCGTTCGCCCAGTCGAAGCGGCCGGACTCGACGACGACGCCGCCCAGCGTGGTGCCGTGCCCGCCCAGGAACTTGGTGGCCGAGTGGATGACGATGTCCGCCCCGTGCTCGATCGGGCGGACCAGGTACGGCGGGGTCATGGTCGAGTCGACGACCAGCGGCACGCCGGCCTCGTGCGCGACCGCCGCCAGGCCCTCCAGGTCCGCGACGTCGCCGGAGGGGTTGGCCACGACCTCCGTGTAGACGGCCTTGGTGCCCGGGCGCACCGCCGCCCGGTAGTCGGCGGGGTCGGTGCCGGGGACGAACGTGGTCTCGATCCCGAAGCGGCGCAGGGTGACGTCCAGCTGGGTGACCGTGCCCCCGTAGAGCTGGGCGGAGGCCACGATGTGGTCCCCGGCCTGGGCGAGCGCGGCGAACACGAGGAACTCGGCGGACATGCCGGAGGCGGTGGCCACGGCGCCGATGCCGCCCTCGAGGGACGCGACGCGCTCCTCGAACGCCGCGACGGTCGGGTTGCCGATGCGGGAGTAGATGTTGCCGTACTTCTGCAGGGCGAACAGGTTGGCGGCGTCGTCGGCGTCCTTGAAGACGAACGAGGTGGTCTGGTAGATCGGGACCGCACGGGCGCCGTGCTCGGCGTCGGGGGTGCCCCCGGCGTGCAGGGCGCGGGTGCGGAACCCGAACTGGTGGTCGGCCATGGGGAAGCTCCTCGTGCGAGTGGTGCCGCTGGACGGTCCCGGGCGTCAGGAGGGTCCCGGCGGGGGTGCCGGGGGTGCGGTGCCCCATCGGTCCTGGCGGTAGCACCGTGCGGTCTGCGACGTCGACCACGGTTGCTGCGGCGTCGTCGGTCCAGGTCCCTCGGCCGCTCGGGATGGCTGCCTCCCATTGTGCTGCCCGGGGCCGCCCCGCGCCAACCGCCGGCCCGGGGCGGCGCCGCCCGCACCCCGGGCGGGCCGGCCGGGGCGCTATGATCTGCGCCATGCGCGGAAGGCGCCCGCCTTTCCCGCGCCGACGACGCTGCGGAGGACCTGGTGACGAGGACACGGCACTACACCATCGACGTGATCGCCGGTGACGGCATCGGCCAGGAGGTCATGCCGTCCGCGCTGCGCTGCGTCGACGCGCTGGCGCAGGCGCACGGCTTCACCGTCGACTGGCGCGAGCGGGGGTGGGGCTCCGACCACTACCGGGCCCACTCCCGGATGATGCCCGTCGACGGCATCGAGCAGCTCGCCTCCGGCGACGGCGTCCTGCTCGGGGCGGTGGGCGCCCCGGACATCCCCGACGACGTCACCCTGTGGGGCCTGCTGATCCCCATCCGCCGCGAGTTCCACCAGTACGTCAACCTCCGGCCGATCCGGATCCTCCCGGGCGTGACCTCGCCCCTGCGCGGGCTCGACGAGCTGGACCTCGTCGTCGTCCGCGAGAACATCGAGGGCGAGTACTCCGAGGTCGGCGGCCGGCTCTACCGCGGCCGGCCCGAGGAGATGGCCGTCCAGGAGTCCGTGTTCACCCGCGCCGGCGTCACCCGGATCGCCCGCTACGCCGCCGAGCTGGCCCAGCGCCGCACGGGCCGGCTGGTCTCGGCCACGAAGTCCAACGGCATCATCCACACCATGCCGTTCTGGGACGAGGTCGTGGAGGCCACGGTCGCCGAGTACCCGGGCGTGACGGTCGAGAAGGTCCTCATCGACGCGCTGGCCGCCCGGATGGTCCTCAAGCCGCGGAGCGTCGACGTGATCGTCGCCTCCAACCTCTTCGGCGACATCCTCTCCGACCTCGCCGCCGGGGCCGCCGGCTCGATCGGTGTCGCCCCCAGCGCGAACCTGAACCCGGAGAAGACCCACCCGTCCATGTTCGAGCCGGTGCACGGCTCCGCCCCCGACATCGCCGGACAGGGCATCGCCAACCCCGTGGGCACGATGTGGGCGGCCGCCATGATGCTGGACCACCTCGGGGAGACCGGGGCGGCCCGGCACCTGGAGTCCGCCTTCGAGCAGACCATGGCCGGCGGCACCCTGACCGGGGACCTCGGCGGGACGGCGAGCACGGAGCAGTTCACGCAGGCCGTGCTGGCCCGGTGCACCGACGCCCCCTGACGCAGGAGGCGGCACGACCAGGGGGGCCCGTGGACACCCACGGGCCCCCCTGCGCCGGGACGAGGACGGGCTAGATCACCAGGCCCAGGGCGAAGGGCCCGATGAGCACGGTGAAGATCGTGATCAGGATGACGCCCACGATGTTGAGGACGATGCCGCCGCGCACCATCTCGGCGATCTTGACCTGGCCGGTGGCGAAGACGATGGCGTTGGGCGGGGTGCCCACGGGGAGCATGAACGCGCACGTGGCCGCCAGCGCCGCCGGGATGAGCAGCGTCATGGGGTCCACCCCGATGCCGACGGCGACGCCGCCCAGGATCGGGATGAAGGTGGCCGCCGTGGCGGTGTTGGACGTGATCTCGGTCAGGAGCAGGACGATCGTGACCACCGCCGCGAGCAGCAGGACGATCGGCAGCGCGCCGAGCCCGGAGACCTGCGCGCCGAACCAGGCGTCCAGGCCCGTGCCGGCCACGGCGGCGGCCAGCGACAGACCGCCGCCGAAGAGCAGGAGCACGCCCCACGGGAGGCCCTCCTCGGCGTCCTTCCACTCCAGGGTCATGTTGCCCTGCTTGTCCCCGGGGAGCAGGAAGAGCAGCACGCCGGCGCCGATGGCGACCACCGTGTCGTCGAAGAGGTCCAGCCAGGGCAGCTGCTCGCCGATGGTGCCGATGCCGGACAGCAGCCCCGGGACGATCCAGAAGAACGCGGCGATGACGAACACGGCCAGGACGGTCCTCTCGCCCTTGCTCATGGGCCCCAGGGCGGCGATCTCCTCGTTGAT